>NZ_CP080417.1:4307704-4661557 GCF_019457535.1 Shewanella halotolerans | reverse complement strand
TACTTATCCCCAAAAGATCATACAAAAGAGGTGTATTCTATAGCGAGATCACTAGGATCGCTATCCTTTAAATAGATTTATCCCCAGTAAGATCATCTTTATTTATTTACGCCGATCCAAAACGATCCTTAACGATCAAAATAATCTGACAAAGCAGCAAACTCAGCTTTATTAAGCGATCCGGATCGATCTATAATTGGCGACCTTCGATCTGGCTAATGATCACTAGATCCACAAGATGTAGTGGCCATTCACAGAGTTATCCACACTAGATAGTGTATAAGGATGACTTGATAAGAAGATATAGAGGCAGATTTTACCCACTTGAAGGTTTTGCTTGTTGACGGGCTTAACTAAAGTGATTACAATTCGGCCTCTTTTTTGCCCTTACCTCTTTTATAGGGATAAGGTTTATTCACCTAACAAAGACGGATTGCCATAATGAGTAAACGTACTTTTCAACCTAGCAACCTGAAGCGCAAGCGTTCTCACGGCTTCCGCGCTCGTATGGCTACTGTTGGTGGCCGTAAGGTTATCGCACGTCGTCGTGCAAAAGGTCGCGCTCGTCTTTCTGCTTAATAAGTAGAAATGCAAGTGACCAGCTATACCTTTACGCGGGAGTTACGTCTGTTAACTCCCGCGCAATTCAAATCTGTATTCTCCAATCCCATCAAAGCTTCTTCAGCTGAAATAACCTTACTCGCCATCCCTAATGAGCTACAGCATCCTCGTATTGGATTAACTGTTGCAAAGCGTTATGTTAAGCGAGCCAATCAGCGCAACCGAGTTAAACGTATCATCCGCGACAGTTTTCGTTTGCACCAACACGAATTACCGCCGCTCGATATCGTCGTGCTCGTCAGAAACGGTGTATTGGAAATGGATAATGCAGCATTGCACAAACTGGTAGAGAAGTTATGGCGCAAGCTCAGTCGCCGTTACAATGGCTAGCCACCAAGCTGATCCGAGGCTACCAAATCTTTATCAGCCCTATACTGGGGCCAAAGTGCCGTTTTCACCCCACATGTTCCAATTACGCGCTCGAAGCGATTCGATTGCACGGATTTGTGAAAGGGAGTTGGTTTGCAGGGAAACGCGTATTAAAATGTCACCCTTTACATCCGGGCGGTGAAGATCCCGTCCCTCCAAAAAATAACAGGTGTAATAAATAGGCTATGGAATCTCAACGCAATATATTGCTCATCGGTCTGCTTTTTGTCAGCTTTTTGCTGTGGCAGCAATGGCAAACAGACAAAAATCCGCAACCGGTTGCCACTGAATCTTCAGTTGTAGCTTCAACCGTCACAGATGCGCACAGTGCTGACGTTCCCGATGCCGACGCTGCTCTTCCAGAAGCAGTAGCCGCCTCTAAAGAACTCATTAGCGTCACGACAGACCAACTGACCCTGAAAATTAACCCAGTGGGTGGCGATATCGTCTACTCTGCGCTGGTGGGTCACAAGCTGGAGCAAGACAAGGAAGAGCCTTTCGTCCTGCTACAGCAAACCAAAGATATCTACTACATCTCTCAGAGTGGTCTGATTGGTCGTAACGGCATCGACAGCAGCGCTAAGGGCCGTGCCCACTTTAGCAGCCAGTCACAGGCCTACACCCTAGCCGATGGCCAGGATAGCCTGGAGATCCCACTGACCTATGTTGCCGACAATGGTGTGACCTACACTAAGGTGTTCACCCTGCACAGAGGCAAGTTCGATGTCGGCGTTGAATATCGCATCAACAACACCTCAGCCGAACAGCTACAGGTGCAGATGTATGGCCAGATCAAGCACAGCATCAAGAAAAGCGAAAGCAGCATGATGATGCCGACCTATCGCGGCGCCGCCTTCTCGACAGCAGATACCCGCTACGAGAAGTACAGCTTCGAAGATATGGCCGACAAGAACCTGGACAAGAAGACCTTGGGTGGTTGGGCAGCCATGCTGCAACACTACTTCGTGTCAGCCTGGGTACCACCAGCCAACGATCAAAACACCATCTTCTCTAGCGTAAGCGCCGGCGGCTTGGCCAATATCGGTTTCCGCGGTGCAATCTATGATGTCGCACCTGGTACACAGCAAACTATCAGTGCCCAATTCTACGTGGGTCCTAAAGACCAAGAGGCCCTATCGGCCATCTCTGAATCGCTGAACCTGGTTGTTGATTACGGCTTCCTATGGTGGCTGGCAATCCCAATTCACTGGTTGTTGATGTTCTATCAATCATTCGTGGGTAACTGGGGTGTGGCGATTATCCTAATTACGCTAACCGTACGTGGTATGTTGTACCCGCTGACTAAGGCGCAATACACCTCGATGGCCAAGATGCGCAACCTGCAACCTAAGCTGCAGGACATGAAAGAGCGCTTCGGCGATGACCGTCAGAAGATGGGTCAGGCCATGATGGAACTGTACAAGAAAGAGAAAGTGAACCCTATGGGTGGCTGTCTGCCAATCTTGCTACAGATGCCTATCTTCATCGCCCTCTACTGGGTACTGCTGGAAAGCTATGAGCTACGTCACGCGCCATTCATGCTTTGGATCACCGACCTATCGGTACAAGATCCATACTATGTACTGCCGCTGCTGATGGGTGTCTCTATGTTCGCAATGCAGAAGATGCAACCTATGGCACCAACCATGGATCCTATGCAGCAGAAGATGATGCAGTGGATGCCGGTTATCTTTACCGTCTTCTTCCTCTGGTTCCCTGCGGGTCTGGTGCTTTACTGGTTGGTCGGTAACTTAGTAGCCATCACCCAGCAGAAGATCATCTATGCCGGTTTGGAGAAAAAAGGGTTAAAATAACCTCTAACTCCAACTAATGAAAAAGCGGTCGGATACTTTGTATTGACCGCTTTTTGCTTTTTATTTTCACTCCATCAGCGCAGGAAACACAGTAATGACGACAGATACTATCGTGGCACAAGCAACCGCACCAGGCCGCGGCGGCGTAGGTATCATCAGGGTCTCTGGCGACAAGGCCAGCGACGTAGCCATGGCGGTACTCGGGCATCTGCCTAAGGTTCGTTATGCCGACTACTGTGATTTCAAGAACGCCGATGGCGCCGTTATCGACCAAGGCATCGCCCTCTACTTCAAGGGCCCTAACTCCTTCACCGGCGAAGATGTGCTCGAGCTACAGGGCCACGGCGGCCAGGTAGTGCTGGATATGCTGATCAAGCGTGTCATGGATGTCGATGGCGTGCGTATCGCCAAGCCGGGTGAATTTAGCGAGCAGGCCTTCATGAACGACAAGCTGGATCTGACCCAGGCCGAGGCGATTGCCGACCTGATCGATGCCACCAGCGAACATGCAGCCAAGAGCGCGCTTAACTCGCTACAGGGTGAGTTCTCCACTCAGGTCCACCAGCTGGTGGATCAGGTCACCAACCTGCGTCTCTACGTGGAAGCCGCAATAGACTTTCCCGACGAGGAGGTGGACTTTCTCTCCGACGGTAAGATTGCCGCCTCACTTAGCAAGATCATCACCAAGCTCGATTCGGTGCAATCCAGTGCCAAGCAGGGCGCCATCATACGCGAAGGGATGAAGGTGGTGATCGCCGGTCGCCCCAACGCGGGCAAGTCCAGCCTGCTCAACGCTCTCGCGGGTAAAGAGTCGGCTATCGTCACCGAAATCGCTGGCACCACCCGAGACGTGCTACGAGAACATATCCATCTCGACGGCATGCCGCTACACATCATAGACACGGCCGGCCTGCGCGACACCACAGACACGGTAGAGCAGATAGGGATAGAGCGCGCCTGGGCCGAGATAGATACCGCCGATCAGGTGCTCTTCATGGTGGATGGCACCACCACGGATGCCGTCGATCCCCATGATATCTGGCCCGATTTTATCGATCGCCTCCCTAAAAACCTGGGGGTTACCGTGGTGCGCAACAAGGCGGATCTTACTGGTGAAGCCTTAGATGCCACAGATGAACAGGGCCACAAGGTATTCCGCCTATCCGCCAAGACAGGTTCGGGCGTCGATGAACTCAAGGCACACCTTAAGTCCCTAATGGGCTATCAGAGCAATCTAGAGGGGGGCTTCCTGGCTCGTCGTCGCCACCTAGAAGCATTAGAGCTCGCCAGTAGTCATCTGGCACTGGGTCAGGAACAGTTAGAGGTCTATCAAGCGGGTGAACTCCTGGCAGAAGAGCTGCGTATGTGTCAACTGGCACTGTCTGAAATCACCGGAAAGTTCACCTCAGACGATCTCCTCGGCAAGATCTTCGGCTCATTCTGTATCGGTAAATAAGCATACTTATTGCTCTCTTATTGCACTATAGATGAGCGTTTTTCAAACAACCATTTATGGTGCCCACTACGGATAGCCTAAGGCTAGGGCCTTTGCCGTATCCAGCGAAGATTATTTAAACAAACAGTGAAAGATCCCAGCGGGATCTTTCCTCATTTTGGTGCATAAACATCCAAGATGGCGATCGAAATAATCAACAGAGATATCAACAAGTAATTCACTTTGCGATCAAAAGTGGTGCATAACTAAATAAACCATATAATTCATTGATTATATTTATCTTTTAATCTTACTTGTTTTACGAGCTGCTAAATTTTGATCCCGCGATGGGATCTAAACCAAAAAGTTATACTCAAAAGCATGTCATCAATTTTGGATAAGATCTTTTGGGATCGTATCCTCTCCCACAGGACTGACTTTCATATACCTGACGCGCATTCCGCCCTGCGAGCCGTTCCCAGAGTTTTAGGCCAGATTTACGCTGGCTAATCACACTCACACTCCACTTGCTGTCACTCTATTTACTGACCCTCAGCTTAAGCTCCTTAAGTGCCAATTACCTTGGGTTGGCCTGCTCTTCATCTTTCCTCGGCCAGGCTAAGAGCTTCTCAAAGTTTAGCTCCCCCAAACTTGAACCAGATGTTCCAAACCACCTATGTGCGGCAGACGATGATTTCCCACCAGATAGCTGAGTTCCACGTGAAACTAGGCAGATTTAGCCTCTCATAGAGAAGAGCTAGAGATAGCAATGTAATCGTCAGAGCAACGATTGTCGCTAGACTTACCCCCGCGACAATAGCGCCGGCAGCGCCAAACGATAAAACGATTAGTTAAGCAATCGCTGATCTAAATTTTATAATTGAAATACTTGCGATTTTCAGGCCCGGCCAGGTTGCTGCTTATCTTTAGCTCATGATTATATTCATCCCAACTGGCGACATTGCGGCCCCGATTGAGATGGGGAAAAGCAAGTTGAGAGCTATCGACTTGAGCATTCAACCCAATGAAATTGGCTAAGCGCGACAAACTCAGGGGGTCATCCAGTTGCAAACTCAAAAACTGCTGCGCGAGCCCCTGATCCTGATAAAAATAATCAAACACCTGCCGCTTATGCACTTGATAACAAGTCTTTAGATGCACTGCATCCATAGGGTCGGCTACGCGATAGATACCAAAGGTATGACCGAAACTGCGCTTAAGCAGAGGATGAAAACGCCCTCTTTCTTTATCAAGATGCACCAACATTCGGCTCAGCAGCATCTGCATCGAAGGCACCCAGGCATCTAACGGCCTATCGAGATAGACAAATTTGGCCTCTGGATAGAGGTTATGCAGCTGACGATAATCACTAAAACACGGCGCATCGGAAATGGCATCGGCGAGAATAACAGCCTGTTTGGTAAAGGCTTGGTGTGCCACCCTGAGCCCCATCTCCAGCAGGGCCACACTGACACTTGTGGTGCCGGTGCGAGGCAACCCTAAGATGAAGATTTTACTCTTAGGCCTTACCTGATAAGCAGGCGATGAGGGCTGATGAGGCTGCATAGGTATGACTCGGTATAAATGGAGGCGCAGTATAGTGAAAATACCTTGGCAGGAAAACAGACTTTTCGGCCAACGGCCGTTTATTCACAAGCGTAAAGCCTAGCTGCCAATATAGAGGCGGCTTTCACTAGGAGATCACTGTTAAATTCGTTTCAACCCTGTACAATCCGCGCCTTGTTTGACCCAAGACGGCATTTTTGTAAATACACCATGATAGATCTGGCACTGCTTCCCCTCTATTTAACCACGGTAATCGCCCTACTCCTGATCCCCGGGCCCGACATGTTACTCATCGCCAGTTCGAGTCTCAGCTATGGCAAGAAGGTTGGCGTCTATACCAGCTTCGGCAATGCCACCTCAGGGTTAATCTTGACCCTGCTGGCGGCGCTAGGGGTATCGGCGCTGATAGCCCTAAACCCAATTGCACTTGAAGTATTAAGGATCGCCGGTGGTCTCTATCTGCTGAAGATGGGCTGGGACTGTATGCGCGCGGCGCCGAGTCAGGCTCCGGAGATCGCCGGTCAGAAAAAATTAGCCAGGCAGCTTTATCGCCGCGCGGTGATCAGCAACCTGTTAAACCCTAAAGCACTGATCTTCTTCGTGCTTTTCTTACCCCAATTTGTCTCCAGCCAACTGACAGCCAGCTCTGCCGAGCAGATACTGGCCCTGGGGCTATTGCTCAACATCATGGGCCTCAGCTTCAATCTCTTGCTGGTGGCTCTGGTTGGTAGCCTGGGCAAGAACCTGCTCGACAACGAGAAGTTCAGGAGCAATCAGAACAAGTTCATGGGCCTGATCTTCTTCGTGTTGGCCATCTGGCTACTGGCCTCCCAGCTGCAAAGCGTGGGCTAAGGCGTTTTATGCCAGCATTGCTTGGCTTAGCCTACTCTGACCTTGGCCCACTCTTACCATAATCAACGCAAACCATAGTCCACTAAGGTTTGCCGATAGAGGTCCAGCAAACGCTTGTCCTCCACCGCAACCCCGACGCGCTGAGACGGCTTATCGTGCCACTCGTCGTGGGGATACTGACGACCATCAAACTTCTGTATGGTATGGCCCTCGGCCGGCCCATCGGTGACCACCCGAACCGGGCCGTCTCGCAGGGTAAACAGGCTCTTATCGATCACATAGGCAATGGCCGATGGGTCGTGTACATGGCAGCCTTCCAGCCCCAGCTTCTGGGAATAAAACTTGAGATAGAAGCGACTAATGGTCCAGATAAACTGGCCCGGCTCCCCTGCCGCATCGCGCAGTTCATCGAGATACTCACGGGTAAAGAAGCTCTGCTGCGTCACATCCAAACCTATGATGGTCACAGGCCAACGCGCGGTAAAGACCAGATCTGCCGCTTGGGGATCGTCATGGATATTGGCCTCGGCATAGGGGGTTACATTGCCCCTGTGACCATTGACGCCGAAGGCACCGCCCATCACCACCACCTCTTTCACCAGATCGACGATATCCGGCGCCGCCTGTAAAGCGAGGGCTAAATTGGTCAGCGGCCCGACTGCCACCAGGGTGATCTCGCCGGGCTGAGCCCGCACGCTATCGATAATATATTGATAGGCGGGTCTGGGATCCGCCCGAAGATCTTTGACGCAGGGCGCATGAAAATCGCCAAAACCTGTCTCGCCATGAACAATAGTTGTCGGACCCACTGGCGGTCTCACCAGAGGCCTGTCGGCCCCCTTAACCACATCCGCCTTTAGCCCATATTTCTGTTTTAAAAAGAGCGCGTTGGCCGTGGCATTATCTATCGTGGCATTGCCATAAACACAGGTGATCGCCTCGAGCAAGATACCAGGATGCGCCTCTGCAAACAGTATCGCCATCGCATCGTCTATGCCAGGATCCGTATCTAAAATAATTTTCTGCACCATTGAACTTCACTTCCTTAAGCAGACGTATAAAGTAAGACAAGCTTAGCCTGCCCCCGGCCAAACTAACGTGATCCAGCTTTTAGCTCACCAAAGTCGCCAGGGGCATCATCTATAATACAGAGATAAATCGCGGTTAGCCCCTAAGGATATAGCCGCCAGTATCGCCACAAATTAAGACACTAAAGCATGTTAGACAAAAGCCGACTGAGCCGCTTCAAGACCCAGATAGACAGCCAAACAGAGATCGCCAAGTTCGACGCGCTGGCCAAGGAGTGGCGCGATCCCCACGGCAAGTTTAAGCATGTGCTCGGTTTCAATCAGACCCGGCTTACGGCCATAGAAGATCAGATCGCCAACCATTTTGGTCGGGATCTCACCCAGGATATCCCCTTCGATGGGCTGTCGTTATTGGACATAGGCTGCGGCGTCGGCCTGCTGTGCGAACCCTTAGCCAGCCAGGGCGCCCAGGTAACAGGCATAGACGCCAGCGAGCATAACATCACCCTGGCACGCCGCCACGCCAACAGCTGGTCGATCCCCATAGAGTATCACCATTGCTTGGCAGGCGATCTTCCAAGGGATCAGCCTCAATATGATGTGATCTTAAATACCGAGGTGATCGAACATGTCGAGGATCAGGCGGCGCTGGTGGCCACCTGTTGTGACCTGTTAAAGCCAGGTGGTCTCTTGGTGATGGCGACCCTAAATCGCACCCTGAGGTCCTATCTCATCGGCATAGTCGGCGCAGAGTACATCATGCGCTACCTCCCTATAGGCACCCACGACTGGCACCACTTCGTTACGCCCCAGGAGCTGGACGATATGCTCACTCCCCATGGTTTATCGACCAAAGCGGTCGAGGGTATGGCCTTTAATCCCTTCACCCGCCGCTGGAAGATCACCAGCAATTCGGCGGTCAACTATCTGCTCTACGCCAGTAAGCCTGCACCCGGGCTTTTAGAAGCCTAATCCCCTTCTGCTCGCGAAATGCGGCAAGCAGAGAAGACCAACGCCAAGAATTGGCTTATGATGGCAGCCATCAGCCTGCTGACAGCATTGCTTGTCTAGCTAGATTAACTATTTGAATTTAGGAAATATAATGGCAAAAATTGAACTGATTGTCGGCACCACCTTGGGAAGCGCCGAGTATGTCGCCGACGAGTTAGCCGCCCAACTAGAGGATCAGGGACACGAAACCCAGGTACATCTAAAGGCCGAACTGAGCGATCTGGATCCCAAGAGCCTGTGGTTGATCGTCTCATCGACACATGGTGCTGGCGATCTACCCGATAATTTGCAGCCATTTTTCGATGAGATCGACAGTAAAAAACCCGATCTGAGCCGGACTAAATACGCCTTATGCGCCATAGGCGACTCGAGTTACGACACCTTTTGTCAGGGGCCAGAAAAACTGATCGAGGCGATGGAAAATTGCGGTGCACAAGTCTATGTGGATAAGATCCAGATCGATGTTCAATACGATCCTATCCCCGAAGAGCCCGCGCAGGCTTGGTTGAACGGCTGGCAAGATAAGCTTTAGATCCCCTCCTCCATCACAGCACTGATCTCACCCACAGATTAGATCTACCTTATCCACAATTTACGATCCAAAATGATAAATATGTGGATAAGGTATTATTTTGATCTGATCTAACTCTGCATTATTCAACCCATCTCAGCAGCTAAGATCCGCACTGTGGATAAGTAAGGGATCTACCCACAAGCTTAATTCATTTAGATCGCGATCAGATCACAGGATCAAAGTGTCGTTACTTATTGATTTGGAATGGTAAATAGACTTACCCACAGAAGATCGCGATCCTAATAGTAAACATAATAAAGGATCTATATAAAGATCTTAAGATCTATAAGCGAGATCCTTTGGCGATCGAAAGGCCTAAATTGATCTTTCACCTATGGCTTTCCAGATGCTAAAATACTCGGCTACTCATCGAGTAACTCTGTCCGATCTGTGGGCAATATCATTTTTATTTTCGATATAGGTTTTAAGGTAATCTGATGCATTTTCATGAGCGGTTTGATGTAATTGTTGTTGGCGGTGGTCATGCAGGAACCGAAGCAGCTTTAGCATCTGCTAGGATGGGATCCAAGACATTATTGTTAACCCATAATATCGATACCTTAGGCCAGATGTCCTGTAACCCGGCAATTGGTGGTATTGGTAAGGGTCACCTTGTTAAGGAGATCGATTCCCTGGGTGGCGCCATGGCTGTTGCAACCGATCACGCCGGTATTCAGTTTCGTACCTTAAATTCCAGTAAAGGCCCAGCAGTACGTGCAACTCGTGCACAGGCGGATCGCGCCCTCTATCGCGCCAAAATCCAACAGATCCTGCAAAACCAACCTAATTTACGCCTGTTCCAACAAGCGGTAGACGATCTCATCGTCGAGAATGATCGTGTTATCGGGGTTGTAACCCAAATGGGATTGGCCTTCGAGGCGCCTGCAATCGTGCTGACGGCGGGAACCTTCTTAAGCGGTAAGATCCATATAGGTCTGGAAAATTACAGCGGTGGTCGTGCCGGCGATCCGCCATCGATCTCCCTTGCCGATCGCTTACGTGAATTACCGATTCGTGTTGGTCGCCTGAAGACCGGTACGCCACCGCGTATCGATGCCAACACCATTAACTTCGATCTCATGACTGAGCAGAAAGGTGACGATCCTTTACCTGTGATGTCTTTTATCGGTGACGTCAAAGATCATCCTAAGCAGATCTCCTGTTTTATTACCCACACCAATGAGCGTACCCACGACATCATTCGTGGCGGGTTGGACAGAAGCCCCATGTATTCAGGGGTTATCGAAGGTATAGGTCCGCGTTACTGTCCTTCAATCGAAGATAAGATTAATCGTTTCGCCGATAAGAGTTCGCATCAGATCTTTATCGAGCCTGAAGGCTTGAACACCAACGAGATCTACCCTAACGGGATCTCCACCAGCCTGCCTTTCGATGTGCAGCTGAACCTGGTGCGTTCGATTCAAGGGATGGAAAACGCCGAGATCATCCGTCCGGGTTATGCCATCGAATATGATTATTTCGATCCGAGAGATCTGAAAAACTCTCTAGAAACCAAAGCGATTTCCGGTTTGTTCTTCGCGGGGCAAATCAACGGTACCACAGGTTACGAAGAGGCCGGCGCCCAAGGCCTGTTGGCTGGCATGAACGCCTCATTGCAGGTACAGGGCAAAGAAGCCTGGTGTCCGCGTCGTGACGAGGCTTATCTCGGCGTCTTGGTTGACGATCTGTCGACCCTGGGCACCAAAGAACCCTACCGCATGTTCACCAGTCGCGCCGAATACCGTCTGTTGCTGCGTGAAGACAATGCCGATCTGCGTCTCACCGAAAAAGGCCGCGAATTGGGTCTGGTGGATGATGATCGCTGGGCTAAGTTCAATGCCAAGCGCGAGGCGATCGAGCTCGAATTACAGCGTCTACGTAGTCAATGGATCCACCCTAACTCGCCGCTGGTCGATGCCCTTAATCCGCATCTCAAGACGCCTATCACCCGTGAAGCCACCTTCGAGGAGCTGCTGCGCAGACCCGAGTTGGATTACCCTAAGCTGATGAGCGTTGAGGGATTTGGTCCTGCTATCGAAGATCAACGCGCCGCCGAGCAGGTGCAGATCCAGGTGAAATACTCGGGTTATATCCAGCGTCAGCAAGATGAGATCGACAAGGCGATTCGCCATGAAAAGACTGGTCTGCCACAGGATCTTGACTATCAAGAGGTACCAGGTCTCTCTAACGAGGTGATCGCCAAGCTTAACGATCACAAGCCGGATACCGTTGGTCAGGCTTCGCGTATCTCGGGGATCACCCCGGCGGCAATCTCTATTCTACTCGTTCATCTGAAGAAGCGTGGCTTGCTCAGAAAGAGCGCCTAAACCAGCAAAAAATCTATTTTGATGACCGGGATGGGAGGTCAAACACTTCCCATCCCTGCGACTCGGCTTCATAATATCCCATTGTTTATCGAGGATACTCCTGTGTTAGCAGCCCAATTAGACAGCTACCTTGCCGACATGCAGATGACGGCTACTCCGAAGCAGAAGCAGCAACTGCTTGATTTTGTTGCCATGCTTGCCAAGTGGAACAAGGCCTATAACCTAACATCCGTACGGGATCCCGAGCAGATGTTGATCCGTCATATCATGGACAGCCTGGCAGCCAGCCCTCACTTGGTGGGTGAACGTTTCATTGATGTGGGTACGGGGCCTGGTCTTCCGGGGATCCCCCTGGCGATCATGAATCCAGACAAAGAGTTTGTGCTGCTTGATAGTTTGGGCAAGCGGATTCGTTTTCAAAAACAGGTTCAATTTGAGCTGGCGATAGGTAATATTAGTTCGGTCGAGAGCCGGGTCGAAGCCTATCAACCCGAAGAGAAGTTTGATGGTGTGCTCAGCCGCGCCTTCGCGTCGATTCAGGACATGTTGCAATGGTGCCACCATCTGCCAAAGCCCACAGGCTGTTTTTATGCCTTGAAGGGACAGTTGAGCGATGAAGAGATGGCGAACATGCCCGAAGGATTTACCCTGACCGACGTCTTCGAGCTTAAGGTGCCTCGTCTCGACGAACAGCGCCACCTGCTACGGGTGGTCAAAGCGGCTTAGTCCCCTGGGTTAAGAGTTGCATTATTTAACCAGTTCAAGCAATTTGATAGGGCGTTTTACTATCGAATCGACCAACGTGATAGACAGGATGATATTGTGGGTAAAGTGATAGCCGTGGCTAACCAGAAAGGTGGCGTCGGAAAAACAACGACTTGTGTGAACTTAGCGGCTTCTCTGGCGGCCACCAAGCGAAAAGTGTTGCTTATCGATCTCGATCCTCAAGGTAATGCGACTATGGGGAGCGGTGTCGACAAGTACAGCGTCGAAAATACCGCCTATGAACTCTTGGTCGAAGAAAAGTCGGTCGAAGAGGTGGTTTATCGCGACACCGCCGGAAAATACGATCTGATCGCCGGCAATGGTGACGTGACGGCGGCGGAGATCAAGCTGATGGAGTTCTTCGCCCGGGAGATCCGCCTGCGTAACGCCCTGGCACCTGTCAAAGATTACTATGATTTTATCTTCATCGATTGCCCGCCTTCGCTGAACATGCTGACGGTTAACGCCATGTCGGCCGCCGATTCGGTCTTGGTGCCGATGCAGTGTGAATATTATGCCTTGGAAGGTTTGACCGCCCTGATGGACACCATCAGTAAGCTTGCGGCCATGGTGAACCCTGGGCTTTCCATCGAAGGGATCCTGCGCACCATGTACGATCCCCGCAACCGACTCGCTAACGACGTGTCGGATCAATTAAAGCAGCATTTTGGCGATAAGGTTTATCGCACAGTGATCCCGCGTAACGTGAGACTCGCCGAGGCGCCAAGTTTTGGTGCCCCCGCCATGTATTACGATAAGTCCAGTGCTGGCGCCAAGGCTTACCTGGCGTTAGCTGGCGAGATCATTCGACGAGCTGAGCAGCATTCTCAGTTAGAGCAAGCTTAAGGAAAAACAGATGACACCCAAAAAACGTGGTCTAGGCAAAGGATTAGACGCACTGTTAAGCACTAGCCATGCGGCGGCAAGACAGGCCCCGACTCAAGAGGCCGAGCCGAATAACAACGAAGAGCTCAAGATGATAGCCCTGGATCTGCTGCAGCCAGGCAAGTATCAGCCCCGCAAGGATATGTCGCCCGAGGCGCTGGAGGAGCTCGCTGAGTCGATCAAGACCCAGGGGATCATTCAGCCTATCGTGGTGCGTAAGGTGTTGGACAAAGGATACGAGATCATCGCCGGTGAACGCCGCTGGCGCGCATCGCAACTGGCTAAACTCGACAAGGTGCCCTGTATCGTCAAGCAGGTACCGGATGAGGCGGCCGGTGTTATAGCCTTAATCGAGAATATTCAACGTGAAGATCTCAACGCTATGGAAGAGGCTATCGCGCTGGAGCGCCTGATCAAGGAGTTCGATCTAACCCATCAACAGACGGCCGATGCCGTGGGTAAGTCGCGCACGACTGTATCAAACCTTCTACGTTTGAATGGTTTAGAAGAGCCTGTAAAGCGTATGCTGGAATATGGCGATATCGATATGGGCCATGCCCGTGCCCTGCTCGCGCTGCCTGGTGATGAGCAAACTAACCTCGCCAGAACCGTGATTGCCAAAGAACTAACTGTTCGTGAAACTGAACGATTAGTGAATAAAACCTTAAATCCACCTGAAATTGTCGATAAACCCGCAAAAGATCAGGATGTCGCCCGTCTAGAGAGCCAATTAATTGAAAAATTAGGGGCAAAAGTTTCCATTAGCCATAACAAAAAAGGCAAGGGCAAAATGGTAATTAACTATCAAAATTTGGCTGAATTGGATGGTATTATTGAGAAAATTCGTTAATTAGCCCAAGTTAACGTAATATTATGTAACTTTGTGACATCTGTTAATCTTTCACTTTTAGACTTTTGGCGTAGATCACGTTAAAAGTCCCCATTTTTACTTACCTTAAACTTGCTTTGAATGTGCGAAAAGGTATACTTTCGCAAGCTTTTTGTACCTCTAAGATGGCCTGATAATTTGTCGTCCGGTCATAGGAACAAAAAGTAAGAATGCGGAGAAGATGAATTGAGCAAGGTTTTAGCACGTCGTGGCCGGTGGTCTGCCTATAAATTGGTGTTGATGCAGGCGGCGGTGGCTGGGGGTGTTTCGATTGTCTTTTTCGCCGTGTGGGGAGCACAGTACGGACTGTCTGCGTTAGCAGGTGGTGCCATTGCTGTACTCCCTAATTTTGTATTCGCGACCCTCGCTTTTTCCCATACGGGAGCAAGTTCAGCAGGAAAAGTAATGAAAACTTTTTACTGGGGGGAAGCGGTAAAGTTGCTGTTAACCATAGCAATGTTCTCGCTGGTATTTATCAATCTTCAAGTGGTCTTTATGCCGCTTTTTGTTTGTTATATCTCGGCGTTAATAGTGCATTGGACAGCTCCTTTATACTTCAAGCAAAGTTAAGTGGGATGAATCATGGCTGCAACTGGTGAAGCGTTAACACCGCAGGGCTATATCCAGCACCACCTTACCAACTTACACGTTGGTGAAGGCTTCTGGACATGGCACATTGATTCGTTGTTCTTTTCGGTTGGGCTTGGTGTTCTATTCTTGTGGCTATTCCGCAGCGTTGGCAAGAAGGCAACGACAGGTGTTCCCGGTAAGCTTCAATGCTTTATCGAGATGATCGTTGAGTTCGTCGATGGCAGCGTGAAGGAAACCTTCCATGGCCGCAATCCTGTTATTGCTCCGTTGGCACTAACTATTTTTGTGTGGGTATTCATGATGAACTTCATGGATATGATTCCAGTTGACTGGATTCCTGAGCTGGCAGCTGCTGCCGGTATCCCATACATGAAAGTGGTACCAACGACCGACCTAAACATCACCTTCAGCTTAGCTATCGGTGTGTTTGTGCTGATTATCTACTACAGCATCAAGGTCAAGGGCGTTTCAGGCTTTGTTAAAGAACTGACATTACAGCCTTTTAACCATAAGGCAATGATACCCGTCAACCTCCTATTAGAGTCGGTTACCCTGATCGCTAAGCCTATTTCATTGGCATTGCGTCTGTTCGGTAACTTGTACGCAGGTGAGTTGATCTTCATCCTTATTGCGTTGATGTATGGTGCTAACTTGGCGTTATCTGCCCTAGGTGTGACTCTACAACTAGGTTGGTTAATCTTCCATATTTTGGTTATCACTCTGCAGGCGTTTATCTTCATGATGTTGACGATCGTGTATCTCAGCATGGCACATGAAGATCATTAAGGGTTGCTGAAGAAATTTTTTTTAAGCTAAATCACAAACTAACTAAAGATTTAGAATATTGGAGATAGAGATGGAAACTGTATTAGGCATGACAGCTATCGCTGTTGCTCTACTGATTGGTATGGGTGCTCTAGGTACCGCTATCGGTTTCGGCCTACTAGGTGGCAAGTTCTTGGAAGGCGCTGCGCGTCAACCAGAAATGGCTCCTATGCTACAAGTTAAGATGTTCATTGTTGCTGGTCTATTGGATGCGGTAACCATGATCGGTGTAGGTATTGCACTATTTATGCTGTTTACTAACCCACTGGGTGCAATGCTGTAATCAACGCTTCTGTCTTTAATCTAAATAGGAGGCTGTTGTGAATATCAACGCTACCCTAATCGGTCAGACGGTTGCCTTTATTATCTTCGTGTGGTTCTGCATGAAGTTTGTTTGGCCTCCTTTGATGAATGCCATCGAAGAGCGCCAAAAAAGGATCGCCGACGGTCTAGCTGATGCTGATCGTGCTGTAAAAGACCTAGAGTTGGCACAGGCGAAAGCCACCGACCAACTAAAAGAAGCTAAGGCAACTGCTAACGAAATCATTGAGCAAGCTAACAAGCGTAAAGCTCAGATTGTCGATGAGGCCAAAGCCGAAGCAGACGCTGAGCGTGCGAAAATTATCGCTCAGGGTAAAGCAGAAATTGAAGCTGAACGTAATCGCGTGAAAGAAGACCTGCGTAAGCAAGTCGCTGCTCTGGCTATCGCCGGTGCAGAGAAGATCCTTGAGCGTTCGATTGATGAAGCCGCCCACAGTGACATAGTTAACAAACTTGTTGCTGAAATTTGATTAGGGAGTGAGTTATGGCTGAATTAAGCACCATCGCTCGTCCTTACGCAAAGGCAGCATTTGACTTTGCTATTGAGAAAAATGCAGTAGAAAGCTGGGCTGAAATGCTTAGCTTTGCCGCTCAAGTCAGTGAAAACGAGACGATGAAGCCGCTGCTGTCTGGTGCGCTTTCGAGCAGCCAGCTTGCCGACCTTTTTATTAAGGTGTGTGGTGAGCAGATCAATGAGCAAGGTCAAAATCTGATAAAGGTAATGGCTGAAAACGGTCGTTTAGAAGTACTTCCTGCTGTATATGAACTCTTTCATGAGTTCAGCAACGAGTGGGCGAAAGAGGTTGAAGCATCTGTTGTTTCTGCCACTGAGCTTAGCGCAGAGCAACAGCAACAAATTAGTGCTTCTCTAGAAAAACGTCTCACACGCAAAGTTAAGCTGAATTGCAGCGTAGATGCCAGCCTGGTGGCTGGTGTAATCATCACGGCAGGTGACTTGGTCATAGATGGCTCGGTCAGCGGTAAACTAAACCGCCTGTCTGAAAAGCTGCAGTCGTAATTGGGAGTTTGAGCATGCAACTGAATTCCACTGAAATCAGCGATCTGATTAAACAGCGGATCGAGCAGTTCGAAGTCGTTAGTGAAGCTCGCAACGAAGGTACTATCGTTGCAGTGAGCGACGGCATTATTCGCGTTCACGGCCTTGCCGATGTAATGCAAGGTGAGATGATCGAACTGCCTGGTAACCGTTATGCGATCGCGTTGAACTTAGAACGTGATTCTGTCGGTGCCGTAGTTATGGGTCCTTATGCCGATCTGGCAGAAGGCCAAAAAGTTAAGACAACTGGTCGTATCTTGGAAGTGCCTGTTGGCCGTGGTCTACTTGGCCGCGTAGTTAACACTCTGGGCCAACCAATCGACGGTAAAGGACCTATCGACAACGATGGTTTCTCTCCTGTTGAAGTGATCGCACCAGGCGTTATTGAACGTAAGTCGGTTGATCAGCCAGTACAGACTGGTTATAAAGCCGTTGACTCTATGATCCCAATCGGTCGTGGTCAGCGTGAGCTGGTCATCGGTGACCGTCAGACTGGTAAGACAGCACTGGCGATCGATGCCATCATCAACCAAAAAGATTCAGGCATTAAGTGTGTATACGTAGCAGTAGGCCAAAAGGCTTCTACCATTGCTAACGTGGTACGCAAACTTGAAGAACACGGCGCACTGGCTAATACAGTGGTTGTTGTGGCTACAGCTTCTGAAGCTGCGGCGCTGCAATACCTGGCTCCGTACTCAGGTTGTTCAATGGGTGAATACTTCCGTGACCGTGGTGAAGATGCACTGATCGTATATGATGATCTTTCTAAGCAAGCTGTTGCTTACCGTCAGATCTCATTGCTACTGAAGCGTCCACCAGGACGTGAAGCATACCCAGGTGATGTTTTCTATCTTCACTCTCGTCTACTAGAACGTGCTTCACGCGTTAACGCTGAGTACGTTGAGAAGTTCACTAATGGCGAAGTTAAGGGCCAAACCGGTTCTTTGACTGCACTGCCTATTATTGAAACTCAAGCGGGTGACGTATCTGCATTCGTACCGACCAACGTAATTTCGATTACCGATGGTCAGATCTTCCTTGAAACTGACCTATTTAACTCAGGCCTACGTCCTGCGGTTAACCCAGGTATTTCGGTTTCTCGTGTTGGTGGTGCGGCTCAGACTAAGATCATCAAGAAACTGTCTGGCGGTATCCGTACTGCACTTGCACAGTATCGAGAGCTTGCAGCGTTCTCTCAGTTTGCATCTGACCTTGACGATGCAACTCGTGCTCAGCTTGAGCATGGTGAGCGTGTTACCGAACTCATGAAGCAGAAGCAATACGCGCCAATGAGCGTAGCCGACCAGTCTGTGTCTATTTTCGCAGCTGAAAAAGGTTACCTAAAAGGTGTTGAGCTGAACAAGATCGGTGATTTCGAAGCTTCTTTGCTCTCTTACATGAACAGCGAGCATGCTGACCTAATGAAGACTATCAACGAGACTGGCGACTACAATGCCGACATCGAAGGTGGTTTGAAGGCTGGCCTCGACAAGTTCGTAGAAACCCAAACCTGGTAAAGACACGGAGGTGTCTTAAGGCACCTCAGGTCCAGATTGGAGAGTAAAGATGGCCGGCGCTAAAGAGATTAAAACCAAGATCGCGAGTGTTCAGAACACTCAGAAGATCACATCCGCAATGGAGATGGTTGCAGCCAGCAAAATGCGCAAGGCGCAGGATCGCATGGCAGCGAGCCGTCCATACGCGGAAAATATGCGTAAGGTGATCGGTCACGTGGCGCAGGGTTCTCTCGAATATAAGCATCCATATTTGGAAGTGAGAGAAGCTAAGCGAGTTGGTTACATTGTTGTGTCAACCGACCGTGGTCTTTGTGGTGGTCTTAACGTCAACCTATTTAAGAAGGTTGTCGCGGACGTGAAGAAGCAGCGTGAAGCCGGAGTGGAAGTTGAATTCTGCCCAATCGGTGCACGCAGCGTACAATTCTTCAACAGCTTTGGCGGAAAAGTGTCTGCTCACGCGTCAGGATTAGGCGATGCTCCTAAGCTCGCTGACCTGATCGGAACAGTACGCGTAATGCTAAAAGCATACAACGAAGGCACGCTAGACCGTCTGTACGTAGTATTCAACAAGTTTGTGAATACCATGAGCCAGACGCCTGTGATCGAACAGCTGCTACCTTTGCCTAAGTCAGAAGATGATGAGATTGCTCATCACTGGGATTACCTATACGAGCCAGATCCAAAAGAACTTTTGGACACCTTATTGGTTCGTTATGTGGAGTCTCAAGTGTATCAAGGTGTTGTTGAAAACATCGCATCAGAGCAGGCAGCCCGTATGGTTGCTATGAAGGCTGCGACAGACAACGCTGGTGAACTTATCGATGACTTGCAGTTGGTCTACAACAAGGCCCGTCAGGCTGCGATTACGCAGGAACTGTCGGAAATTGTTTCTGGTGCCGCTGCGGTTTAGGCTGGGTAACGAATACAAGTTTTAGAGGATTAATCATGAGCACAGGTACTGTTGTCCAAGTAATTGGCGCGGTTGTGGACGTTGAGTTTCCACATGATGCCGTACCTCAGGTCTATGACGCTCTAGAGATCAAAAGTGAAGGCTTGGTGCTGGAAGTTCAGCAGCAGCTTGGTGGTGGTGTAGTTCGTACCATCGCTATGGGTTCTTCAGATGGTCTGCGTCGTGGTATCGAGGTAGTAAACACAGGTTCACCTATTACTGTTCCGGTTGGGAGTGCAACTCTTGGCCGTATCATGAACGTACTAGGTCAGCCAGTTGATGAAGCGGGTCCTATCGGTGAAGATGAGCGTTATGTGATTCACCGTGAAGCGCCTTCATATGAAGATCAATCAAACACTACTGAGCTTTTAGAAACTGGTATCAAGGTAATCGACCTTGTATGTCCGTTTGCTAAGGGTGGTAAAGTAGGTCTGTTTGGTGGTGCGGGTGTTGGTAAGACAGTTAACATGATGGAACTGATTAACAACATCGCTAAAGCACACTCTGGTTTGTCAGTATTCGCCGGTGTAGGTGAGCGTACTCGTGAGGGTAACGACTTCTACTACGAGATGGAAGAATCTGGCGTACTCGACAAAGTGGCCATGGTTTATGGTCAGATGAACGAGCCTCCAGGAAACCGTCTGCGTGTGGCACTGACCGGTCTGACTATGGCTGAGAAGTTCCGTGACGAAGGTAAAGACGTACTATTGTTCGTCGATAACATCTATCGTTACACCCTAGCGGGTACCGAAGTATCTGCACTGCTAGGCCGTATGCCTTCAGCGGTAGGTTACCAGCCAACACTGGCTGAAGAGATGGGTGTTCTTCAGGAGCGTATTACCTCGACTAAGACAGGGTCTATTACCTCTGTTCAAGCGGTATACGTACCTGCGGATGACTTGACGGATCCGTCACCAGCAACAACCTTCGCTCACTTGGATGCGACCGTTGTACTGTCACGTAACATTGCTTCTCTGGGTATCTACCCAGCGGTTGACCCACTGGATTCGACTTCACGTCAGCTAGATCCACAGGTTGTTGGCCAAGAGCACTATGACGTAGCAAGTGGTGTACAGAACGTACTACAGCGCTATAAAGAGCTGAAAGACATCATCGCGATTCTGGGTATGGACGAACTATCTGATGAAGATAAGACTACCGTTGCCCGTGCGCGTAAGATTGAAAAATATCTGTCTCAGCCATTCTTCGTAGCAGAAGTATTCACCGGTTCTCCAGGTAAGTACGTTGCCCTTAAAGACACTATCCGTGGCTTTAAAGGCCTATTGGAAGGTGAGTTCGACCACATTCCAGAGCAAGCGTTCTACATGGCAGGTTCAATCGACGAAGTTATCGAGCGAGCTAACAAAAAATAATCAGGCGTTAGCTTGATATTTTAAGGAGAACGGATGGCAGCCATGACAGTACAACTTGATATTGTAAGCGCAGAAAGCAGCATCTTTTCGGGTCTGGTAGCACACCTACAAGTCTCAGGTGCTGAGGGTGATTTAGGCGTTATGCCGGGTCACGCCCCTCTGCTTACGCATATCAAACCTGGCATGGCGCGCATCGTCAAACAAGATGGTAAAGAGGAAGTCTTCTATCTTTCGGGTGGTATCCTGGAAGTACAACCTTTCTCAGTATCAGTATTGGCTGACGTAGTATTGCGTGCCGAAGAGATTGATGAGCAGGCAGCCGTAGAAGCCAAGCGTCGCGCAGAAGCCCACATGGCTAATGCTGGCGCAGACTTTAACTATGCCGCTGCAGCGATTGAATTAGCTCAGGCTATCGCTCAATTGCGCGTTGTAGAGACCATCAAGAAGAACATTGCCAGATAAGGTTATTGTTTGATGATAAAAGGCGGTGCCCTCGGGTGACCGCCTTTTTTGTATCTACTTCCCACCCCGGAACTATTTTTCTACTCCCTTTACGTGATCGAGTCAGACGTTTCGACCTCAAGGCGGTGATAGGCTGATGCCCTTGTTTTCAATGAGGGATATTCCATGCAAAAAGTCTTAATCGTCGTTAACGATGCGCCTTATGGATCTGAGAAACTCTTTAACGCCCTACGTCTGGCGATACAGCTCAACGAACAGACTTCCACACCTAAGGTTAAGCTGTTTCTCTTGTCCGATGCCGTGACGGGCGTGTTACCTAGGCAAACACCGGGTGAGGGCTATAACCTACAACAGATGCTGGAGATTATTCTGGCCCAGGGTGCCGAGGTGAAGTATTGCACCTCCTGCGTGCAGGCTCGCGGGCTTAATGAGCTGAGTGTTATCGAGGGATGTGTGAAGGCCACCATGGACGATCTCGCCCTCTGGTTGCTGCAGTCGGACAAGGTGATCAATTTCTAACGGCTTTAAAGGTGCGCCGCGTGTCGCTTTTGACGGCGCAATCTATTAAAATCGGCCCACTTAATTTGCATTTTCTTCTGTATCAGCAGTAATAATTCAAGGATATTTCCATGGCACTGAACGTCGTTATTTTGGCCGCAGGCAAAGGGACTCGCATGCGCTCAGACCTTCCCAAGGTTCTCCATCCCATCGCCCATAAGAGCATGGTGCAGCATGTGATAGATACCGCGCATCAACTGGGGAGCGAGACGATTCAGCTGGTCTATGGTTATGGCGCCGATAAGCTTAAGGCCCGTCTGGGTGAGCAGACGCTGAACTGGGTATTGCAGGCCGAGCAGTTGGGTACGGGTCACGCCGTGGCTCAGGCCAATGACAATATTGGCGACGATGATACTGTCCTGATCCTCTACGGCGATGTGCCTCTGATCCAGGCCTCGACACTGGAAGCCCTATTGGCGGCACGTGATGCTAACGGCCTGGCCATTCTTACTGTGAACCTGCCTGATCCAACCGGCTATGGTCGCATCGTTCGTGAGGCCGGTAAGGTTGTGGGGATCGTCGAGCAGAAGGATGCCAACGAGGAACAACTTAAGATCAATGAGATCAACACAGGCATCATGGCCGCGCCCGGCAAGCAGCTTAAGGCCTGGTTGGGTCAGCTGTCGTCGGACAATGCCCAGGGCGAATATTATCTTACCGATATCGTCGCTATGGCCCATCGTGATGGCGTGAGCATCACTACGGCGCAGCCAGCATCTGCCATCGAGGTGGAGGGCGCAAACAATCGTGTGCAGCTGGCTCAATTGGAGCGCGCCTATCAGGCTCGCGCCGCCGAGAAACTAATGCTCGAGGGGGCTAACTTACGTGACCCTGCCCGTATCGACGTGCGCGGTGAAGTCTCAGTAGGCATGGACGTGATGATCGATGTCAATGTGGTATTCCAGGGGAAGGTGACCATAGGTAATAACGTGACTATCGGCGCCGGCGCTATCCTCATCGACTGTGAGATTGGCGATAACGCCGAGATTAAACCTTATTCTATTATCGAAAATGCGATTGTGGGTGAAGCAGCCAGTGCTGGTCCCTTTGCCCGTCTTCGCCCAGGCGCCGAGCTCAAGCGCGATGCCCATATCGGCAACTTCGTCGAGATGAAGAAGGCAGTACTGGGTGAAGGCTCTAAGGCGGGTCACCTGGCCTATATTGGCGATGCTCAGGTGGGCGCTGGGGTGAATATCGGTGCAGGTACCATTACCTGTAACTATGACGGTGCCAACAAGCACCTGACGGTGATCGAAGACGACGTGTTTGTGGGCAGCGATACTCAGCTAGTCGCGCCTGTGACCATAGGTAAGGGGGCCACATTAGGTGCGGGCTCAACCATTACCCGTGATGTGGCGGCCGATGAGCTAGTGATCACCCGAGTGAAACAGCGTCATCTGACTGGCTGGACCCGTCCGGTGAAGCAGAAGAAATAAGCTGGTAAAAGTAAGAAGAAGCGACCTCTATGGTCGCTTTTTTTATGCCCGTTTTCATTGCATAACTGCCAATTCTCTGGCCGATAAGGCTAATTTAGTGAACTGGATCGGCCAACAGTGTAAAGGGATGTAAATAATCTTAAATAAAAACAATTCTCATTTATATTTGTCGCAACTTTCGTTTACTTGTTGTTTAGTGGTGAGGTTTGCATGTCATTTAAGCTAGGTTCGTTTAACTATTCTCCTGTCGGTTTTGCCGTGTTGGTCGCCCTGGCGGCGACGCCTGCAGTGGCCGATGATGCCGAAAACAGCCTGGTTGAGGCTAATATCGAACGTATTACCGTGACGGGGCGAACCTTCAACGACTATAAGGTGGGCGTCGCCTCTGGCGCCATGCGTGGTGATATCGATCTTATGGATACGCCGCAATCTGTGGCTGTGATCCCCGACTTTGTGACCGACGAGCAGTTGGCGACCAACCTGTCGGAGGTTCTGGTAAACGACTCGAGTGTCACCAGCGGCAGTGAGAAGTGGAATCGTCAGGTATTTAACATCCGCGGTTTCGAGCTGTCATCGGGCTCGGGTTATCTGATCAATGGTCAGCAGCAGTGGTCTCATTATGTGCAGCCTATCGAGACCCTGCAACAGGTCGAGGTGTTAAAGGGCCCCTCTAGCATGCTCTATGGCCAGTCTGGCCCTGGTGGCCTGATCAACATGGTCACCAAGAAGCCTATCTATGACACTCTGTTTGAGCTGGGCTTCGATACCGACGAGCATGGTTCTACCCGTTTTCAGCTGGATGCCGGTGGCAGCCTTAATGAGGCGCAGACCATACGTTACCGCACAGTGCTGGTTAAGCAAGACACTCAATATTGGCGTGAATATCAGGACGGCAGCAATCAGGAGCGGGATCGCTGGTTGGGCTATCTGAATCTGGAGTTCGATATCACAGACGATCTTATGCTGTCGCTCAAGTATGACCACACTCAGGATAAGACGGGCATAGACCGTGGTGGCTGGCTCAACAGTCGAGGCGAGCTGATCGGTGGCCGCGATATCATCTGGGATCAGCCCTGGGCCTTTACCGATAACACCATCTCAAACCTGGGCGCCGAGCTAACCTATCATCTTAGCGACGATTGGCAGATCAAGGCGGGTTATAACGATCAGCAGTTTAATCGTCAGCGTTTAGATTCCTCACCTAGCCTGGTAAAGGGCTCGGAAGATCCCTTCACCGATGGTTACACCATTAGCCCATTCGATCGTTATGACGACTGGCAACACAAGACTGGCTTCATCGACTTTACCGGCGACTTTAGCACCGGCGACTTCGAGCACAAGCTGTTGATCGGCGCCAATATGCTGGACTACTACTATGGCCAGCTAAAGGAGGCGGGAGATAAGAACCAGCTGGTGATGCCGGGACAGCCTGTGCCTCGTCCAGATTTGGATTATCATCGCGACACCACCAAGTCTGAGTCCGACTATAAGCATTATGGCTTCTATATTCAGGATCTGATGACCATCAACCAGCAATGG
Source organism: Shewanella halotolerans (assembly GCF_019457535.1). Classification (NCBI taxonomy): domain Bacteria; kingdom Pseudomonadati; phylum Pseudomonadota; class Gammaproteobacteria; order Alteromonadales; family Shewanellaceae; genus Shewanella; species Shewanella halotolerans. The sequence goes on along the minus strand of NZ_CP080417.1, from coordinate 4,636,793 downwards.
CAGTTGTTGGCCGGTGTACGTTACGATGAGCAGAAGAAGGATGGTAAGGGCAATAACAGCTATGCGGTATCGCCTAAGTTTGGGGTGATCTACTCGCCGGCTGAGAACGGCAGCATCTATTTCAACTACTCTAAGAGCTTCACCCCCCAGGGTATGGTGAATGATCCGGATGATGTGAACGATCAGATGAATCTGGATCCTGAGTATGGCGAGCAGTATGAGGTCGGTACCAAGTGGGAGCTGTTCGATGGCAGTCTGCTGCTAACCGGCGCTGTTTTCGATATTACGGTATCCAATGTTACCGTGACCCAAGATCTCGAGGTGATCCCGACCAGTGGCGATAAGACGATCACCACTCAATCTGGTGAACAGCGTCATAAAGGCTTCGAGATGGGGGCTCAAGGGCAGCTGAGCGACAAGTGGTTCATGACAGGCTCTATGATGTATCTAGATGCCGAGTATCAACGGCCGGAAGAAGACAGACTCAACGGCAAGACGCCTGTGGATGCCCCCGAGTGGTCGGCCAACATCTGGACCCGCTATGAGATGACAGAGGCCTTAGCGCTTAACTTTGGTGCCATCTATGTGGGCGAGCGTTTCGCCAATACGGATAACACCATCACCAAGGATGCCTATGTGCGCTTCGATATCGGCGCCGCCTATACCATGGATGTGATGGGTAGCGATGTCAGCGTACGCCTCAATGTGAAGAACCTGTTCGATACCGATTACCTGGCCGGTGGTACCAATACGGACGTTACCGTGGGAGAGGGACGTCACTTCGGTTTAGCGCTGCAAGCCAAGTTCTAATCTCAATTTCATTTCACTCATTAAGCCGCTATCTGTGATAGCGGCTTTTTGCGTTTTTAGCTCGGTTTTCAATCTTTATTGCTGGTAAAAAAGTTTCGAATCACTATAATTCATCTTTCGAAACGAAACTTAAGTGAAACTCTTTGTGAATAAACGAAACACTCAGCAACGCCGCCACAGCATCATAGCCGTCTTGAATGAGACTGGCGAGGTGAGCGTCGATGAGCTGGCTAATCGTTTCGAGACCTCCGAAGTCACCATACGTAAAGACTTGGCAGTGCTGGAAAAAACCGGCTTGCTGCTGCGTCGTTACGGTGGCGCCGTGGCGATCCCCGATGAGGTGACTCAGCAGTTCAGCGCCAAGATAGCCCCCAATAAGCTATCTATCGCCGAGGCGGCGGCCAGGCTGATTAAAGATCATAACCGCATCATCATAGACAGCGGCAGTACCACTTCGGGCCTGGTACAGCAGCTCAATACCAAGCGCGGTCTGGTGGTGATGACCAACTCGTTGCAGCTGGCCAACGCCATACACGAGCTGGAAAACGAGCCGACGCTACTGATGACCGGCGGCACCTGGGATCCCCATTCAGAATCTTTCCAGGGACAGGTGGCCGAACAGGTGCTGCGCTCCTATAACTTCGATCAGCTGTTCATCGGCGCCGATGGGATAGATCTCGCCAGAGGCACTACCACCTTCAACGAGTTGACCGGTCTTAGCAAGGTGATGGCCGAGGTTTCCCGTGAGGTGATCGTCATGGTGGACTCAGACAAGATAGGCAGGCGTATACCTAACCTGGAGCTGCCATGGCAGCAGATAAGCGTGCTGGTGACCGACGACAGAGTCGATGAGCAGACGGTAGAACAGATTATCGAGCAGGGTGTAGAGGTGATTCTCGCGCCCTACTCAAAGTAAATTTTTAAATTAGTAAGAGTAAGTAGGAAAAAACTATGTGCGGAATCGTTGGCGCAGTGGCGCAAAGGGATGTTGCGGAAATTCTAGTCGAGGGGCTACGCCGCCTCGAATATCGTGGTTATGACTCTGCCGGTGTGGCGGTTATCCATAACAATGAACTGGCAAGCACACGCCGTGTAGGCAAGGTGCAAGAGCTGTCTAGTGCCTTAGAGCAGGCACCGCTGGTCGGTGGCACCGGCATCGCCCATACGCGTTGGGCGACCCATGGCGAGCCGAGTGAGCGTAATGCTCACCCTCATCAGTCCAGCGGTGACATTGCCGTGGTGCACAACGGCATCATCGAAAACCACAATAAGCTACGCGACATGCTGAAGGGCCTGGGTTACACCTTTAACTCAGATACAGATACCGAAGTGATCTGCCACCTGGTACACCATGAGCTTAAGTCTCATGACACTCTGCTTGGCGCAGTGCAGGCCACGGTTAAGCAACTCGAAGGTGCCTACGGCACGGTTGTTATCGACCGCCGTGACAGCGAGCGCATGATAGTCGCCCGCTCAGGTAGCCCACTGGTGATAGGTTTCGGCCTGGGCGAAAACTTCGTCGCCTCGGATCAGCTGGCGCTGCTGCCTGTGACCCGCTCGTTCGCTTTCCTCGAAGAGGGTGATGTGGCCGAGGTAACCCGTCGCACCGTGAGTATCTTCGACGTTGATGGCAACGCGGTCGAGCGCGAAGTGAAAGAGTCGGAAGTGACTCATGATGCGGGCGACAAGGGCGAGTACCGTCACTATATGCTCAAGGAGATCTATGAGCAGCCTCGCGCTATCGCTCATACTCTGGAGGGACGCATCGCCGGTGGCCATGTGCTGGATTCTGCCTTCGGTGAAAACGCGGCTGAGTTCCTAAAAGATATCAAACACGTGCAGATCATCGCCTGTGGTACCAGCTACCATGCGGGCATGGCGGCACGTTACTGGCTTGAGGATTGGGCAGGCGTTTCCTGTAACGTCGAGATAGCCTCCGAGTTCCGTTACCGCAAGTCGCACCTGTTCCCCAACAGCCTGCTGGTGACCATCTCTCAATCGGGCGAAACCGCCGATACCCTGGCCGCGCTGCGTTTGGCCAAAGAGATGGGCTACAAGGCGACCCTGACCATCTGTAACGCGCCAGGTTCTTCTCTGGTGCGCGAGTCGGACATGGCTTACATGATGAAGGCGGGCGCCGAGATCGGCGTGGCCTCAACCAAGGCCTTTACCGTACAGCTGGCAGGTCTCCTAATGCTGACCGCCGCTGTCGGTCGTCACAACGGCATGTCTCCCGAGATGTTGGCCGAGATCACCCAGAGTCTGCAGTCTATGCCGGCTAAGGTGGAGCAGGCGCTAGGCTTGGATGATGCCATCGCCGAGTTGGCCGAAGACTTTGCCGATAAGCATCACGCTCTGTTCCTGGGCCGTGGCGATCAGTATCCTATCGCGATGGAAGGTGCGCTTAAGCTTAAGGAGATCTCTTACATCCACGCCGAAGCTTATGCATCTGGTGAGCTAAAACATGGCCCGCTGGCACTGATCGATGCCGATATGCCGGTGATCGTCGTGGCGCCAAACAACGAACTGCTGGAGAAGCTCAAGTCGAACGTCGAAGAGGTGCGTGCCCGTGGTGGCCTGATGTATGTGTTTGCCGACAAGGACGCCGAGTTCGAGTCAGACGACACCATGAAGGTGATCCCTGTGCCACACTGTGACGACTACATGGCGCCGCTCATCTACACCATACCGTTGCAGCTGCTGTCTTATCATGTCGCCCTGATCAAGGGGACCGACGTGGATCAGCCGCGTAACCTGGCAAAATCGGTGACGGTAGAGTAATTTGCGCTCTTAAACTAAGCCCCATATCAGAAAAAGCAGCCTCTCTAACGGCTGCTTTTTTTATGCCAGTCGCTTTTTCATCACGCTTTCGATTTTTTCTTTCTGAGTTCCTTGACCTGTGTCTAACACACAGGTTTATAGTCAAGGCATGAGCTTAAAAAATGTCTTGTTGGAGTGAATATGCGCGTCAATCAACTAGCAAAGAATCTTAATATCACGGGCGATACAGTGCGCTTCTATACCCGCATCGGCCTGCTGAGCCCGGCTAAGTCTTCGGTCAACGGCTACAAGGACTACAGCGACAAGGATCAGTCGCGTATGCAGTTTATCTTAAGCGCTAGAAACCTGGGGTTTAGCGTCGATGAGATCAAGGTGATCTTCTCGCGCACGGATCAGGGCGAGAGTGCTTGCGGCTTGGTGCGGCAGATGATCCAGCTGAAGCTCGAGGAGACAGAGAAGCAGTTTGAAGAGATGGTAAAGCTGAGACGCAAGCTGTCGAATGCGGTAGCGGATTGGTCCCATAAGCCGGATAAGGCGCCGACCGGCAACATGATCTGTCATCTAATCGAAGGCACTTATACAGAAAGCAGCCACATAGAAGCCAATCGTGAATCAAGCATGACGCCTAGCCTGGAGGATTGAAGATGGACACCAACAGAGTACAACTCAATATCATAGGTGCTGGCTGTGCCAGCTGCGTCGGTAAGATAGAGAAGGCATTAAAATCTGTGCCCGGTGTCGACTCGGTCGAGATGAACTTTGCCGAGCGCATCGTCGATGTCTCGGGTTCGGCAACGCCGCAGCAGCTGATTGCGGCTGTCGAGGCGGCGGGTTATAACGCGACCCAGCTGCAGGCCGAGGCGGGTAATGATGCCATGGATGAGAAGGAGCAGGCGGATCTCGACTATTACCGCAGCCTGCTGCGCCATACCTTTATCGCCCTTTCTGTAGGTATTCCCTTGATGATCTACGGCCTGTTTATCGGCGAGATGACGGTAACGACCACGACCGAGCAGCTAGCCTGGGGCCTGGTGGGCTTGGTGACTCTGAGCATCATGCTCCTGTCCGGTAAACACTTCTATGTGGGAGCGTGGAAATCCTTTGTGCACCACAACGCCAACATGGACACGCTTATCGCCTTAGGTACAGGCACAGCCTGGCTCTATTCCATGCTGGTGGTCGCCTTTCCAACCCTGCTGCCCGAGATGGCGCGCCACGTCTATTTTGAGGCCACGGCGATGATCATAGGTTTGATCAACCTGGGATTGGCATTAGAGGTCAAGGCCAGGGGCAAGACCTCAGAGGCGATTAAGCGTCTGATCGGCTTACAGGCCAAGACGGCACGGGTGATACGCGATGGTAAAGAGCTGGATATCGACATTGCTCAGGTGCTGCAAGGTGACAAGGTTCGGGTGCGCCCCGGCGAGAAGATCCCCGTCGATGGTGTGGTCATCGAGGGCGCCACCATGGTGGATGAGTCTATGTTGACCGGCGAGCCTATGCCGGTTGAGAAGGCGATCGACAGCGAGGTTGTCACGGGGACCTTAAACAAGTCCGGTTCCATCGTCTTTAGCGCGACCCGAGTGGGTAAAGACACTGCCCTGGCCAGAATTATCGCCATGGTGAAGCGGGCGCAAAACTCTAAGCTGCCTATCGGTCGGCTTGCAGATGTAATCGCCAGCTATTTCGTACCGGCCATCATGATCATCGCCATCGTTAGCGCCATGGTGTGGTTTAACTTTGGCCCCGAACCTTCCATGGTGTTTGCCATCGTCTCGGCCACGACTGTGTTGATCATCGCCTGCCCCTGTGCCCTGGGGCTGGCCACGCCTATGTCTGTCATGGTGGGTGTGGGCAAGGCTGCCGAGTCTGGGGTGTTGATCCGTAACGGCGAGGCGCTACAAACTGCCTCTAAGATCAGTGTCATGGTACTGGATAAGACGGGCACTATTACCCAGGGCTCACCTCAGGTCACAGATGTGGTGGTTACTCAGGCTGCTTCCATTGGCGAGAGTGAGGTACTAGCCCTGGCCGCCGGCATTGAGCGACACTCTGAGCATCCCCTGGCCGAGGCGATCGTCGAGTCGGCGACTCGTCGTGAAATTGAGCTTGAGGATGTCGAGGCATTTACCGCCATTTCGGGTCGTGGCGTACAGGCTCAATTGAATGGTCAGTCGCTGCTGTTTGGTAACCAGGCGTTGATGCAGGACTATGAGGTGGATATTCAGGCTTATCAAGCCAAGGCGCAGCAGCTGGCGGCGGAGGCTAAGACGCCCATGTATCTGGCGAGAGACAATGAGCTTATTGCCATCATAGCGGTGGCAGACCCTATCAAGCCTGACTCGGCCGAGGCGATCGCACGGCTCAAGCACAATGGCATTAAGGTGGTGATGTTAACCGGAGATAATCAGGCCACGGCCAAGGCGGTGGCCGCTAAGGTCGGCATAGAGACGTTTTTTGCAGAGGTGATGCCCCAAGATAAGGCCAGTAAGGTCGCCGAGTTGCAGAAAGATGGTGAGGTGGTGGGCATGACGGGAGATGGTATCAACGATGCCCCGGCGCTGGCACTGGCTAACGTGGGCTTTGCCATAGGCACAGGTACGGATGTGGCTATTGAGAGTGCCGACATCACCCTGATGCGTGGCTCCTTGCACGGCTTGGCCGATGCGATTGCGGTCAGCAAGGCAACGCTGAGAAATATCAAGCAGAATCTGTTTGGCGCCTTCGTCTACAACGCCGCGGGTATTCCCATTGCCGCCGGCATCCTCTACCCCATGTTTGGCTTACTGCTTAACCCTGTGATTGCCGGTGCGGCCATGGCCTTCTCATCGCTAACCGTGGTGAGCAACGCCAATCGTCTGCGTCTGTTTAAAGCCAAAGCGCATTAGGAGGCTGGTATGTTATTTATCAATCTGTTCTGTCTCGCCCTTATCGGTTTTATCGTCTGGTGGTTTTGGCTCTACTCGCCCGAGGCGCCCGTGAGTCAAGAAGGCATAGAGATAGTGGTCAAAGACGGGGTCTATACGCCGTCGCGTGTCAAGATCCCCTCGGGGCAGGCGACATCACTTACCTTTCTAAGGCAGGATAAGTCAGCCTGTTCGGCGATACTACAGTTGCCAGCGCTGGAGATCAGTGAGGAGCTGGCATTGGATAAGCCTACGGTTATTAATATTCCGGCCATGACACCCGGAGAGTATGCATTCCACTGCCAGATGCAGATGTACAAAGGTGTGATAGTCGTCGAATGAAAAGGGTGAATAAAGGAGTTGAATAAGGTCTGATAGAGGGATTTAGTATAAATAGTAGGGCAAACGCTATTGTCAGGTTTGCCCTATTTTTTATCGGGTGATTTAGAATCGATAACCGAGGGCGAAAGTAAAGGTATGGGTATCGAGTAAATCCATCGCTTGATAGTGATAGGTGAGACCGAGATCCATGCCCGACGCAAACTCCATCCGCCAACCTAGTCCTGCCAGCAGGCCAGTACCATCATCTGTATATTTGCGGCCGTTGTCGTCGGTATCAGTAAATTTTAGTCGATATTGGTTGGCGCCCAGTTTAAATACCAGACTGTTTCGCTGAGACAAGGGGAGTGTATACAGGGCTGCCGCTCGGAAGCTGTCGACATCATCCATTTGATTACCAATGATAATAATATTGTTGACAAATACATCCTGGTAGCCCACTTCTAGGCCCCATTCGGAGGAAAATTGGTAGCGATAGGCAAGATCATAGTGAAGTGGAATATTATCGGAGACATGATCATCTGATGAAATACTGGTATAACCTATCCCCGCACCGACCGATAGGGCGTGATGGTAATCCGACGCGAAAGAGAGAGGTGTAACGAGCAGGCAAGCTGCGGCAAGAAGAGCTTTCATAACAATCCTTTGTAAGTTGATAACGGCAAAATATCGAATCCGACTTATAGCAGATGTCGCCTACAAAGGGTACAGATAATTTGATTTTGTTTAAAATTATCGTCTGTTAAATTAGTTATTTTTCAATTATTAATCTAAACATGGTCTGCTTTTAAGCGTTAAAAGCTACTGTTGGCGGTAATTAGTTGTGAATTAGGCTAACAGCGGCTGGGAGCGCTTCTCTATGCGTTGCCACACCTTATCGTGGAAGTAGAACACGACAGTGTTGATCGCCGGTTCTATGAGTGCCACGGCGCCACCTATCACTATGCTACCGGTTAACAGGTAGGTGATTCCGAATGCGACACCGAAGTGTAGTACTGCAAAGGTGAATGTCTTAGCCATGATGCGTCTCCTCTTAGATTTAGTTAAATGATAATTATTATCATTTAAGTTGTAAAGTCGGAGAGTGCGATTGGCTTAATGCAGTAAGACGATTAATAAAGATGAGCGAGTCGAGAAAAATGCCCAGAGTGACAGATACCTTAACTGGCACTCTGGGGCGGCTGGTGTGATTTTAGTGGTACGTAGAGACTAGTAATGCCAAGGGAACTTAGAGAAATCCTGATCCCGTTTTTCCAGGAAGGCATCACGTCCTTCTACCGCCTCGTCGGTACCATAGGCCAGGCGTGTCGCCTCACCGGCAAACAGTTGCTGACCCACCAAGCCATCGTCCGGCAGGTTAAAGCCGTACTTCAACATACGCATGGCCGTAGGCGACTTAGAGTTGATCTCTTTGGCCCATCTCAGCGCCTCGGTTTCCAACTCAGCATGGGGGATGGCGCGATTGACCATGCCCATGTCGAAGGCCTCATCGGCGCTGTAATTAAAACCGAGGAAGAAAATTTCCCGGGCGCGCTTCTGGCCAATCATCTTGGCGAGGTAGGCGCTGCCATAGCCCGAGTCGAAGCTGCCTACATCCGGGTCGGTTTGTTTAAATACCGCATGCTCTTTTGAGGCCAGGGTAAGATCGCAGACCACATGCAGGCTATGACCACCGCCTACCGCCCAGCCCGGCACGACCGCTATTACCACCTTAGGCATGAAACGGATCAGGCGCTGCACCTCTAAGATATGCAGGCGGCCCATGCGTGCCAAGTCGGGCCTATCTGTCTCTTCGCCTTCATATTTGTAGCCATCTTTGCCGCGAATACGCTGATCGCCACCGGCACTGAAGGACCATTGTCCCTTGGCCGACGGGCCGTTGCCGGTCAGGAGTACACAACCTACATCAGACCATTGGCGGGCATGATCCAGGGCGATATAGAGTTCATCGACCGTCTTAGGGCGAAATGAGTTGAGGCAATCTGGACGATCTATGGCGATACGTACCGTGCCCTGATCCTTCGCCCTATGGTAGGTAATATCTTCGAAATCAAATCCTGGCACTCGATCCCATAAGGAGGGATCAAAGATATCGGAAACCTTGTCTGTCATGTTCGTAACCCTATGTGTGTCGCATCGAGATGATGAGCCAAGGCTAGGCTCATTATGAATAGAGATCAATTAGGCTGCAGAAAACCGTGCGCTGGGCAAAGCTTTCTGTTGCCTGTGAGGGATTATCTGAGCTTGTCGCAGATAAATTGCTGGTTATCTTTGCTCAGCTCGTCAAAGCGATTGCTACTATTGCCGCAATATTTCTCGGTAAACTCGAGCACCGACTCTTTCGATTCGAGAATATTGTCCAGTGCCGCTAACTCTTTTCGAGTCAGTCGCTCGGCGATTTGCGTCTTAAACATCGCGATGTTTTTGTCGACGCGAATGATCTTGGTTCCCGTCATCGAGTCGAGTTTACGTTCGATACGCTTCATCAGGGCATCCGTTTGCGCGATGGGCTCATCGAGTTTGTCTGTCTCGGTCGCTAGATAATAGAGTAATCCTATCCCTGCACCTAAAATAATCCAGCCTCTCATTATTTATCCAACCATGGTGAACAATCAGTATTAGAAATGTATAATAAGCCAGTTTTCATGGAATATTAAAGCTGTAAGGCTGTTAAATATGAACGCAGAATCAAATAAAAAGGATTATTCCAAGGCTGAGCGGATCAAAATTCATCAGCCGGACGAGAATAAATCCGATCGTTTTAATCCCCGCAATCGTATTTATGTTAGAGCAATAGAAGGATTTTGGACTCAGCTACGTCGCCGCTTGGGCTGGGTTGCTATGCTCTTTTTCCTTATCTTGCCCTGGATCCCCTGGGGAGACAGACAAGCCGTCTGGTTTAATCTGGGTGAGCAGAAGTTTCATATCTTCGGCCTAACCATTTGGCCCCAAGACCTTACCTTACTCGCTGCATTATTAATGATAGCCGCGTTTGGTCTCTTTTTTGTGACAACTTATCTTGGCCGTGTCTGGTGTGGTTATACCTGCCCGCAGACGGTGTGGACCTTTATTTTCATCTGGTTCGAAGAGAAATTTGAAGGTGCCCGTAATAAGCGGATGAAGTTAGATCAGATGCCATGGAGTTTTAATAAGGTCTGGCGCAAGACCGCCAAGCATCTCTCCTGGTTGTTGGTGTCGCTACTCACCGCCATGACCTTCGTCTCCTATTTCGTACCGACTACCGAAGTCTATGCCGACGTCTTTAGTGGCAGCGCCTCGGGCGCCATCTATTTCTGGGTAACCCTGTTTACCGTGGCCACCTATGGTAACGCCGGCTGGATGCGCGAGATCATGTGTATCCACATGTGCCCATACGCCCGCTTCCAATCGGCTATGTTCGACAAGAACACCTTTATAGTGGGTTATGACACTAAGCGTGGTGAAGATCGTGGTCCCCGTTCGCGAAAGGCGGATCCTAAGGCCCTTGGCCTGGGCGATTGTATCGACTGCGATCTCTGTGTGCAGGTGTGTCCTACCGGTATCGATATTCGTAATGGTCTGCAATATGAGTGTATCAACTGTGGCTCTTGTATCGACGCCTGTGATACCACTATGGAGCGCATGGGTTACGACAAAGGCCTGATCGCCTACACCACGGAAAACAAACTCGAAGGCGTGAAAGAGAAGGTACTACGACCTAAGCTCCTGGGTTATGGCGCCGTGTTGGCATTCATGATCTTGGTCTTTATCTATGCGACGGTGACCATAGCACCTGTACGTATCGATATCATTCGCGACCGTAACCAGCTCTTTAGGGAAAATGATCAAGGTCTAATCGAGAACACCTTTACCCTGAAGATTCTCAATAAGACGGAAGCCAAGCATGAGTATCAACTCAGTGTCGACGGTCTGCCTGACTATCAGTGGTATGGTCCGCAATCTGTGACTATCGAAGGAGGCGAGGTGTTGACCCTGCCTGTGAGTGTCGCCGTGGATCCTGTAGGACTGTCACGTGCCATGACCAGAGTCGACTTCAAGGTCACCACGGTATTAGACGGTGAGACAGTCGAGGCGACCCAAGAGTCACGCTTCTTTAGCCAATAACCTGGCTGCGACTATTACTCACTAGTAGTAAAAGATAGTAAAAGGTAGCGAAAGATAGGAAAAAGGGGCTTTTTAGCCCCTTTTTTGTACGTAATGTCTGATTATTGCCCGCTTAGTCTTCAAAGTGTCATTTTCTTTCAAAAAGCCCTTGCGTAAAAGAATCGTCTCCCTATAATGCGCATCCACTGATACGGCGCAGCAACTTCTTCAACTGGTGAAAGCCAGATAAACAGAGGGGTTCAGCCTGGTCAGTGACTCGATTCCAGTCGCGGTTAAACGCAATGAGTTGAGTCGGGCAGAGAGTGGTTTAAGGCTTTCAAATGTCGCCTTCTGGTTAAAGAATCGACGCTTGAAAAACTTCTTAAAATTAACCCTTGACGCCAACATCGGGAAGTGTAGAATACGCATCCCTAAGCCAACGGCCCGGCGCCAACGGCGGCATCAACATACGATGCAATGCTCTTTAACAAGATAAAACAAGAAATCTGTGTGGACACTCACAGGTATTGAGTTAATCGAAAACGATTTAAATCTCAATGCAACGATGAGTGTTCATAGCAATATGTACAAACATGTAGATGATTCTTCCGAGTCATTTATATGAATCAGAATTCATTGAGTCGTTTGGCGAAAGCCAAACAAAAAAACTTTTAATTGAAGAGTTTGATCATGGCTCAGATTGAACGCTGGCGGCAGGCCTAACACATGCAAGTCGAGCGGTAACATTTCAAAAGCTTGCTTTTGAAGATGACGAGCGGCGGACGGGTGAGTAATGCCTAGGGAACTGCCCAGTCGAGGGGGATAACAGTTGGAAACGACTGCTAATACCGCATACGCCCTACGGGGGAAAAGAGGGGCTCTTCGGACCTTCTGCGATTGGATGTACCTAGGTGGGATTAGCTAGTAGGTGAGGTAATGGCTCACCTAGGCGACGATCCCTAGCTGTTCTGAGAGGATGATCAGCCACACTGGGACTGAGACACGGCCCAGACTCCTACGGGAGGCAGCAGTGGGGAATATTGCACAATGGGCGCAAGCCTGATGCAGCCATGCCGCGTGTGTGAAGAAGGCCTTCGGGTTGTAAAGCACTTTCAGCGAGGAGGAAAGGTTAACGGTTAATACCCGTTAGCTGTGACGTTACTCGCAGAAGAAGCACCGGCTAACTTCGTGCCAGCAGCCGCGGTAATACGAGGGGTGCAAGCGTTAATCGGAATTACTGGGCGTAAAGCGTACGCAGGCGGTTGATTAAGCGAGATGTGAAAGCCCCGGGCTTAACCTGGGAACTGCATTTCGAACTGGTCAACTAGAGTCTTGTAGAGGGGGGTAGAATTTCAGGTGTAGCGGTGAAATGCGTAGAGATCTGAAGGAATACCGGTGGCGAAGGCGGCCCCCTGGACAAAGACTGACGCTCAGGTACGAAAGCGTGGGGAGCAAACAGGATTAGATACCCTGGTAGTCCACGCCGTAAACGATGTCTACTCGGAATTTGGTGTCTTGAACACTGGGTTCTCAAGCTAACGCATTAAGTAGACCGCCTGGGGAGTACGGCCGCAAGGTTAAAACTCAAATGAATTGACGGGGGCCCGCACAAGCGGTGGAGCATGTGGTTTAATTCGATGCAACGCGAAGAACCTTACCTACTCTTGACATCCAGAGAACTTTCCAGAGATGGATTGGTGCCTTCGGGAACTCTGAGACAGGTGCTGCATGGCTGTCGTCAGCTCGTGTTGTGAAATGTTGGGTTAAGTCCCGCAACGAGCGCAACCCTTATCCTTACTTGCCAGCGGGTAATGCCGGGAACTTTAGGGAGACTGCCGGTGATAAACCGGAGGAAGGTGGGGACGACGTCAAGTCATCATGGCCCTTACGAGTAGGGCTACACACGTGCTACAATGGTCGGTACAGAGGGTTGCGAAGCCGCGAGGTGGAGCTAATCTCACAAAGCCGGTCGTAGTCCGGATTGGAGTCTGCAACTCGACTCCATGAAGTCGGAATCGCTAGTAATCGTGGATCAGAATGCCACGGTGAATACGTTCCCGGGCCTTGTACACACCGCCCGTCACACCATGGGAGTGGGCTGCACCAGAAGTAGATAGCTTAACCTTCGGGAGGGCGTTTACCACGGTGTGGTTCATGACTGGGGTGAAGTCGTAACAAGGTAGCCCTAGGGGAACCTGGGGCTGGATCACCTCCTTACCTATACGATTGAATTGATATTTGTTGAGTGTTCACACAGATAACTTGTTCTTGTTAGAGCGAGTGGCACGTCCGAGCGACGATGCTTGTTCTTTAAAAATTTGGAAAGCTGATAGTGTTAATGTGAAAGGGATGGCGATTTATCGCTGTTTGTAGCATTAGCGCGAAAAATAATTGAGTTCTCAAAACACACTTTAATCAAGTGACTTGAGTATTCTTTTGGCGAAAGTAGAAACCGTTAGTTGCGATGCGACTCAGATGAAACTCATTTGGGTTGTATGGTTAAGTGACTAAGCGTATACGGTGGATGCCTTGGCAGTCAGAGGCGATGAAGGACGTAGTAACTTGCGAAAAGCGTTGGCGAGCTAGTAACAAGCATTTGAGCTAACGATGTCCGAATGGGGAAACCCGGCACCATAAGGTGTCATCATTAAGTGAATACATAGCTTAATGAGGCGAACGAGGGGAACTGAAACATCTAAGTACCCTTAGGAAAAGAAATCAACCGAGATTCCCCTAGTAGCGGCGAGCGAACGGGGATTAGCCCTTAAGCCTAGAGGGTGTTAGTGGAATGTGTTGGAAAGCACAGCGATACAGGGTGATAGCCCCGTACATGAAAACTAACTTTAGGTGAAAACGAGTAGGACGGGACACGTGATATCTTGTTCGAATATGGGGGGACCATCCTCCAAGGCTAAATACTCCTGACTGACCGATAGTGAACCAGTACCGTGAGGGAAAGGCGAAAAGAACCCCTGTGAGGGGAGTGAAATAGAACCTGAAACCGTATACGTACAAGCAGTGGGAGCGGTTCTTGAGACCGTGACTGCGTACCTTTTGTATAATGGGTCAGCGACTTACATTTTGTAGCGAGGTTAAGCGAATAGCGGAGCCGTAGGGAAACCGAGTGTTAACTGCGCGTTTAGTTGCAAGGTGTAGACCCGAAACCCGGTGATCTAGCCATGGGCAGGTTGAAGGTTGAGTAACATCAACTGGAGGACCGAACACACGTATGTTGAAAAATGCGGTGATGACTTGTGGCTGGGGGTGAAAGGCCAATCAAACCGGGAGATATCTGGTTCTCCTCGAAAGCTATTTAGGTAGCGCCTCGAGCGAATACCATTGGGGGTAGAGCACTGTTAAGGCTAGGGGGTCATCCCGACTTACCAACCCTTTGCAAACTCCGAATACCAATGAGTACTACTCGGGAGACACACGGCGGGTGCTAACGTCCGTCGTGAAAAGGGAAACAACCCAGACCATCAGCTAAGGTCCCAAAGTTATTGCTAAGTGGGAAACGATGTGGGAAGGCTTAGACAGCTAGGATGTTGGCTTAGAAGCAGCCATCATTTAAAGAAAGCGTAATAGCTCACTAGTCGAGTCGGCCTGCGCGGAAGATATAACGGGGCTAAGCAATACACCGAAGCTATGGGTACTAGCGCTTGCGCTAGTGCGGTAGAGGAGCGTTCTGTAAGCCGTTGAAGGTGAAGGGGTAACCCACGCTGGAGGTATCAGAAGTGCGAATGCTGACATGAGTAACGATAAAGGGGGTGAAAAACCTCCTCGCCGAAAGACCAAGGGTTCCTGTCCAACGTTAATCGGGGCAGGGTGAGTCGACCCCTAAGGCGAGGCCGAAAGGCGTAGTCGATGGGAAACGGGTTAATATTCCCGTACTTCTGCTAACTGCGATGGAGAGACGGAGAAGGCTAGGCTAGCGCGGCGTTGGTTGTCCGCGTTTAAGGCTGTAGGTAGGGTACTTAGGCAAATCCGGGTACCTAATACTGAGAGTTGATGACGAGTCACTACGGTGATGAAGTAGTTGATGCCATGCTTCCAGGAAAATCTTCTAAGCTTCAGGTTAGTAGGAATCGTACCCCAAACCGACACAGGTGGTCGGGTAGAGAATACCAAGGCGCTTGAGAGAACTCGGCTGAAGGAACTAGGCAAAATGGTACCGTAACTTCGGGAGAAGGTACGCTCCTGTTGGTGATGAGACTTGCTCTCTAAGCTGACGGGAGTCGCAGATACCAGGTGGCTGCAACTGTTTATCAAAAACACAGCACTGTGCAAACTCGCAAGAGGAAGTATACGGTGTGACGCCTGCCCGGTGCCGGAAGGTTAATTGATTGGGTTATCTTCGGAGAAGCTCATGATCGAAGCCCCGGTAAACGGCGGCCGTAACTATAACGGTCCTAAGGTAGCGAAATTCCTTGTCGGGTAAGTTCCGACCTGCACGAATGGCGTAATGATGGCCACGCTGTCTCCAGCCGAGACTCAGTGAAGTTGAAATTGCGGTGAAGATGCCGTATACCCGCGGCTAGACGGAAAGACCCCGTGAACCTTTACTATAGCTTGGCACTGAACATTGACCCTACATGTGTAGGATAGGTGGGAGACTTTGAAGCGGGAACGCCAGTTCTCGTGGAGTCATCCTTGAAATACCACCCTTGTAGTGTTGATGTTCTAACTCTGGCCCCTGAATCGGGGTTGAGGACAGTGCCTGGTGGGTAGTTTGACTGGGGCGGTCTCCTCCCAAAGAGTAACGGAGGAGCACGAAGGTTGGCTAAGTACGGTCGGACATCGTACGGTTAGTGCAATGGCATAAGCCAGCTTAACTGCGAGACATACACGTCGAGCAGGTGCGAAAGCAGGTCATAGTGATCCGGTGGTTCTGAATGGAAGGGCCATCGCTCAACGGATAAAAGGTACTCCGGGGATAACAGGCTGATACCGCCCAAGAGTTCATATCGACGGCGGTGTTTGGCACCTCGATGTCGGCTCATCACATCCTGGGGCTGAAGTCGGTCCCAAGGGTATGGCTGTTCGCCATTTAAAGTGGTACGCGAGCTGGGTTCAGAACGTCGTGAGACAGTTCGGTCCCTATCTGCCGTGGGCGTTGGATGATTGAAGGGAGCTGCTCCTAGTACGAGAGGACCGGAGTGGACGAACCGCTGGTGTTCGGGTTGTCATGCCAATGGCATTGCCCGGTAGCTACGTTCGGAATCGATAACCGCTGAAAGCATCTAAGCGGGAAGCGAGCCCTAAGATGAGTCATCCCTAGACCTTTAAGGTCTCTAAAGAGCCGTCCGAGACTAGGACGTTGATAGGCAGGGTGTGTAAGCGTTGTGAGGCGTTGAGCTAACCTGTACTAATGACTCGTGAGGCTTAACCATACAACCCAAAAGGGTTTTACTGCAAAGTAAGTAATGGTTTACGAAAATCAAAAGAATACAAAAGTACTTGATTGAAGTCCGAACTCAAATTGACTCTTAAATAAAGAGTACAGCTTTCCGAATTTCCAAATTTGTCTGGAAACCATAGCATTGTGGTCCCACCTGATCCCATCCCGAACTCAGAAGTGAAACGCAATCGCGCCGATGGTAGTGTGGGGTCTCCCCATGTGAGAGTAGGTCATTTCCAGGCGCCTATTTATTCTCGAAAGAGAGTCGATAAATCCCCAGCACCTAGTGTTGGGGATTTTTTCGTTTAACAGCCTTTGAAATATCAACTCGAACATGGGGAATATAAAGAGCCCGAACGTAGTGAGGTGCATTTCCATGTGAAGTAGGGCGAATATCGCGATAGCGATGTGCTTATGAGCGCGAAGCTTTAGCGGAGCTGGCCATGACAGGCGCCTAAATTGCTCCCAGCAATTTATGGCACTTCCTACATCCATGTAGGTCGCGCGAAAGTGTTGCTTCACACGCAGCCCACAGCCACTTCGTGGGTGGCAGTTAAGTGCTCCACTCATTAAACTGCATTTCCGCCATCCATGGTGGTCAGCCCCCTCAGCTCGCAGCCTAGCTGCTTCGCGCTCCAGTCATCCATCAAGCTGCGCTTGATAAGCGGATGTCTGGAGCCCCCATGTGAGATTGACGGAGTTAGTTCTGATGTCTGGGTTGAAGCAGGCCATGACAGGCGCCTACTTCCGATGTCGGTCGATAAATGCTCCTTCTATATCGACACTTCCGCCATTCATGGCGGTCGTCCACCGCTGAGCTTGGCCATAAACTGCATCCTGCGTTTATGGCATTCGACACATTCATGTGTCTTGCCCCGGATCGTAGCTTAGCTGCTTGGCGCTACAAAGCGCCCACGTGAGGGCAGATAAACTGCACAGTTTAGATAGTCCTGAAGACAAGGCGATGGCATAAGGTGAATGAGTTAAAACACTTAAGTTCGCTAGATAGACGGAATTGAGATGTTATCTTACTTCTAGCGATAACGTCATTATCTGTATGGAATTCCCTATAGAACTTTAGCGTTTTTATCTCTTTTACTATTAGGTGGGGCCAAGCTTTATGAAATCTCAGAATAATGCTGTGATCTTAATGACTAACAAGCTACGCAAATATAGGTATAATGCCGTATGAATTGTCGTCTAGGATGTGGTGCTTGTTGTATAGCGCCGTCTATCACCAGCCCTATCCCTGGCATGCCCAATGGCAAGCCTGCCGGGGAGCGTTGCATCCAGCTAGATGAGCAGAATCTTTGCAAGATATTCGGTCACCCTGAGCGCCCGGCGCTGTGTGATCGTTTCATCGCCGAACCTGAAGTCTGTGGTTCGACGGCAGAAGAGGCACTTTGGTTGATTACATCTTTAGAAGCGGCGACCCAGTCTTAGAAGGTAGGTTATGCAGTTAACTCGTTATACAGATTTTGGTATTCGTACGTTAATGTACCTGGCCTTATCGCCAGAGAGAGAAACCCTGTTTAGAATCGCCGAGATCACCGAGGTGTTCGATCTGTCGGCTAACCATGTGTCTAAGATAGTGCACCATCTTGGTAAGGAAGGTTATCTGCAGACGGTACGCGGTAAGGCAGGTGGTTTTAAGCTAGGTAAGCCGGCGGATCAGATCAATATCGGTGTCCTGGTGCGTACGCTGGAAAATTCGCTGTCGCCTATCGATTGCAGCAAGCCCTATTGCCGTTTCTCGCCAGCCTGTCAGCTCAAGGGCGTGCTCGCCGAGGCGGTAGACGCTTATCTGGCCGTGCTAGACAAATACTCATTGGCCGATGTCGTCAGTAACCGTGACGAGTTAAGAGCTTTGCTACCGGATCTTACCATCCCAGTCTTAGAGCTTTAACTTAGCCTTTCTTAAGTTCGCCTATCTTAAATGCGCCTTGTCGCTGGTCGCGGGTTCCTTCTGTGCGAGGCGATAGGGCAAGAGCCTGGATGTATTCACCACGGCGATTCCTTCATCCGAGAGTCTGGACAGATTCGCCTTTAAGAAGCTGATGGTCTCCGGATAGGGGTGGGCGATCACTATGAGTTGCCCCTCTTTGTTCGCCCGCTGGATCAGCTGGTTAAATTGTCTCTCAAGTCCTTGCGGCGACACATCGTTGTCCAGAAAGAGTTGTCTTCTCAATAGCGGAATCCCCAGCCTGTTGGCTGCGTCGCTGGCCTTGCTGTATCTGGTGGTCATGCTGTCGACAAAGTAGTTGTCTTGTTGCTTCAGGCTCTCCATTAGCCAGGTCATGGGAGCGTCTAGTTGTGTGAGCAGACTCCCCATATGGTTGTTGACACCTTTGGCGTAGGGGACACTCTTAAAGGCGTCATCGACCGCCTGCTTGAGAGCCTGTTCGCTCATCTGATTGGTCAATCCGCCTGGGCCCATCTCCTTGCCATTTAATGCCTGCATGGGCAGGTGTAGCATGATCTCGTGGCCCTTGTCGTGGGCGATGGCGGCAAGCCTTTCGCCCAGAGGGGTATGAGGCAATACGGAGAGGGTGATGTCGCTTGGCAATGCCAACACCGCCTCGTCAGTCTGACGATAACCTATGTCGTCAATGATGATGGAGACCTGGGCGGCGAAGCAGCGTGGTGTGGTAAATAAGACAGCTAATAAGAGTAATAAGCGCACTGTTTTGGTTATTCACTAACTATTTGTTTTTATCCATGAGATCGCCGATTCGATAACCCTATCGTGGGCGCTCTCCTCATGGGGTGTTTGCTCATCGATTATAGGCATACTTTGTCCGGCAGTCATAGTCTCGCCCGGGATATTTATATCCGGCTCTATGCCGATGGAGTGTATGTCCCTGCCTTTGGGTGTGGTGTAGTGGGCTATGGTCAGCTTGATGGCATTGCCCTCGATAAGAGTGGGGATCAGGCTCTGCACCGTGCCCTTACCGAAGCTCTTTTCGCCGATCAGTGTGGCGCGCTTGTTTTCTTGAAGCGCCGCCGCCAACACCTCAGAGGCCGAGGCCGAGCCCTTGTTGATTAGCACGGTAAGCGGCAGCTTTGAGAACATGGTCTGTGGTGAGGCGAAGTAGTCTGAGTTGGCGTCGAAGAAGCGACCCCGTGTAGAGACGATACGCCCCTTGGCGAGGAAGATGTCGGCAATCTTGATCGCCTGATCCAGCAGGCCGCCAGGGTTGTTACGCAGATCCAGGATCAGGCCTGTCATGGGCTCATTTTGCCATTGGGTCAGCAGTTTAATGAGATCTTCCGTGGAATCATCCTGAAAACTGGAGAGCCTGATGTAGCCTATGCCATTGTCGAGCAGCTCACCCTCTACCGAGTTGACGTCGATAAGGCTAGGGGTGAGTGTCACGTCGAACAGGGCTTCCGAGTTGGCGCGGCTCAGCGACAGGTTGATGGCCAGATTATGCTTGCTATGGAATTTGATCTCCTCCAGCACATTGTCGAGCTGCTTGGCTGTTACCGTTTCATTGTTGACTTTGACGATGCGATCTCCGGGCTGAATGCCCGCGTTGGCGGCTGGCGAATGGGGAAAGGGGCTGATGATGGTGACCTGGTTCTGCTCTGTGGCTATCTCTATGCCGAAACCGAAGTATTCGCCCTTGTTGGCATCCTTGATGTCGGAGAAGGCCTGGCTGTCGAGGAAGTTTGAATAGGGGTCTAGCTTGCTGAATACCCCCTCAATGGCGGCCTGGATCAGATCTTCCTGAGAGATCTTGTCTACGTAGTAGGTCTCTACCGTGCTGATGATGTCGATGAGGAGTGGGTAGTTGACCTTGGGCTGGTATTCCTTGGCATTCTCGTGGCCAAACAAGGTGATAGAGAGGCCTAGGGTCAGCCCTAGGGCGACACAGGTGAAATAGCGGATCATTTGAGACATGGACGACCTCCCCATTACTCGGGGTCGTTGTCGCGTTATCGTCTACAGTATCTCGCAGGATCGACCGCTTGCCCCTTATGCCTTACCTCAAAGTATAGGCCAGGTTCTGTCTGTCCACCCGAGCGTCCGACCAGGGCGATGGTCTCACCCTTCTTAACGCTGTCGCCGGCATCCTTTAGCAGGGTCTGGGCGTGGCCATAGAGGCTCATGTAGCCCTTGCCGTGATCGACTACCATCACCATACCGAAACCCCTGAGCCAGTCGGCATAGATCACCTTGCCCGAGGCGATGGCGTTGATCGATTGCCCCTCTGGGGCGGCCATCATCACACCCTTCCATTTCACTTCGCCCGAACGTAGGCTGCCAAACCCTGCGCGGATACGGCCCTTGGTCGGCCAGCTAAGCTTCTGGCGGCTGGAGAGGCCTTCCATGCTGGGGTTATCTTTCATGGCCCTCAGCGCCTGTTCAACCACCCGCTTCAAGCTGGCTTCCTCTATCTGCAGTTGTTCCAGCTTGGCGCCGTGTGAATTGAGGGTTCGCTCTATCTGTTTCAGGGTCTGCTGACGCTGATGTTGTTCTTGGGTGAGGGCCTTGGCCTGCTGTTCCTGGTTGAGGATCAGCTCGTTGAGCTTGGTTTGCTGGGCCTTCTGCTCAGACTCGACGGCCGTCAGTTCGGTCATCGTCTGTTGCAGCTGCTTGATGGCGTCCATTCTCGCCTTGTTGAGAAATTGATAGTAGGCGAGGAGGCGTTCTATGGTGGCCGGACTCTGCTGATTGAGCAGCATCTTAGTGTAATCGTGGTTGCCTGCCAGATAGGCGCTGGCTAGCTGGTTGGACAGTGTCTTCTGCTGCTTCTGCTTGAGGGTATCAAGCTCTGCCTTGCGGCCATCTAGCTCGGCCAGTTTTTTGTCGGTTTGTGCCAGTGACGCCCTGGTATTGGTCACCTTCTTTGCCGCTGCGGCGATCGCCTGCTCATCTTTTTTCAGCAGAGAAATCAGCTTCTCGTGTTGGCGACTGGTGTCCTTGAGGGCCGACTGCTGGTTGCTTATCTGTTTCTGAATGGCTTCAAGCTCGGATTGACGCTGCTTCAGGTCGGATGCCTGCGCAGTACAAGAGAGCATGATAAAGCCAGCAAGTATGCTGGCTTTATAGAAACCGGAACGTTTAAGCAAAGAGTCGTTACTCGCTTAGGGTAATGATTGAGTGCCCTGTCATCTCTGATGGCACGGTTTGTCCCATCAAGGTTAACATGGTTGGCGCTAAATCACTTAATCTTCCGTTCGGTGCGATCTCACCCTTGCGTCCCACATAGATGAGGGGCACGAGTTCGCTGGTGTGGGCGGTATGCGCCTGGCCAGTTTGCTCGTCGGTCATCTGCTCGGCGTTACCATGGTCGGCGGTGATCAAACACTCACCATCTACCTTGGCCAGCGCCTCGACCACACGACCGATACAGGCATCGACCGCCTCACAGGCCTTGACGGCGGCATCGAAGTTGCCGGTATGACCCACCATGTCACCGTTAGGGTAGTTACAGATGATCACGTCATATTGGGTCGACTCGATCGCTTCTACCAGTTTGTCGGTCAGTTCGGTCGAGCTCATCTCTGGCTGTAGGTCGTAGGTGGCGACCTTAGGCGACTGGATAAGGATCCTGTCTTCGCCCTCGAATGGCTCCTCTTTACCGCCGTTGAAGAAGAAGGTGACGTGAGCGTATTTCTCGGTTTCCGAGATACGTAGCTGCGTCTTGCCGCTGTTTTGCAGCACTTCGCCTAAGGTGTTGACTAGATCTACCGATGGATAGGCGACAGGTGCCTTAATGTCGGCGGCGTATTCGGTCAGCATGACGAAGTTGATCTTAGGGGTTACCGCTCGCTCGAAGCCATCGAACCCTGGGTCGACGAAGCTGCGGGTGATCTGACGGGCACGGTCGGCGCGGAAGTTCATGAAGATCAGCGCGTCGTCGTCATTGAGGGTCGCAATCTTACCGTCGGCGTCTGTGATGGCCGAGCTGGCAACGAACTCGTCGTTTTCATCGCGGCCATAGGCGGCGTCGAGCGCCTCAACGGCGTCTTGATACTGGTGCAGCGCCTTGCCCTGGGTGATCAGCTCATAGGCTTGTGAGACGCGATCCCAACGGTTGTCTCTGTCCATGGCGTAGTAGCGACCAATGAGGGATGCGATGCGGCCAGTGCCTAGTTCGGCGAACAGCTCGTTGAAGACCTGCAGGCTGCCCTTGGCGCTTCTTGGCGGCGTGTCACGGCCATCGAGGAAGGCGTGCAGGTAAACCTGCTTGGCGCCGCGCGCTACCGCCATCTTACACATGGCCTGGATGTGACTTTCATGGCTGTGTACGCCACCGGGTGACAGCAGCCCCATGATGTGTACGGCGCCGTCTGCGGCGATCGCCTTATCGACCGCGTCGACAAAGGCTGGGTTAGTGTCGAACTCGCCATCTGCAATCGACTTACCGATACGGGTCAGCTCCTGGTAGACCACGCGGCCAGAACCGATGTTGATGTGGCCAACTTCCGAGTTACCCATCTGGCCGTCGGGCAGGCCGACATCCAGGCCCGAGCCTGAGATCAGGCTGTTGGGGTATTCTTTGTTGAGGCGATCGAGTACTGGTGTGTTGGCGTGATATACCGCGTTCATGTGGGTATTTTCACGGTAACCCCAGCCATCGAGGATCAGCAGTGCCAATGGGCGTTTGCGTGTCGTCATGGTGGTACCTATTAACGTTAAAAAGAAAACTAGAATTCTGAAATTGGATAAATATTACTACGTACAGGGGCGATCAAAAAGTGATTTACACCGATAGCCCTCATCGAGCCCGTCACAATTTTAGGGATCTCTCAATCTCGGCGCCCTGCCAGAGGTGAACTACATGCTGCAATCTGCAGGGACAATCGGTTATACTCTCAGCCCGAACAGTCTCTCAAGCCACAGAAGTAGGCCGAAAACTATGCAAGAATATATCGAATTTTTTAAAGCCAACCCTATGTTGAGTCTCGCCTGGGTGGGCTTGTTTGCTGCGCTTATTGTGAGCGTTTTTAAGTCTAGTATCTCGAAAGTGAAAACTGTAGATCATCAGCAGGCGACCTTGTTAATTAACAAGCAAGACGCCAAGGTGGTCGATGTGCGCTCTAAGGAAGAGTTTAAGAAAGGCCATATCGTCGACGCGATTAACATGCCTTTAGCAGAAATTAAAAATAATAAGACATCTGCCCTTGAAAAGTTTAAAGCCAGTCCCATTATAATGGTATGCAATGCAGGGATGACCTCGTCGCAAGCGGCTCAGTTGATGGTTAAAGCAGGTTTCGAAACTGTCTATAACCTCAAGGGTGGGATGAGCGAATGGCAACAAAATAACTTACCCGTTGCCAAAACCAAAAGATAACCCACACAAAGTTTGCTTTTATTAAGCATCTTTGATTAGAGTGTCATCTCTTATAAAAAATGGCTTAAATCGCCCATCTGGTGGGATTTAAGGAAATACTAAAATCGGGATGGTGGCTGAGGTCTAGATTAGGACTCGAGTAACAAAGGCCCTGAAGATGATTCTCCATACGGAACGAATCGAACAAAATTGATTAGGTAGGAAATTATGGCTGAAGCAGTAAATAACGAACAACAGGGTCCACAGTTCAACATTCAACGTGTTTACACTAAAGATATCTCTTTCGAAACGCCAAACAGCCCAGCTGTTTTCCAGAAAGAGTGGAACCCAGAAGTTAAGCTAGACCTTGACACTCGCAGCGCTAAGCTGGCCGACGACGTATATGAAGTTGTTCTGTCACTGACTGTTACGGCTAAAAACGGTGAAGAAACCGCTTTCCTATGTGAAGTTCAACAAGCGGGTATCTTCGCTATCTCTGGTCTGACTGATCAGCAGCTGGCTCACTCACTGGGTGCATACTGCCCGAACGTACTTTTCCCATACGCTCGTGAAGCGGTTGGTAGCCTGGTTGCCCGTGGTACTTTCCCACAACTGAACCTAGCGCCAGTTAACTTTGACGCCCTGTTTGCTCAATACGTGCAACAGCGTCAGGCGCAGGCAGAAGCTGCCGGTGAAGCAGCAGAAGCGAACGCTTAATTACGCATGAACAACACTGCCGATATAACGGTACTGGGGGCGGGCTCTTATGGCACCGCCCTTGCTATTTCTTTAGCCAGTAACGGACACAAAACCCTTATTTGGGGCCATGAGCCTGAACATATCGAGAACCTCAAGCGTGATCGATCCAATGAGGCGTTTCTGCCCGGTATCCCGCTGCCGGATCTTCTTATCCCCGAAGCCGACCTTGCTACCTCGTTAGCCGCCTCCAACAATGTGTTGGTCGTGGTGCCTAGCCATGTGTTTGGTCTGGTGCTTAAGCAGGCGAAACCGCTGCTGCGCAAAGATGCCCGCATCGTCTGGGCGACCAAGGGGTTGGAGCCAGAAACCGGTCGTCTGTTACAGGAAGTGGCGCGCGAGATTTTAGGTGACGAGTATCCGCTGGCGGTATTGTCGGGTCCAACCTTTGCCAAAGAGCTGGCGGCAGGCTTGCCCACCGCTATCTCGGTTGCCGGTACCGACGAGACCTTCACCAATGACTTGGTGGAGTTACTGCATAGCCCGAAACGCCTGCGTGTCTACGCCAACGACGACTTTATCGGTCTGCAACTTGGCGGCGCGGTGAAGAACGTTATCGCCATCAGCGCGGGCATGTCAGATGGCATCGGCTTTGGTGCGAATGCCCGTACCGCATTGATCACCCGTGGCTTGGTGGAGTTGTCTCGCCTTGGCGAGGCCATCGGCGCTCAACCTTCTACCTTTATGGGCATGGCGGGTCTGGGTGACCTGGTGTTGACCTGTACTGATAACCAGTCCCGTAACCGTCGATTCGGTTTGGCACTGGGTCAGGGTAAGGATGTCGATACTGCTCAGGCCGAGATTGGCCAGGTGGTCGAAGGTTACCGTAACACCAA
Source organism: Shewanella halotolerans (assembly GCF_019457535.1). Taxonomy (NCBI): domain Bacteria; kingdom Pseudomonadati; phylum Pseudomonadota; class Gammaproteobacteria; order Alteromonadales; family Shewanellaceae; genus Shewanella; species Shewanella halotolerans. The sequence goes on along the minus strand of NZ_CP080417.1, from coordinate 4,611,601 downwards.
AGAGGTCTATACCCTGGCTAAGCGTCTGGGTGTTGAGATGCCGATCACCGAGCAGGTGTATAAGGTGCTCTACCAGGGCGGCACGCCACATGAGGCGGCTAAGGCCTTGTTGGCAAGAGAGAAAAAGTCGGAGACGACTGACAGCGAATAGTGGCCATCGGCGACTCATGCTAAAAATAACAAAGGGTGCTAAAATAGCGCCCTTTTTAATACGCGGCCAAAAATGTTCCAGACATTTTTTGGCATTTCCCCCATCCGTGGGGGTCAGATACTTATCCCCGATCACCATAGAGGGTGAAAGAGGGGATTTAACACGGCCAAAAAATGTTCCAGACATTTTGGCTTGTCCCTTTATGTGGGGCTGCGTTCGGTTGCTATTAATTTGTTTGAGGCGGTAGTTAAGTGAAACATCATGACGTGATCATTATCGGTGCGGGTGCGGCGGGCCTCATGTGCGCGGCGACAGCGGGCTATCGCGGCCGAGACGTTCTGGTGTTAGATAACGGCAAACAGGCGGGACGCAAGATCTTAATCAGTGGCGGTGGCCGTTGTAACTTCACCAATCAAAAAGTGGAGCCGGCTAACTTTATCTGTGCTAATCCCCACTTCGTCAAGTCGGCCCTGGCGCGCTACTCGTCTCAGGATTTTATCGAGCTGGTCGAGCGGCACGGCATCGAGTATCACCAGCGAGATCATGGCCAGCTGTTCTGTAACGACTCGGCCAAAGAGATTGTCACCATGCTGCTGACCGAGTGCGAATGGGCGGGCGCTCAGGTGCAGCTCAGAACCGATATTCTCGCTATCAGCAAGCAGGATGACGGCCTTTTCAGGCTGGAGACCAGCAAGGGCGAATACCGCTGTGAGTCGCTGGTGGTGGCAACCGGTGGACTTTCCATGCCCAAGCTTGGGGCCTCGCCTTTCGGCTATCAGATCGCCGAGCAGTTTGGTCTCAAGGTGTTGCCGACTCACGCGGGCCTGGTGCCCTTTACCTGGCATAGTGAACAGAAGCAGAAGTTTGAGCCCCTTTCGGGTATCGCAGTGGCAAGTACCATTACCGCCAAAGATGGCACCCAGTTTAGCGAGGCCCTCCTGTTTACCCACAGAGGCCTGTCGGGCCCTGCTATTTTGCAGATCTCCAACTACTGGCAGCCGGGCGAGAGTATCTCTATCAACTTGCTGCCCCAGCTCGACGCCGCCCAGGCATTGAGTGAGGCCCAGGAGCAACATCCTAAGCAGAGCCTGCGCAATACCCTGTCGCAGTGGCTGCCTAAACGTCTGGTTGAGGTGTTATTCGACGAGGCGCTGCTCAACATGGCCCTCAATCAGCTGGTGCATGCTCAGCGCGATCAGGTTGTGGACAATCTCCATAACTGGCAGTTGCTGATGAATGGCACCGAAGGCTATCGCACCGCCGAGGTGACCCTGGGTGGCGTGGACACCAATGAACTCTCTTCCAAGGATATGCAGAGCAAGAAGGTGCCCGGACTCTACTTCGCCGGTGAGGTGATGGATGTCAGCGGCTGGCTCGGCGGCTTCAACTTCCAGTGGGCCTGGGCATCGGGCGTCGCCGTCGGTCAGGCGGTGTAGTCGGCGCGCGCCCTCACATTCTCCTCCTTTGACGCGAATATTGGCTGGGCTTTTGCGCTCGCTGGCGGTAACTTACCTGTTTAATAGGTTTTTTTGCGAGATCATGAATAAACTTAACTAGAGGTCATGGTCGTTTTGGCTGAGGAGAGTGGGTATTGTCTACATCCAGAGGGGGCTTTAGTCTGTATGCCGGCGTTAAGATGTCGGTGGCGTCTAGCGTCTTCCTGTTATTGCCCATCTACTTCGATGTGATCTCCCGGCAGTTCGCCGAGCCTGTGCTGACGCTCACCTATGTGGCCACTATAGAACTCATCGGTTTCTCGCTGGCTTCAATCTGCTGTTTCTTCTGGCAGCGAATGAACTTGATTTCGGAGCGCGGCGTCTTCCTGGCCCTGGCGCTTGTTCACTTTGGTAGCGCTCTCTGTTCCGAGGTGGAGTGGTTTGTCGTCTTGCGTTTCGCCGCCGGTTTCCTTGCCGGCATCTTGATCGTCCGCTGCTTCGATACCCTGTCCCGTGACAAGCTGCCCGATGCCGCCTTCGGCCGGGCGATCGCCATGCAGATGCTCTACAGTGGCCTGCTGTTTCTCCTCTATCCTCAGCTGAGGCTGCAGGGGGGATTCGATGGTCTCCTGGTGCTGTTAGCAGGCTTCTGTATGTTGATGGTGTTGCTGCCGGTGGATACCCGGGCGCAGCAGATGCCGGTGATTCAAGGGGTGAAGACGGGTAAGGTGTTTCTCTATACCGCGCTGTTTGCCATTTTGATGATCATGTTGGCCAATTCCGGTGCCTGGTCCATGCTGAGCGTGGTGGCGACCCGCATCGGCATCAGCGAGATAGATCAGGGGGTGATACTGGCGATCGGTACCCTGTTTAGCCTGCTCGGCGCGGTGAGCGCCTCGCTGTTGGCGAAATATGGCAATCGGCAGCGGGTGATCACCTTTGGGGTGTTGGGGCAAAGCATCGCCATCGTTTTGCTGTTTTCGACCCGGGATCCACTGGTCTATTTTGTGGCGGTGAGCTGTTTCATGTTTATGTGGAACTTCCTATTGCCCTTCTTCATGGGGGTGATATCCGAGGCTGATCCTGAGGGGCATGCGATTCGTCTGGCGGTGGCGGCCCAGTCTATCGGCGCCGCGCTGGCTCCGGCTGTGCTGCTCAAGGAGTGGGTGCTGTTCGAGCTGGTGATCTTCCTGCTGATCACCCTGCTGCTCATCATGCCTGCCATTTACAACAATAGTCGGCTCAAGCAGCCATAGTTGGCAGGGTTTCCATGGCATAAAAAAACAGCCACCTCATTAGGTGGCTGTCATGCTTCTGCTTAGAAGTAGTAGTTGGCCTGTAACCAGGTCACAGTGTCTTCCTTCATGCGGCCCTGAGGGGTATCGAAGGCGGCGGTGTATTCCACCTTGGCACCGACAGAGATGTTGTCGGTCACCATAAAGCCACCACCCACTTCAACTTGGTTGATGAAGGACTCGTTCTTCACATGGTAGGTGCTCTTAGGGTTGGCGTAGAGCCAGTGACCCGCGTCGAAACCATACATAGCATAGACACCGGCCTGCACCAGGCTACTGCGGTCATACTTGTCGTTCTCCAGCGGACGCTTGGTCTGGGTACCACCCAGGCTCAGCATGGGGAAGATGGAGACGTTGTCGCTAAGTTGGAACTTGTACATCAGGCCACCAAGTAGCGTCTGAGTGTCGGCATCGCCAATCACATCCACCGAGTAACCCAGGCCATCTGTGATATGGAAGTAACGGCCGCGGCCGCTGAAGTCGCCGGTATTCTTGTCGCGGTTCAGATCCAACTGATACATGTTGTTGCCAACACCCATCATGCCGGAGATCTGGTCAACATCTTTGCTGGTGGACACGCCCACTGTGCTGAAGCTGGCGGTTGGATCACCATAGTTGACTTTCTCTTCGGCTGGCGCCTCGGCGGCCATGGCGTTTAGTGACAGCAGGGCACAGGTGGCGACTGCTATGATTGAGGTTTTTGCGATTAATTTGCTCATAGTCTTGATCTCTAGTCTTGGTTGTAAAATGTACTGGCGTTAGTATCTCCGATGAGCTTTAATAACTAGAGTTAGTAAGTATCTTGTAATCGAATAGGTCGCAAATGTTAAATCTAGAACAACTCAACGCATTTATAGCCGCCGTAGAGAAAGGCTCCTTTTCGGCCGCCGCCAGACACATAGGCAAGAGCCAGAGCTCGGTCAGTATAGGGGTGAATAATCTCGAACTGGATCTCGGGGTCGAGCTGTTTGACCGCAGCACTAAGTATCCACAGCTTACCGAGCAGGGTGACCGGCTCTATCATCAGGCCAAGGTACTCATGCGCCAGGCGACTCGTATGGAGAGTTATGCCAAGGGAGTGATCGAAGAGGTCGAAGATCAGCTGGTCATCGGCGCCGACCCTCTGGTGCCCATGTCTGTATTTGACTCGGCGTTGGAGAAGATGGCGGAGAAGTTTCCCTTCACCCGGGTCAAGCTGGTCAAGCTAATTGGCAACCGCCTTAATCGGGCGATCGAAGCCGATGAGGTCGATGTCGGCTTTAATATCATGTCCGAGGCGGTACCTGAGAATCTCGATTTTGTCGGTATTGCACGTATAGAGTGGGTGTGTATCTGTAGCCCCGACTATAAGTTTGCGGACCTGGAGGCGGTAGACAGCGAGATGTTGATCATCGAGCGGCAGATCGTCTGTTCAAGTATGTTGCAAAATGAGTATCTGGCGAAGCTTGGGCGTGTGTCTCAGGAAACCTGGGAGGCGTCGGATCTGGATGACATGATACGTCTGGTGGAGCAGGGCATCGGCTGGGGGATCATCCCCTTGAGCATGTATGAAGAGAAGGCGGCCATAGGCACACTTTCTACCTTCAAGCCTGTGATCGAGAAAGAGGCCGGCTTGACGACAGTCGATTTGCTATGGAAGTCGACCGCGCAGCAGGGCCCGGCAAAGAGTTTCTTTATCGACCTACTCAAGCGTTAATTTTCCACGCGAGCGGCTGAGGCTTGGTAGCTGAGACAGCCTATTAGTGTCTCAGCAGCTCGATAACCACTTGCTGAATGGCCAGGTCCTGGCCGAATAACGACTCGTAAACCACAAATAGGCTAATGATGGCGCCGGCGGTGATCACTGACATGAATTGATCCATTTTGCCCAGGTTAGCGTTTTTGTTAAACATGATGACCTCGATATTGTACCTTGCTGTTGGTGAGGCCATTATCTATTAACAATCCTGCCTAGGTTAATTAATAACCATCTTTATTTCGAATAGATGTGGTGTCATCCATCCTCGCTACCCCCGCCCCAAACCCATTCGATAACCTAATAATACCTAGTTAAAAGTATTAAAAACTCCTCTGTATAGTGGCCGTAATTTAATCGTTTGTGGCACATGAGTGTCGATGCTTGAGAAGAGGTCATTATGGGTACGTCAGCCAAACTTATTGCGATTTCCCTCCCACTTCTACTCGCTGCCTGTTCGCAGCAAGCCGAAGTCGACGGGGAGTTCACCGAACAACCCAAGGTCACAGTGCAGGTTATGCAACCTCAGCTGATCCAACTCACCGAACAGTTCATGGGTAAGACCCAGGCGGTCGACCAGGTGGAGATCTTGCCAAAGATCTCCGGTTACCTGATCAGCCAGGTTTATACCGATGGCGCCCAGGTTAAGAAGGGCGATCTGCTGTTTGAGATAGACCCTAAGCCGTTTCAGGCCGAGGTCGCCCGCCTGGAGGCCAACCTGGCGCAGAAAACGGCGCAGATGATGCTACAGGCGAAGAAACATGAGAAGGCCCAGGCCCTGCTGACGCAAGATGCCCTGAGCAGCCTGGAGGTCGAGCAGATCGAAGCCGAGCTTCTCGGCATGAAGGCCGAGGTGCAAAGCGCCAAGGCGGCGCTCAACTATGCCCAGCTGGACCTGGAAAATACCCGCATCTTTGCCCCCTTCGACGGTGTGATGAGCGACAGCCGCGTGAGTGTCGGTGCCCTGGTTGGCCCTGATGTCGAGCCGCTGACCACTCTAGTGAGCAGCAGCGCCATGCATGTGGATATCAAGCTGGATGAGAAGCAGTATCTCAATGACCTGCAGCAACGTGTGCAGGCGGGTGAGGAGATAGCGTCGCCCGAGATGGCGCTGACCCTGGCCAACGGCACCCTGTATCACCACAAGGGTGAGGTCGACTTCATCGACAACCATGTGGACAGTCGCAGCGGTTCTATCCGTTTTCGCGTCACCTTCCCTAACCCAGAAGGCCTGCTGGTACCTGGCCAATTCGTCTCTGTGTCGTCGCGTCAACAGGTAGCCCAGCAACAGCTGGTGGTGCCTCAGGCCGTGGTGCAGGAAGATCAGGGCGGTCGCTATGTGTTTACCGTTAACCAAGACAATGTGGTCGAGGCCCGTTACGTCAAGCTGGGCTTGCGTCAGGCGGATTCCTGGATAGTGCAGGATGGTCTGCAAGCCGGTGAGCGCGTGATCCTCAGTGGCCTTCAGTCGGTGCGGGCTGGCGTCGAAGTCGACGTGCAACAGCCTGTAGCCCTAGCCAAGAAGGGGTAACAACTCATGGCCGATTTCTTCATTAATCGCCCCAAGTTCGCCATCGTACTCTCGATTGTGCTGACCTTGGCAGGCTTACTCAGTCTGGCAAGAATGCCAGTATCGCAATTTCCCAGCATAGTGCCGCCCTCTATCGAGGTGTTTGCCGTGTTTCCTGGTGCCGACCATAACACCATACGTAACACGGTCGCCTCGGTGATCGAACAGGAGATAAACGGCGTCGAGGACATGATCTATATCGAGTCCAAGTCGAACAACGATAACACCTACCTGGCCTATGTAACCTTTGCCATCGGCACAGATCCCGACAAGGCCCAGGTGCTGGTGCAGAACCGGGTCAACAAGGCGATGGCCAAGTTACCCGAAGAGGTTAAGCGTCAGGGGGTGACGGTCGAGAAGGTGGCTAACTCCATCTTGATGACGGTCAACACCTACTCGCCCAACGGCAGCCACGACAATCTCTACCTGTCTAACTATGCCTCGCTCAACATCAAAGATGCCCTGCTGAGGGTGAAAGGTGTGGGTAAGGTGCAGGTGATCGGTGAGCAGAACTACTCGATGCGCGTCTGGCTTAACCCAGAGAAGATGGCCGCCAAGGCGATCACCGCTAACGATGTGGCCGCTGCCATCAGCGCACAAAACACCACGGTTGCCGCCGGTAAGCTGGGCGAGCGTCCTTCATCCGGTAACCAGGTGTTCCAATACACGATTCAGACCCAGGGTCGTCTGGTGGATGTCGAGGAGTTTGAAAACATCATACTGCGCGCCGACAACCAGGCAGGTTTCATCACACTAAAAGACGTGGCCCGTGTCGAGCTGGCGGCGGAGCAATACTCTGCCATGGCTACCTACGGCAAGAATGAGAGCCCTATCCTGGCCATCTATCAGGCACCGGGTGCCAACGCCCTCGAGGTTGCCGAAGGGGTACGCGCCGAGATGGAGCGTCTCAGTCAGCGTTTCCCTGCCGATATGGAGCATGTGATCAGCTACGACTCCACCACCTTTATTGAGGTGTCTATGGATGAGGTGTTTGAGACCCTCTATATCGCCATCGGCCTGGTGGTTGTCGTGACCTTCCTCTTCCTGCAGAGCTGGCGCGCGACCCTGATCCCCTCGATCGCTATTCCCGTGTCACTCATCGGTACCTTCGTGGTGATGGCGGCCATGGGGATAGATATCAACACCATCTCCATGTTCGGCCTGATCTTGGCTATCGGTGTGGTGGTGGATGCGGCCATCGTGGTGATCGAAAACGTCGAACGCCTGATGAGCGAGGAGCATCTCGATGCCAAGACGGCAACTTCCAAGGCGATGAAGGAGGTGACCGCCCCGTTGATCGCCTCGGCACTGGTGCTATTGGCGGTGTTTGGCCCTGTCTCTTTCGCGCCCGGTCTGGTGGGCCAGATGTATCAGCAGTTCGGTGTGACGATCTCGGTATCGACAGTGATCTCGACCGTGGTGGCTCTCACCCTTACGCCAGCCCTGTGCGCCGCCTTGATGCGTCATGAGGCGCCTAAGACACGTGGCCCGCTGGCCTGGTTCAACCAATTCATCAACAGACTGACCAATGGTTATGTCTCGTCGGTAGGCTTCTTCGGTAAGCGTCTGATGCTATCGGGTGCGCTGCTGGCCCTGCTGATGGGCGCAATCTATCTGCTGGGCGATAACATGCCTAAGGGCTTCATCCCGGCCGAAGATCAGGGCTCATTCATGGTAGACATGAACCTACCGGAAGCCTCGTCGCTGGATAGAACCGACAAGATGGTCGATGAGATGATCAGTGAGGTCAGTGCCCTCGAAGGGGTCAAGCATGTGGTGGCCGCCAAGGGCTATAGCCTGCTCAAGGGAGCCTCCTCTTCCAACTCGGGCATGATGATCGTGGTGTTGGACGACTGGAACGAGCGTCAAAGCGCAGCAACCTCAGAGTTTGCGCTGGTGGCTCAGGTGCAGGCAATTATCGACCAGAACAAAGATGTCACCGGCATGGCGTTTTCTATGCCAGCCATTCCCGGCCTGGGTAATGCCGGCGGTCTGACCCTGCAGGTGGAAGATCTCAGCGGTCGCAGCGTCGAGCAGATGGCGCCCGCGCTGGATGGCTATCTGGCGGCGCTCAACGATGCCGACGAGATTGCCATGGCCTTCACTACCTATAGTGCCAACGTGCCACAGCTCTATCTGGATGTGGACAGGGCCAAGGCGATGGCGCTGGGGGTCGATCTTAATGAGGTCAACAGCACGCTGTCTGCCATGATGGGCAATATGTATGTCAATGATTTCACTAAGTTCGGTAAGAACTATCAGGTAAACCTGCAGGCGGAGCAATCTTACCGCTCGCAAGAGAAAGACCTGGAGCAGATCTATGTACGCGCCGTGTCTGGTGAGATGGTCAAGCTGTCGAGCTTTGCCGCCTACAAGCCGCTGGTGGGTTCGGACAACACCGCCCGCTACAACCTGTACAACACGGCGCAGGTGATTGCCATTCCGGCCGACGGTTATAGCTCGGGTGAGGCCATCGCCGCCATGGAGCAGATTGCCGACACCAGCCTGCCACAGGGCTACGCCTACGAGTGGACCGGCATGACCTATCAGGAGCTACAGGCGGGCGATTCGGCGCCTATCCTGTTCGCCCTGGCACTGCTGTTCACCTATCTATTTCTGGTGGCGCAGTACGAGAGCTGGATGATCCCGCTGGCGATTATCCTCTGTGTACCGACGGCGCTGTTTGGTGCCCTGGGCTTTACCGCCCTTGCCGGTGGCAGTATCAACCTCTACACCCAGGTGGGCCTGGTACTGCTCATAGGTATGGCGAGTCGCAACGCGATTCTGATTGTCGAGTTTGCCAAGGTGCTGCGTGAAGAGAAGGGGCTCTCCATCATGGAGGCGGCAAAGCAGGCGATTGCCCTGCGTCTGCGAGCGGTATTGATGACGGCCTTCTCCTTCATCCTTGGGGTATTGCCTCTGGTTATCGCCTCGGGGGCGGGCTCAGCCAGCCGTAACGCCCTGGGTATTGCCAGCTTCGGCGGCATGTTGATTGCCACGGTGATCGGCTGTCTCCTGGTACCTATCTGTTTCATCGCACTGCAACGCCTGCGTGAGCTAAGACGCTCACCCAAGGCGACTGAAGTGACGGCTTAAGGTTTATGTTCTCCGCCGGCGTATCAATGTTTTGGCTGACGGCGTTGCCGGTTGGAGAACACTTTATTCTGCTGCCAAGTGGGCGCAGGGGGTTATCATGCAACAAAAGACGAGATTCGATCGCATCAGGTATCTAGTAGGGTTCGAGCTGGGGGCCATGGTGTTAGCCGTGCCCCTGGGGGCCTGGCTGACCTCGGTCGATTCTCGTGCCTTGTTGGCCCTGGCTATTGGCATGTCGCTGATTGCAGCGGCCTGGAACTATGGTTATAACCTGATGTTCGACAAGGCCATGGTCTACTTCAAGTCGACCATGGTGAAATCCATGGCAGACAGAGTCTGGCACAGCCTGTTGTTTGAGCTGGGTTTACTGTTTATCTCTGTGCCCATCATGGCGGCCTATCTGTCCATCTCACTGTGGCAGGCCTTCTGGCTGGATATCGGCTTCGTGGTCTTCTACCTGGTCTTCAACTACTGCTACACCTACCTCTACGAGAAATTTTTCTACGCGTCGCGGGGCTAAGGCCTCGCGCTTTGCGCATTCCCACTAACCTATTACCAAATCGAATAATAGCTAACTAAAGCTATTCGCTTTTTGCTCTTATCATGACCTCGACATTAACAGCATGATTCGGAGCATAAGATGAAAATCAAACCCTTGTTACTCGCTTTATCCCTGAGTGCGGCTTCTGGTTTCGCTATGGCCGATTACTGTGACGACACCCTGGGCGATGTGGTGGCCGGTGCCATCGAAGGTGGCCTCATAGGCACAGCCGCCGGGGCCATCGCCGATGGTGGTGAAGGTGCCAAGCGTGGTGCGGCCATAGGGGGGGCCATAGGTGCAATCGACGGCCTGGTGGAAGGCGAGGTGAAACGCGAGCGCTGCAAGCGTGACCTCGAAGACATTGAAGACGCCATCATAGAGCAAGAGATCGAAGACGCTTACATCGAAGATGCGATCATAGATGACGCCATCATCAACGGTTATTAACAGAATGCGCTTCCCGCATAGACCTTAGCAACGAAAGGGTTTCTCGCTAAGGTCATCCCAACTCCCGAGGCAGAAGATTATGGCAACCCCCAGCTACCCCAGCCTGTTAGCACTCAGCCTGAGCCTGTTAGCCGGTGCTAGTCAGGCAGGCTTTACCGATCAGTTTAAGGATCCCACCGATGGCCGTGTCGATGCCAGTCAGTGGATCCTCAACAACGCCCACGGCTTCATGCCTGTGCCGATTCTGATCACCGAGCCTGCGGTAGGGGTGGGCGGCGGTGCCGCCCTGCTGTTCTTCCATGAGTCCGAGTCGCAAAGGCAGAAGCGGCTCGAAGACCCCTTGGCCGTGGCCGAGATCCCGCCGAGCGTCACAGGCGTGGTGGCCGCCGGCACCAATAACGGTACCAAGCTGGGTGGCCTGTTTCATTCGGGTAACTGGCTGGAAGACAGGGTGCGTTATCTGGGTGGCATCTTCGCCGCCGATCTCAGGCTCAAGGCCTACACGGGGATTGACGCCCCGGCCATGGGGTTCTCGCTGCAAGGCTGGCACCTGTTTCAGGATATCGATGTACGCCTGGGAGAGAGCAACTTCTTCCTCGGCGGCGAATATAGCTATACCCGCTCCGAGGCCGAGTTTGACCTGGGCGGCGAGCATCCGCTCAACCAGGAGAGTGCCATGGTCGATAGCGATGGCGCCCTGGGCCTCAAGCTCACCTACGACAGCACAGACAACCATTTCTCGCCCCGCAGCGGTATCAAGGCGCGGCTGAAGAGTACCCAGCACGACAAACGACTCGGCGGCGATTTCGACTATCGCACCGACAGCGCCTACCTGCATGGCTATCACAGGCTAAGCGCCAAGTGGGGCGTCAACATGCGTCTGGATACCAAGTCGCTCTCGGGCGATGCCCCCTTCTACGCCTTGCCTTACCTGGACATGCGCGGCATGCCGGCGATGCGCTATCAGGGGGATGACACCGCCCTGGGAGAGGTAGAGGTGAGTTATGACCTCGACGATCGCTGGACCTTGCTGGGCTTTGCCGGAGCCGGTAAGGCGGTGATGGCAGACGAGCGTTTTGCCGATAGCCCCTGGCTCAAGACCCAGGGGGTGGGCTTTCGTTACCTGATGGCGCGCCAGCTTGGGTTGCGCACCGGGATGGATATCGCCAAGGGGCCAGAAGAGTGGACCCTTTATTTACAGGTCGGTGGGGCCTGGTAAGTCATTTTTGATTAGCACAAGAGGTAATTCCTATGGCCAATTTAAATAGAGTGTGTGAACCCGTCGGCGGCGTAGAGCAATTCCTATTGCCCGAATTGCCGCTACTCAAGCAGCGTCGCTCTAAGCTGGTGGGCGTGCTGGGTAGCCTGATGGTTGCGCTTATGCTGTCGATTATTGCCAGCCAACCCGTGCGTGCCGAGTGGGAATGTGCCGCCGGCGACTATGACTGCATCGAGCTCAATCACGATGTTATCGAGCGTGCGCTGGACGAGCGCCTGGCTAAGTTCGAGGCGCAGAAGAAGGCCGAGCAGGCGGAGCAGAAGCAGGGTCAACTTCAGGCCGACAGACTCTGTCTTGCCGACGACGACCCTTACCATTCTCGTGTCGACGAGTGTGAAAGATAACCCCTGGCGGCAGGGTGAGCGCCTCGAGTCTTCTGGCGCTTAACCCTGCTGTCTTTGCTTGCCCCTTTATCTCTCCTTATTTTTCAGTGTGCTTGCCGCGCCGTTGTCTTTGTTTAGCCGTCTCAGGCTGCTCATCTTTGCAGATTGCTCCATTTAGCCGTTGCTTGGCTTATGTATGTGGCCTTTTCACATCTCAAGTCCTTCATTTCTAGCCATAAAAATTAGGCTGAGCGTCAGATGGCGAGCAGCTTGGGTGTCATTGAGTCACTGATTAATGGCAATTCGTGGGTTGAAGGCGGGGGTTTTTCAGGCTCATAGGGGCGTATTTGAACTTTGATGGCGTGAGTTTCCTGAACCTAAGCTGACAGAGCGCCCCCTAAGATTTTTTCCCACCCGTTTTAGAACTCTGCTCAAAATTGCATCGCAGATTGGTGCTGCATCGTAAGGCTTTGAAACTGTTATTTTTTGTTTGGTGTGGCTTGTGTTGTGGTACAGCTGGTAGATATTGATGTATTTGAATATCGAATAGTTTCTAATTCAATATTTGCGAAAGTCGCAAGGAAAATGGCCCCCATCTCACGAGCCAAGGTTTGATGCTCGTGAGAGACATTCATCAAAATATAGATATGGGGAATATACATGAAAAAGTCAGCTATTGTTGTTGCTACATTACTTGCGTTATCTGCCGGTGCGGCTAACGCCGACGTGCTAAACGGCTTTACCGGAAAGGTAGAGGCTGAGCATACCACTCAAGACAAGTCGACTAACCTGGAAGCCAGAATTGGCTATGATTTCAACTTCGGCGTCGTGTCTGTGATCCCGTTTGCGTCAGTTGAGACCCAATATGAAGATAAGCGTTTCAACGATGGTTCTTTCGGTGGTGGTCTGCGTGTAGAGACAAACTTCGAGAATTTCTATGCCTATGCCGAAGGCCGCGCGATGCGTAAAGATCGCATCAAGGTCTATGGTGCTGCACCTATGGATATCACAGGCAATGGTGCCGAAGTGATTGTAGATTCAACTGTTAAAGAGTATCGCGCCGAGGTGGGTACAGGTTACCAGTTCGATAATGGCTTATTCGCCGGTGTCGAGGCTTCGTACATACGTGATCGTTTCGAAGGTGTTAACTCAAATACCCGTAACGTGTTCGCCGTTGCCGGTTATGAGTTCATCGACAACCTGTCGGCTTATGTTAAGGTTGGCCGCGAAGAAGCGGATCAGGCTGTGCCTTATGCTAATGGTGCGACTGATTGGGAAACTAAGTCGGTTATCGGCTTAACCTATCGCTTCTAAGCATTCATGATTTTAAAAAAAGGGGCCTGTTGGCCCTTTTTCTTTTCTCCTGTTTCATCTGTTGTCCCTCGTATTCTTCTAATAGCCATCGCTTGCCATCTGCCGTGACATCTGTGATGTTAGTGATGGGATTTACGGATGAAAAAATCCTTTCTGCTACACTTAAAAATATCTCTATCCATTTGAAACATTGCGGCTAATTGCTCATGGCTGATTAGGGGATTGCATGGAAGAACAATCTGTAGTGCTGGTGGTTGACGATGTGAAGACCAATGTGCTGATCATGAGGCAGTGTCTGAAGGAGATGTTTCAGGTATGGACCGCCGAGAGTGGCGAAGAGTGCCTCAGGGTCGCCAAGCAGAAACCCGACATCATCTTGCTGGATGTCTTGATGCCCGGCATGGATGGCTACCAGGTGTGTCGCCAGCTGAAGGCCGACCCCGAGACCGCCGAGATCCCCATTATCTTCGTTACCGCCAAAGACTCCGACGATGACGAGCAGAAGGGGCTGGAAATCGGCGCGGTGGACTATATCACCAAGCCGATCCGCCCGGCGATTGTGCGTGCCAGGGTCAGCACCCATATTCAACTCAAGCAACACAGCGACAAGCTTAAATTCATGGCGCTGCACGATCAGCTCACCGGACTTTATAACCGTCATTTCCTCGCCGAGTGTGCCGCCCAGAGTCTCTCCTCCATGGTGCGTCATCAGAAAGAGCTCTCCATCGTGATGCTGGATCTGGATCATTTCAAGAAGATCAACGACTTTAACGGCCATCATATCGGCGATCTCGTGCTGCAGGCGGTGGCCAAGCTGTTGCAGGAGAGCTTTCGTAAGGAAGATCTGGTGGCGCGCATGGGGGGCGAGGAGTTTGTCATCCTGATGGAGTGCGGCCTGGATATCGCCAGAGAGAAGACAGAGGATGTGCGCCGGCAACTGGCGCGCCTCAATCCCATGGGGCTGGAGGTGACCGGCAGCTTCGGTGTGGTGACCGCCAATCCCCAGAATGCCGATCTCTCCCACCTCTTGGTGTTGGCCGATGAGGCCGTGTACAAGGCTAAGGCCGATGGGCGCAACTGTGTGGTCTGTTACCAGGATGGTGCCTATCTGACGGTAGAACATGATTAAGGAAGAACAACAAATGATTAAGGGAATCATTTCTGGGCTATTGCTGTCGTTACTCGCTGTATTCTTGGTCGGCTGCGGGCCGAAGAAGGTCGAAGAACCAATTACCATAGCGATCAACCCCTGGCCCGGCTACGAACTCCTCTATCTGGCCAAGCAGAAGGGTTTCTTTCAGCAGGTGGGCGCCAATATCGAGCTGGTACAGGTGTCGACCCTTTCCGATGCCCAGCGTGCCTACTTAACTGGCTATGTGGATGGTTTCGCCAGCACCATGATAGAGGCGATTCAGGTGGTGCCCCTGGGGGGCAAGCCGATTAAGATCGTCTTGCTGGCAGATTACTCCGACGGCGGTGACGTGATTATCGCGCCGGAAGCTATCGAGAATTTGCAGGCTCTCAAGGGCGAGACCATAGGCTGTGAGGTCAGCTCCTTAGGGATCTTTGTATTGGAGCGGGCCCTCAGGCAGCACAAGATGAACATGGACGACGTTAGGGTGATCAATGTGGAGCAGGGGGCGGCGGTGAGCGCCCTGGCCATAGGCAAGATTGCCGCCATGGTGACCTATCCGCCCTATTCGGTGGAGATTCAGTCCAGCGGCGCCTATCGTCAGCTATTTTCCACCAAGGAGATCCCCGAGGAGGTGCTAGACACAATATCTATCTCTTCCAGCGTCTTGGCGGCGAATCCTAACCTGGCCGATCAACTCCAACAGGCCTGGCAGTTGGCGATGGATTATCTGCAGCAACATCCCGAGGAGGCGATGGCCATCATGGCTAAACGTGAAGGGCTGCAGGTGGCAGAATTCAAGGGGGCGCTGGCGGATCTCAAGTTGCTAAGCGGTGAGGAGCAACGCAAGTTGTTTGCCCAGGGCGATAAGTTGACTCAGTTGGGTTATAGCGTCTGCGAGACCCTGGTCAAGATTGAGGCGATCGAGTCCGATTGCCGCCATGTCGACAATCTCTTCTATCGGGCACCTTAGCCTATGTGGCGTCACTATAGGGACAAGATTGCCCAGGGCATAGTCTACAAGCTGAATCTGGCGACCTTAGTGTGCGCCCTGATCATCTCTGGCCTTATCGCCCTCTATTACTATGACGAGATGACCGAGCGTACCCAGCAACAGGTCGACTATGAGATCGCCCAGGTGTCTGTGTCGCTGCGACTCGCCCTGGAGGCCAGTACTGACTTTAGCAACATGCGCAGGGTGATCAATGGCCTTGCGGCTCAGGGGAGTATCAAGCGTCTGGTGCTGTTCGATCCCCGGGAGAAACAGATTGTGGCCGATAATCTGGGGCAGTATCTAGGCAGTTCCTTGTCGACCAGTCTGGCCCCGGAACTGGCGGAGATGGTTAGTCAGGTCAGCGATAAACACAGTTCCAAGGAGGTCTGGCGCCAGGGCAGCATAGTGCATCAGGTGCAGCAGCTGTATCTGATCTCCCCCGAGTTGCAGCGCCTTCGGGCCTATGTGCTCTATGTCAGGTACGATGCTAGCGAGATAGAGGCCTACAGCTCCGAGGAGCTGATCCACTACGTGAGTATCCTGTTGCTTGGTTTTGCCGTACTGCTCACGGTTAACCTCTATGTGCAGCACAGGGTGCTGCTGGATCCCATTCGTCGTATCCGGCGTCAGATAGAGGCCTTCGGTGGTCAGAAGACCATATGCCTGGACAGCGAAGATGAGTTCGGCGTGCTGGTCAACAGCTACAACGAGGCCGTTAGCGCCCGTAATCAGAAGCAGCTTGAGCTGCAAAAGTCCCGGCGCTATATCGACAACATCACTAACGTGATCCCCATTCAGCTGGCTTATGTGGATGCCCAGAGCCGCTATCGTTTCATCAACCAACACTATCTGCAGTGGCTCGGCAAGACCGAAGAGGAGGTGCTGGATCAGACGGTGGAGGCGGTTCAGCCCGCGGATGTCTACCAGTTGATAAAGCCCTATCAGCAAGGTGTGCTGGCGGGCAACAAGCAGGTGTTTGAGGCGGAGACCATAGATGCGGATCAGGCCCCCAGATTCTTCCATATCACCTATGTGCCGGACGTGGGCGACGACGGTCAGGTAGAGGGCTACTTCATCTGTGTCGAAGACCTGACCCGGATGAAGCTTAACGAGCGCAAGATAGAAACCTACGCCCAGGAGATGGAGTTTAGTAACTGGGCGCTGTCGGAGGCGCGAGAGAAGGCCGAGGTCGCCGCCAAGACCAAGGAGGATTTTCTCGCCTGCATGAGCCATGAGATCCGCACTCCGATGAATGGTGTCATTGGTATTCTAGGGCTGCTGGGGGAGACCCAGCTATCGCCGATGCAGAAGCGCTATGTGGACGTGGCCTCGGCCAGCGCCGACTCGCTGCTGTCGCTGCTCAACGATATTCTGGATTTCTCCAAGATAGAGTCGGGCAAGTTCGAGATAGAGGCGATCGAGTTCGACCTAGTGGAGCTGTTGGATCTCTTCGTGCAGTCAGTGTCCCTCAAACTGGAGGAGTGCCACCTGCCGTTGTTTGTGGATATCACCCAGCTGCAGTATCGCTATGTGGTCGGCGACCCCAGTCGTCTGCGTCAGATATTGGTGAATCTGGTGGGCAATGCCATCAAGTTTACCGAGGAGGGGTGGATCGCCTTGCGACTCTCGAATCGTCTGAGCGAGTCGGGCGAGGTGATGCTCTCCTGCGAGGTGGAAGATACAGGTATAGGCATAGCCAAAGAGAAGCTGGCCATGTTGTTTAACCCCTTCATTCAAGTGGACAGTTCCACCACCCGCATGTTCGGCGGCACCGGGTTGGGTCTCTCCATCGCCAAGCGTCTGTGCGAGTTGATGCGGGGGGAGATCCAGGTCAAGAGTCAGCAGGAGGTGGGCAGCATCTTCAGCTTTACCCTGACCCAGCAGCTGGCCGATAGCGACAAGATGACAGATTGGCGCGCCCATTTGTCGCCCGAGCGGGTAACCTTCATGGGTCAGCTAGGCGCGTTTGAGCGCATGCTGGGCGAGTTGCTCACTAGCTGGGGCGCCAGGTTGAGCTACCTGGAAGAGGGGGATGCCATCCCTGAGACGGACGTGATCATCTACAGCTTTGCCCCACAGCGGGAGGCATTTGTCGAGGAGCTGGATGCCTGGCGTGATCTGGTGGAGCTTCAGCAGATCAGAGTCCTGCCTCTGCTCTCCTATTGGCAACAGATAGAGTTTGAGAAGCTGGAGCCCAGGGTGCCACACCTAGGTAAGCCTTTGAATATTCGCCAGCTGATCCGTGCCCTATCGGATCGGGCCGATGAGGAGGAGGTCGAGCCTGCCATAGAGCCGATCGTGGAATCCTGTATGCCGGACAAGCCCAAGGTGTTACTGGTGGAAGACAACAAGGTCAATCAGATGGTGGCCCTCGGCATGCTTCACCAGCTGGGGGTAGAGGCGGATGTGGCGGGTAATGGCCGCGAGGCGCTGGCACTCTTGTCTGCGCAGCAGGGGAATCCCTATCAGCTGATTCTGATGGATTGCCTGATGCCGGAGATGGATGGTTTCCAGACGACGGCGGCGATTCGCGAGGGGCAGGGGGGCAGCCAGTTCTGTGCCCTGCCCATCATCGCCCTGACGGCCAACGCCATGAAGGGCGACAGGGAGCACTGCGTGCGGGCGGGCATGGACGACTACCTGACCAAGCCGCTGGTGCTTAGTGTCCTGAAAGAGTGTCTCTATCGCTGGTTCTCCCTGAGCCAGCAAAACTATGAGGCGGCCCTGGGTCATGACCCGGATGCCGAAGAGGTAGCTGCCGCAGTCGAGGTTTCCAATCAGCTGTTCGATCGCGACAGTGCCCTGGCACTCATGTCCGGCGATGAGGCGCTGCTGGATGAGGTGTTGCAGGTGTTTGTCGAGGAGATGCAGGATCACAGACAGGCCTTTATCGAGGGGATAGCGGCGGCAGATTGCACTGCTATTCGCTCCAGTGTCCACGCCATCAAGGGCGCCGCCAGTAATCTCAGCATGACGGCGCTGGTGGAGCTTGCCCGTCAGCTCGAGGCAGATGCCCGCCGCGGCGATCTGCAGGCGGTGCTCGCCGGTCGCGAGGCCTTTCTCGAGCTACTCGAAGATACCCTGGCCTGCTGTCACTGATCCGCGCCGCGGTTTTCCTGTTTGGCTCACCTTAGGTCGCTAATATTCGACCTCTGTCCCACTTTTATCTCTTTTGGGCCACTTTAGCGATCGGCAAAATATGTTATTTTAGGGCGCAACCCTGGCGGGGCGCTTGGCGCCGCGCACGACCCAAACATCTAAAGGATAAAGTGGAATGGCAAAAGCAAAGATAGGCATAGTCACAGTCAGTGATCGCGCCAGCGCCGGCGTGTACGAAGATATTTCCGGTAAGGCGATCATCGAGGTCTTGGGCGAATACCTCACCTCAGAGTGGGAACCTGTCTATGAAGTCATTCCCGATGAGCAGCCCATTATCGAGCAGACCCTGATTAAGATGGCCGATCAGCAAGATTGTTGCCTCATCGTCACCACGGGTGGCACAGGGCCGGCCAAGCGCGACGTGACTCCAGAGGCGACCGAGGCGGTGTGCGATCGCATGATGCCGGGCTTCGGTGAGTTGATGCGCGCCGAGTCGCTCAAGTTTGTGCCTACCGCCATTCTGTCTCGTCAAACCGCCGGCCTGCGTGGCGACAGCCTGATCGTCAACCTGCCCGGCAAGCCTAAATCGATCCGCGAGTGCTTGGATGCCGTGTTCCCGGCGATCCCTTACTGCATCGATCTGATGGAAGGGCCTTATCTCGAGTGCGACGAGGCGGTGATCAAGCCCTTCAGACCAAAGGCGAAATAAGCTGCTTCGCCCCGTCGACTCAAGGAAAGGCCCGGCTTATGCCGGGCTTTTTTATGCCCATGGCCTTAATATCAGACGCCCTTGCGGATGATCTGGTGGGCGCTGAAGGCGCTGAACAGCAGCAGGCTAGGGATGGCGATGAAATGGGCGAAGAGATTAGGCTGGGTGGTAAAGTGCAGCCACAGCAGCAAGGTCCAGCTCACGCCCAGGTAACTTAGGCTCAACATCAGGTGTAGTGTCCGTGTGTTCATCTGCTTAATCCTTCACTTTGTCGTTAAATCTGCAATGGGGTCAGTATAAAAACTCGACAAACGGCTCAAAAGTGTCATTATTGACAAAATAAGGGTGACAAGTGACAACTTGGGTAAGGGGACTGAGATGAAGACAATCATGATACTGGCGGCGGGCAATGTGGTGGCCGGTGGCATAGTGGGGTTGATCGATGTGTTCAGCTTTACCAATGCCCTCTATCGCAGGCTGCATCCCGAGGCGACCCAAGATCTGTTTCACTGCCATATCGTCTCTGGCGACGGCAAGGCGATCACCACCAATCAGGGCTTTCAGCTCGCGGCCACGGGGCTAAGCGATGCGGCGCAGCTAGAGGCGGCCGACGCCGTGGTGCTGGCCTCCGCCTTCGTGACTAACAAGGCGGAATTCAAGGCATATTCACAGGACTTTGCGCCCCTGCTTGGGCCGCTTAAGGCCTATGCCGAGACGGGCAAGCCCATCGCCGCCTACTGCTCGGGTACCCTGATGCTGGCGGCCTCTGGGTTGCTGGATAACAGGCGGGCCACCACTGTCTGGTGGCTGTCGCAGATGTTTGAGCGTAACTTCGCTAGGGTCGATCTCTGTATGGACTCTTTGGTGGTGTCAGATGGTCAGTTTCACACCGCCGGGGCGACCACCTCTAACCTGAGTCTTGCCCTGCATCTGGTGGGCTTGTTGGCGGGGGAGGGGCTGGCGCAGCAGATGGCCAAGATTCTGCTCATAGATCCTAACCGCATCTCCCAGCAGCCCTTCATGACCATGGCGATCACCCCTGAGCAGCATCAAGATGAGCTGGTGAGCAAGATTCAGCAGTGGATGCAGTCTAATCTAGATCAAAACTGGTTGCTCGATGAGATAGCGCAGAAGTTTGCCCTGGGTAAGCGCACCCTGATCCGCCGCTTCAAGAAGGCCCTCAACGAGACGCCCGCCAGCTACATGCAGCGTCTGCGGGTCGATGAGGCCAAGCGGCTGCTGGAGACTACAGAGTTGGCGCTGGAGCAGATTGTCGAGCGGGTCGGCTATGAAGATGTCAGCTCCTTTCGCAAGCTGTTCATTCAGTTGACCAGCCTGTCGCCAAGGGCCTACCGGCAAAAATTTAATACCCACAGCTGCTGTTGAGGTTAGTCGCTTTCGGGCGTTTGTATATGGCTGTTTATTAAGGCTGTAAGCAGGAAGTTAGAGGCGGGCGCTTAGGGCGCCCACCTTAAGTTAGTGGGTGTCTTTGAGGTGTTTGTCCAGATAGGCTTTTAACTGGGCATCACTCTCTTTCCTCTTCTTGCGTTCATGCTCGTCCATGGCGTTCATCACCTGACGCTGGCACTCCAGGCGGTTATTCTCCCGCTGCAGCGGATTGGTGGCATGGTCGGTCTGGGCGTCGCACAGCGCGCTGGCGCAGCCCGAAAGGCTGGCCAGGGCAAGCAAGCCAACGAAAGTGTGTTTGATGGCGGATATTATGGTCATATCGTCTCGAATATAAGATTTTTACAGCGATTTGTCTTAGTTCGCCATTATAAAACCATTTGCCACCTGGGGCACAAGTGAAAAACCCTAAAGAACTTGTGGTATTGATGGGCGCCTTACCTAGTCCAGGGTCTAAATCAGGGCCTAATCCTGGGGCTACGTCAGGCCTAAAGCCAAATTAATCTATGCTAAGACAAAAGCCTAAGCACTGCGATTGAGCTCGGCAAACTCCTGTTTCAGCTGGTAGTCGCTGTCGGTGACGATACGCTCCAGCACGCTGACGCGCTCGGCCAGTCGCTGGTTCTCCTGCCTCAGACGAGCCATCTCATCGGTATCGCCCCGTGTAGGGCGGCGTCTCTCTTGCCTGAGGCGGTATTTATAGAGTTCGCTCAGGCTGGTGGCGACCACCAATACCAACATGACGATCATAACCACTTGTTGCTTATCCATAGCATGCTCCTTGTAGGGCCTTCAGGTGAAGACCCTTGTCGATGACAAAGTTGGGGTTAGAGTCCGAAGACGATTTTCTCGCTCTTGAGTGAGCGCTCCATGCCTAGAGCTAGTGCCAGGGCGATGACGAAGGTGATGGCACTGGAGAGCGCCAGCTGCATCATGGGGATCTCCTTGCCCTTGATGAAGGCGATCAGCGCCTGCATCTGTCCCGATATCGGCAGCCACTGCAGGGTGTCTGGCGCTATGTTGTAGCTTGCCGCCATCGACAGCATCATGGGCACGATCAGCACTATGGTGAGGTAGGACTGCGCCTCCTTGAACGACTTGGCCATGAAGGAGACGAACAGCTGCAGCGCCGCCGCCATCAGGGCGATGGGCAGGCCAATCGCCAGCATCAAGAGGATGAAGTCGACATTGATGTTGACCGAGAAGCCCAGCTCCTGCCAAGGCACGAAGCCATAGGCGACCTTTGAGATCACTAGGGTGAGGATCAGCCCCAGCATGGCGAAGATGGTTACCGCCGTCACCTTGGCCAATACGATATCCCGGGTCGACACCGGATGGCTGAGCAGCAGGGCCAGCGAGTTGCGTTCGCGCTCGCCGGCGCTGGTGTCTATGGCCAGGTTCATGCCGGAGATAAACACCGCATAGACCATCATGAAGATGGCGACGCCTAAGATCATGCCGCCCTTGGAGTCAGAGGTGGCCTGATCTTCCACCTTGACCTTGATCGGCTGCATCACTTTAGGGTCTATGCCGCGGGCGATCAGTCGCAGGCTGCCCATCTCGGCGCTGTATTGCTGCAACGCCTTCTCCAGACGGCGAATCGATGACTGTAGCTTCTCGTTGGAGTTGTCGGCGATCAGCACTATCTCGGCGGCCTGACTCTTGGCCATGTTAGCGGCGTAGTCTGGGCTGATGACAAGCTCTATCTCCTTACGATCGGCCTCATCACCCTGGCTTATCTCGTTGCTGGCGAGGTACTTCACCAGATCCGGTGCGCGCTCACCGTGGGTGATGGTGATGTTGAGCGCCTCAGGGCTGGTGATCTGACCGATGAGGATCATAAACATGCCGCACATCATCAGCGGCGCGCCGATGGCGTAGTAGAGGCCCGCCATCACAGAGCGCTTGTCCCTGGCGGCATCGGTCAGCTCTTTTCTGACCATGGTAATGATTGAACTGATCATGCTGCGATTCCCTCGTCGGTACCGATTAGCTGAATGAAGGCGTCTTCCAGAGAGGCCTGGCCCGTCTGGTGGCAGAGTTCCTGTGGGCTGCCGACGGCGACCACGCGCCCCTCGGCCATGACGATGACGCGATCGCACAGGGCGGCGACCTCCTGCATCACATGGCTGGAGAAGAGTACGCAGTGTCCCGCCTGCTTGAGATCCTTGAGCAGGTCGCGCAGCACCCGGGTGCTCATCACGTCCAGGCCGCGGGTGGGCTCGTCGAGTATGATGTTGGTGGGCTCATGCACTATCGCCTGGGCCAGCGCCGTCTTCATTCTCTGTCCCTGGGAGAACCCCTTGCAGCGGCGATCGGCAATATCGTCCATGTGCAGCTTGCTCAGCACCTTGGCCGAGGCGGCCTTGGCTTGCTCGCGGGAGAGGCCATTAAGCTCGGCGAAGTAGCGGATATATTCTCTCGGTGTCAGGCGCTCATACAGGCCGAAGGGGTCTGGGAACAGGCCCAGCTGCTGTTTGGCGGCTACCGGCTGTTTGGCGACATCTATGCCGTCGATCTCGGCGATGCCCTGGTCTGGCTTGAGCAGGCCGAAGACGGTGCGCAGACAGGTGGTCTTGCCCGCGCCGTTAGGGCCCAGCAGGCCGGTGATCTGGCCGTCCAGCGCCTCGAAACTGAGGTCGTTTAGCGCCTGCACCTCGCCGATTCGTTTAGATAAATTCGATACCTTAATCATGGCGTGCTCCTTGCTGCTGGTCGCTACCGAGAGTGGAATGGCTGAGTGTGTCCTGTGGGATGGCCTCAACCGTGTTGGCGTTGAGGTAGAAGTTACGGCTGATATCTTTGCTCAGGCACTCCTGAGACAGGCCGTCTATGCTGCCGCTGCTGATAAGCTCCGCGATCAGTGTGTTGGCGCAAGACTGATAGGCCACCCCGTGAGTCGCATAGGGGGCGACGAAATGCTTGGCATTGGTCAGCTTGGCCATGGCCAGTTCGCCCCAGCTGGGCGGCGTGGCCGGGTCTATCTGTCCCGATAGCACGAGTGTCGGTAGGGCGCTGGCTATGGGGGCGGAAAAATTTTCACCCACAGCCGCAATATGCCAGATAGGGCAGCTCAGATCGAAGGCCTCGAGCATCTCACGCCCGAAGTAACTCTGGCCTATCTGCTGACGCTCGGCCTCGCTGAAGCGGTGCCAGTCTTCGCCACAAACCACGGCCGAGTGCATGCCGGCGGCTATGCCTGTGCTGTTAACCGTGAGGGCGTATAGCCCCATGATGGCCTGAAAATTCCCCTCAGCCGCCTGATGGATGGCGTGGGGCAGCAGCGCCCTGACATTAGGCATATACAGCGCCATGCGGATGGCGCCCATAAACTTGGCGCGGGTCATGGTGAGCTGGGTCGGCGCATTGGTAAGGGGATCGCGGGTCTGGCTTATCTGTGGTCCCTGGCTGAGCAGCGTTTCTACCTGTTCGAGTTCAGCTTTGAGATTAGGGAACTCTTGATGGCATAGGGCGTTGCCTTGGCAATCTTGGAGCAGCAGGTCGATGGCGCGGGTGATGGCGTCGCCGATATTGAGCACGCTCTGCTGCATGGGTACCACACCGTCCAGGGTCACGGTAGCCAGGGCCTCTGGGTAATGGCGCATATAGAGCTGGGCCATGCGGGTGCCGTAGGAGATGCCATACAGGTGCAGCTTCTGGTACCCCAGGGCTTGCCTGACCGCCTCGAAATCTTTAAGGGCGGTTTCGCTGCCATACTGGCTGACATCGGCATCTATCTTGGTAAGGCATGCCTTAGTCTCGGCGGCGATATCCAGCTCGTCGTCGTTGAAGGCCAGGCCGCCCTCGAAGCCGGCGCCTTCACAGACGAGTTGGTTGGAGAGACCTGTGCCGCGCTGGTCGATCAGTAGTATGTCCCGCTGCTGGCGCACCTTGGTAAAGATCTTGTCGAAGCTGGCGGCGTTATCTATGGCCGATTGGCCTGGGCCGCCGGCGATGGCTAATAGCGCTTCTTTCTCGAAACTGGACTTGATGGCGGGCAGAACCAGATAGTGGATCTGTATCTGTTTGCCCTGGGGCTTAGCGTAATTTTCCGGCACTGTGATGGCGCCGCAACGCAGACGATCTGGCAGGTCGTCCACATAGCAAGATGTCGGCAGGCTGTCTTGCTGATCTGCTTGATTAGCGTCCGCCCAAGTGGGCTGAGACAACAGCAGTAGCGCCAAGCAGGCGGGCAGGAGTAGCGCGGCCAGCCGCTGCTGCCGGGTGAATCTATTGGCCATCAATTTAACCTTTCCTTGAAGCATGATACCGATTCCTTAGTTGAAATTTACCGTATCTATGTTAATTTAGTACTGTATCGGTGTATCAATGTATTAATACAGTGAATAAAGGCTAATGCTAGATTTACTCAATGTCAACCCCAGTAATGGCGACCCCATCTACCGCCAGCTTAGCGATCAGATAGTGCGTCTGATCGTCGGCGGTCAGCTGCAACATCAGGAGGTGCTACCGTCGGTGCGGCAGATCGCCGAGCACCTGGCGGTCAACCCCATGACGGTCTCCCGCGCCATTCAGCAGTTGGTGGAACAGGGCTGGCTCGAGCGTCGCCGCGGCCAACCCACCCGGGTGGCACAGCGTGGCGACAGCCAGGGCACCTCGAGTGCCGATCTGATGGCGCCACAAGTCAATTCACTCATCAACCAGGCTAAGCAGTTAGGGGTAAGCCTGGAGGAACTCAATGCCATCATCGCCAAGGCATGGCAACAGGCGCAATAAAGGAACAGATGCAGATGCAAGAGAGCAATCAAGCCATATTGGCCTTTCATGGGATCACTAAGGCCTTTGACGGCCAGTTAGCCATAGATGACTTGTCGATGACCCTCTATCCCGGCATGGTGGTAGGTCTGCTGGGGCAAAATGGCGCGGGCAAGTCGACCCTGATGCGCTGCGCCCTGGGGATTCTCGATGTCACCGAGGGGCAGATAGAGATACTGGGCGGTACCAGCGACAACATCAGCTCGGCACAGAAGGAGCTGATCGGCTATGTGCCTCAGCAACCCTTCGGCTATGAGGGCTTCACCGTCGAGCGCGCCCTGGCCCTGCATCGCAGCTTCTATCCTAACTGGGACGGGTCGCTGGAGCAGGAGTGGTTGAGCCGCTTCCAGCTCGATGGGGCGCAGCAGGTACAGCGCCTGTCAGTGGGGCAACGCCAGTCGCTGGCGCTGATCATGGCCATGGCCTATCGCCCTAAGCTGTTGATCCTCGATGAGCCGGTTGCCAGCCTGGATCCTATCGCCCGGCGCGAGTTTATGTCGGATCTGTTCGACCTGGCGCTGGATGCCGGCTCGGCGGTGCTCTTCTCTTCACACATCACCTCAGATCTCGAGCGGGTCGCCAGCCATGTGGCCTTGATGCGCAAGGGCAAGCTGGTACTCTTCAAGGAGATAGATGCCCTCAGGGAGAGCGTGCAGCTGGTGAGTCTCAAGCCGGGCGAGTCTCTGCCCGAGGGGCTTGTTGTGCTCAACCGTCAGCAGGATAAGCTGCTGGTGGATCACTATGAGGCCGCCATGGCACCAAGCTTCACCTCGGTAACGCCAATGAACCTGGAACAACTCTTCATGGAGCTGCACAGATGATGCCTAAAGCGCTGCGCGGCATGTTGCGCTTCTGGCTGTTCGATGTGGGCAGCGCCAGCTTTCTCGGCACCGGGCTATTGGCGCTGGTGATGATGCTGGTGCTGGCGTTCTCGGGCAAATACGACGCCATGCCTATCATGCTGGGGATGATGCAGGTCTCTACCTGCGCGGCGATCGCCTGGCAACTCAATCGCCTGTCGGCCACCGAGTGGGCCAGCCTGGTGCCCGGCTACGCCGAGAGCATTCAATGGCAGGCGTTTATCGTCGGGATTATCGCCACACTGATCTCGCTGAGTGCGGCGATACTATTGCCCCTCGAGGCGGCGGTTCAGCAGGTGCTGCTGGCGAGCCTGGCTGGGGTCGCCTTCATCTATTTCTGTCGCCGACACATCAAGGGGTTTTACTTTTCTTTCGCCCTGTTTTTACTGCTGCCCTTTACGCCTGAGATGACGGCATTTCTGCCTAGCCTCAGCTTCTACCTGGTGCCGCTGGCCGTCGTGGGGCTTATCTATCTGATCCGTGCTGATCTCAGGGCCGAGGTCTGGCACCTGGAGGCCAGATCTGTCTACCTCAATGGCCTAGAGATGGGCTGGTTCTGGTTGCCTAATCTGGGTTCAAACAGCCTGATGAACCGTCTGGACAGGTGGCTGCATCCGGTAAACTTCTTCGTCGGCCCCATGCTCTCCATGATGCTGGTGTTACTGCCTGCGCTGGCGCTGCTGCTGGGGCTGGTTAACTATTTTGTCGGCATAGAGCTGCCCGTGCTCTTCATCGTGGCACAGTTCAGTGCGATTGCCTGTTCCTTAGTGCACTGGAGCCGCGTGCAGAGATGGCGGGCGACTGAGACCCTCTATATCTTGCCGGGCTTCGACGGTAAACAGGGGCTGATAGAGGCCTTCGCCAGTGCCCAGTATCGCCTGCTGGGTTATTTCACCGGCACCATGGCGTTGCTGGCGACCTGCACCCTGATACTCAAGCCCGACTTTACCCTGCTCATCTGGAGCCATCTGGTGCTCAGCACCTTTTGCGTCTGCGCTCTCTTACTCGGCCTTGGCTGCGCCGCCCGCAGCGCCATGCATATCTCGCTGAGCCTGCTGGTGGTGATCTGCCACGCCATCTGGTTGTCGACGGCGCTGGTGGCACTACGCGAGGGCAGAGACCTCACCACCTATGTGACCCTGGATATCGGCCTGGTGGCCTTTTCTCTGCTAACGCTTTGGTGGGGCAAGCGAAAGTTGTGGCGTGACGCCCTGGCCTGATCCTTCTAGCGCCGGGCTTTTGTGCTCCAATTAACATTATTGGAGCAAAAACTCTTATTTTTTGGCCGCCATTGCAGTAAAATGCGCCAAAACAGGTACAAGTGTACGCTAAAAGGGTCAGAAAATTATGTCGCTCCAACAGTATCATCCCATCAGCCTGATGCAGGCCCAGAGCCAGCAACGTGGCGATGCCATCGCATTGGAAGGCTATGGCTTATCGGCGCCTTGGCAGCAGATCAGTTGGCGACAATTCGACGAGATTGGTGACCAGATCGCTAAAGCGCTGATCGCTTCTGGCTTCGCGGCCCAAGACAAGGTGGCGATCCTGTCGCAAAACTGCCCCCAATGGACCTGTGCCGACGTCGGTGCCCTCAAGGCCAAGGCTGTGGTGGTGCCCATCTATCCCACCAGTACCCTGGAGCAGGCGCGCTACATCATAGACGATGCCCAGGCCAAGCTGATCTTCGTCGGCGATGCCGAGCAGTACCACATGGCCCGCGAACTGCTTGCACTCTGCCCCAGCCTGACCCAGATAGTGGTCTTCGATGCCGAGGTGGCGCTGGCGCAAGAGGATACAGCTGTTCATTTCGATAGCCTGCTGACGCAAACCCATTCGCCTGAGGTCGAGACCGAACTGGCTCACCGTCTGGCTAACCTGGCCCTGGACGATCTGCTGACCCTGATCTACACCTCGGGCACCACGGGTGACCCTAAAGGGGTGATGCTGGATTATCGTAATATCGCCTCTGTGGTCCGTCAGCACGATACTATATTACCCTTCACGCCTGGCGATGTGTCGCTGGCCTTCCTGCCGCTGAGCCATGTGTTCGAACGGGGCTGGAGTTTCTATGTGTTGTGCCGCGGCGGCCATAACGTCTACCTCAAAGATCCTATGACGGTGAAAGAGGCGATCGTCGATATTCGTCCTCATACCCTTTGTGTGGTGCCGCGCTTTCTGGAGAAGGTCTACAGCGCGGTGCAGGATAAGGTCAATAAGGCGCCCGATACCCGCAAGAAGCTGTTTGCTTGGGCTATGTCTGTGGGCGAGCGTCAGTTCGAGGTCAGTCAGGGGCGTGCTAAGGCTTCCTGGTGGCTCAAGATCCAGTGGAAACTGGCCCATAAGCTGGTGTACAGCAAGCTGCAGCAGGTGCTGGGTGGCAGGCTTAAGTTTATGCCTTGCGGCGGCGCGGCGCTGGATCAGAACGTGGCCAGCTTCTTCCATGGCATAGATATTCCCGTGCTCTGTGGCTACGGCATGACGGAGACCACGGCGACCGTGACCTGTAATACCCTGGATAACCGTGTCGCCGGCTCTAACGGCAAGACGCTGCCGGAAGTCGAGATCAAGCTGGGTAAAGACAACGAGATCCTGGTGCGCGGCGATACCGTGATGCGCGGCTACTACAACCGCCCTCAAGAGACCGCCGACAGCTTCGAAGATGGCTGGTTGAAAACGGGCGACGCCGGTCAATTAGACGAGCAGGGCAACCTGTTTATCACAGACAGAATCAAAGAGTTGATGAAGACATCAAACGGCAAATACATTGCGCCGCAGCGGGTCGAGGGTAAGGTAGGTTGCTGCCCCTTCATCGAGCAGGTGGCGGTGATTGCCGATGCGAAAAACTATGTGACCGCGCTTATCGTACCGGCGTTCGAGTCGTTAGAGGCTTGGGCCGAGGAGAAGGGGCTGCATTACGAGTCGCCCATGGAACTACTGCGCCACAGCCATGTGATCGAGCACTTCGAGCAGCGCCTCAAGCATCTGCAGCAGGAGCTGGCAGGCTTCGAGAAGATCAAGAAGTTTACCCTGCTGCCCGAGGCATTTTCCATGGAGGCTGGCCTGCTGACGCCGACCATGAAGCTAAGGCGTAAGATGATCTACCATAAGTACGCCACAGAAATTAATGCTATGTATTCGAAATAGCCAAAATAGCTTGAATAATAAGGGCGCCTCAACAGAGGCGCCCTTATTCTATGGAGCCAGTATCTATTAGGTCAGTAGTCCAAAAGTCCATCTTGCATCCCCCTGGTATCTCGGTTAACGTCTTTGGCACAAAAATAACGACTTAGTCTTAGGGGCTCCCTGTGCCGTTACGCTCTTTCAGTTTAACCATTCAACCCAGATTCAACGAAACCGATGGCCTGGGCCATATCAACAATACCGTCATGCCCGTCTGGTTTGAGGCGGCGCGTGAGCCTATCTTCGCCATCTTCAATCCCTCGCTCAATCTGGCCGAGTGGAACCTTATCGTGGCGGGCTTCACCATCGCCTATACCTCGCCGACCCAATATGGTCAGCCGGTGGAGATCAAGACCTGGATCAGTCGCGTGGGCAACGCCAGTTTCGAGGTGGCACAGCAGAGTTGGCAGGGCGGCAAGATGACCGCCGAGGCCAAGACCACCTTAGTGCATTACGACTACAGTATCGACAAGAGCCGACCCATAGGGGAAGAGGTGAAGCAGGCGCTGCTGACCCTGACCGGCGAATAAGCGGGTTACAAAAACTTCTGCACGTACCAGCAACTGGCGCTGATGGCGAGTTGCTGGGACTTGGCCCACTCCAACCCATGGCGCACCAGGCGCCCGGCCACGCCCTGACCCCTGAGGGGATCCGGCACGAAGGTTCGTACAAAATCCACCTTATCACCTTGTCGCTGATATTCTAATACCGCATCATGGCCTTCAATCGACAACACAAATCGCTGCTGATCGGCCTGGTGTAATATCGTCTCCTGGGTCATAGTCTGCTTCTCGTTTGGTTGGATGACTCTTAACGTTAGCACAGGGTGAGGAAATAAGTCACAAGATGATTCGGTCAACATTTAGCTTAAGGGTTGCGGCTTGATAGGCATATTTTTCAGTCGTTTAAAGCACGTCGCGCCCCAGGGACTTGCGGCATTGGGACTCACGCTCCTGTTAGGGAGCGGCACTACTGTCTTGGCCCAGGAGATCGACATTCGTGGGGCGGTCGAGGCCAAGGTGAAGGGGGATATCACCAGCGCCATGGTGCTGACCGACGCCAACCTGATCACCCTGGGCATAGTCGATTTCAACCCCAACACCATAGTGGACCTGAGTGAGATAGGCGATATCAACGCCGGTGATGAAGAGTCGCTCAAGCGTCGCAGTCAGCTGACCTCCTACACCTTGCCCTGGGAGAGCGACACTGTGCCGCTCTCGCCCGAGTGGTCCCAAAGCATCCAGGTGCGCCTCTCCTACGTGCACGCCAGCGACAGCATACAGGGGCTGGAGGATGAGACCATCAGCAGTCCGATCAAGGATACCAGCTACCTGCTGGCGGGCGAGTATCGCTGGAAGTATCAGATAAATGAGCAGTGGCGGGCGGTCTTTGGCCTGGGGGCGCAGTTTATCTGGCTGGAAAACCGCCTAATCTATAACGACCCCGTGCTGCGCAGCGTCAGTGGCATTCTCGACGACAAGCTGGTGAACACCAGCTATGGCGCCATCATGTTCGACCCCAATGCCGAGCTGACCTATACCGGTGACCTCATGGGGAACAAGTGGGAATTTATCAGCACCCTCAGATACGGCATAGGCCGCAGCCTGCTGACCGACGATGGCATGCAGGCGGTGACGCCTCAGGTCGGGCGTCTGAGCAACGCCCTGGTGTTTCATTATGGGCTGCCCGACTTCTTTGACCGTCAGAACGAGATGCGCCTGCTGGCCAAGCGGATCGATCTCAGCGGCGATGTCATCGACTCTATGGGGACGCGTCACTACTACGAGTTCGGTGCAGGCTGGGTGGTGCAGACCCCTTCGCTATCAGCCTGGCTGCGCAACATAGGGATAGGCATCACACTCAACATCAACAGTGGCCTGAGTGGCGGCGGCATAGTGCTGCTGTTTAACGAAGAGATGTGAGCTCGGCACAATTGAGATTAGTCGATGCAGTGTTCTCTGAGCACGGCCAACAGCTCGTCGGGCAGATTTGCCTTGGCTTGCTTGTTGAAGTCGAACATGACGGCGACCGAGGAGCCCTTGGTGGTGATCGCCTGTTGCTGCTCGCTGAACACCTGATAATGCATGGTGAAGCGGTCCTTGTGGATGTCGCTGATACTGACGCCGATCAATAGGGTGTCGGGGAAGGTGACCGGGCGCTTGTAGCGAGCATGGTTGTCGCTGATCACCGGGCCCATGCCGTACTGGTAGAGCTTATCTAGCGGGAACAGCTGGTTAAAGAAGTCTATCCGCGCCGTCTCGAAGTACCGAAAATAGACCGCATTGTTGACGTGCTTCAGGGCATCCATCTCGCCCCAGGCGACCGGGATACGGGTGTGAAAGGGAAACTGGCTAGCGAACTGCTCCATATCTTAACCTTTAATTTCAAACAAGCGTTTAGTTTTGGATTAAGATATCAGCATCTCGCCACAATACCAATCCCTGAGGGCGTTCGAGTGGCTAATGAATCAGGATGAGGCTTTCTCTCGTTCTTCGATTTGTTCGGCGAGTGGGCAACAAAAAAGGCACCCTGGGGTGCCTTTATTTTTCAAAGCGACAGATTAGAAGCTCAACTCTTTAAAGTTGCTGATCTGTGGGTAGTCGCCGGTGCGCTGGGTGGTCTCGCGCACCATCTGCATTACACGCATCCCCGCCTGCTCGGCAGCTTTGAGCTCCTCGAGCACATCAGAGATAAACAGCACCTGCTTAGGCGCCAGGCTGATGGTGTTGATGATGTTAAGGTAGGCCTGTTTAAACAGCTTGTTGCCGGTGCGGGTGTCGAAGTGGCCATCGAAATATTCGGTCAGGTCGCCGCCGTCGCTGTGGCTGAACAGCAGCTTCTGGGCATCCACAGAGCCGGAAGAGAAGCTATAGAGACGCACGTTCTGCGCCTTAATCTCTTTCACGCTGTCGATGAAATCAGGGTAGATGTGGCCCTTAAATTCGCCTTGGGCGTAGCCCTGTTTCCAGATAAGGCCTTGCAGCGTCTTAAGCGGAGTGGCCTTGCGATCTTCGGCAATCCACTGCTGCAGTATCTCTACCACGCGCTCCAGTGAGGCGTCCGGCTCCAGCGCGATATCTTTCACGTCGCTGATGCAGTTATCGACCAATACATTAGTTTGATTATCTTCTAAAAAATCAGCGAGTGCCTTAGACGAATAGGGAAAAAGGGTGTCCTGAATAAAGTTCAGATCGGTTGTTGTACCTGCTGTATCTACAACTATGGCTCGAATACCCATAACGTTGGCTTACTCCACTATGCATTAATAGAAATGATTCGCTTAAATGACAGGCCAGATCCTAAGCTGAAAACGCCCCTTTGGCTAGTGAATTATCGCCCAAAGACGAGCGAAGACGCAGCGGATCACAAGGGGAAACAGGTCTGGCGTTTTCGGGGGGAGGTTTGACTTGCTTTTGCTTAAATATCATACTCATTCGCTTGGGGCGTAAAACATGGAAAGGGAAACAAGGAAGGGCGAATGACTGTTAAATACCTCAAATTTATTAGCTGCTTAGTCTTGGTTGCTGGCAGTTACTGCCTGCCACTTGCGGCCAAAATCAGCGTAAAGTCGCTGCCGATTCAGCTGGAGAGCTGTGAGCGTGGCGAATGCGTCGATCATTTCAAGGAATACAAGACGCTGGCCCGTTATGGCCATTCTGATGCTATGTACACCCTGGCCGAGATGTACCGTCTGGGCTATGGCACAGAGAGCGATATGCGTTTATCCACTAAGTGGTATCGCCGCGCCGCCAAGTTAGGTAATCCTTTTGCCCAGTACAAGGTGGCCATCCTCTATCTACAGGATGGCGAGAATCAGGATATCGACAAGGCGATGCGCTACCTGCGAGACGCCAACCGCGCCGATCTTAACGAGGCGGCTCACCTGTTGGGAATGCTCTATATAGAAGGCGAGCTGGTGGAGAAGGACAAGGTGAAAGCCAAGGACTACCTGACCAAGGCCTATGAGGCGGGTCATGAGCCGACACTTAACCTGCTGGCCGAAGTTAGTGAGGTGGCCCTCGAGGTCAAGCGCCAGTCCAAGGTGGCGCCGGTTACGGCCAAGAGTCAGGCCGCTCCGACAGATGAGATGGAGGTGATCGAGGTACGCGCACCGAGTCTGGAAGAGGTGTTTTCCTACCATATCGCCACTTTGCGTGCTCGTGTGCCCGATGGCATCAGCAGTACGGGGACCTCGCTGCGGGGTCGTACCTGTGGCGAGATGATCTCCTGTAATACTCAGGAAGACAGAGAGCGTATTCGCGATTTTCTTATGTCCACCTGGTAACGGCTCAGGTCGCCCTATCACTTAACAATAACAAGGAATACACGTGATAAATAAATGGATTGCTGGTGTTATCTTACTTCTCGGTAGTGGCTTGAACCTGGTTCAGGCGGCTCCTACTACTAACCTTGAAACGCTGATGGTTAAGGCGCCGGGTGTCGACAAGCCCATGGCCTTCAAGGTCACTCTGCCCGCCAGTTATGGCGAGAACCTAGATAAGCGCTATGTGTTGCTGTTCGACTTTCATCCCCGCAGCCGCGGTTATCTCGAGGGGATGCATGACTGGATGAGCCATAATGGCGACTGGCCCTGGTTGGAGACCATAATCGTCACAGCGCCCGACGGTGACCAGGCGCTGGGGAAGTTGAAGAGTCAGGCGATAGAGCAGGAGGGCAGTGTCGCCCTGCTGGATTTCATGGAGCAGTCGCTGCTGCCCGCCATCGATGCCAAGTATCGCACCAATGGCTTTCGTATCATGAATGGCTTTACCGGCAACGCCGGCCTGGTGCTCTACACCTTGCTCAATCGCCCCGAGCTGTTCAACGCTTACCTGGCGGCGAGCCCGGTGCTGAGTGACGATTTTGCCTATGTGATCAAGTCGGCCGCGGACAAGCTGGAGAAGCTCAAGGGCAAGCCGCGCTACCTGATGCTGACCACCAGCGACAGCGATTTCGAGCAGCGACAGCTGGCGGATTTTGCCGCTTTGGAGGAGCTGCTCGAGACCACCAATCATCCGGCGCTGCACCATAAGGTGAAGCGTTTCGACGGCACCTACTATATGACCCAGCCGATCCTGGCGACCGCCCACGGCATAGAGTGGCTGTTCGACGACTACCATAGGGTGCTCTCGCCAGACTCAGCGATCGCCAAGGGCGGCGTGAAGGCGATTCTCGACCATTACAATTACCTGTCACAGCAGAAGTATGGTTTCCCCGTGCCCTCCACAGATTCGCTGATCGCCCTGGCGGATGCTGAATTTGCCAAGGACAAAGACAAGGGGCTGGCAGTTTATCAGGCGGCGGTGGAGGCCAATCCCGACTCCCACAGCGCCCACGATGCTTTGGCAAGGGCCTACGGCGAGCTGAAGATGTATGACTTAGCCATAGCCCAGCAGAAGCAGGCGCTGGCCAAGACAGACCATCCCTTCTGGACACGCAAGTACAGCGAGAGCCTGGCGGCGTTAGAGGCGCAGCGGCACTAGTTGATTCTACGTAAGGCTCTTCGCCGTTTACCTTTATTGAAATACGCCGGCATCTGCCCTCTTTTGGTGCAGATGCCTATGCGTTTCGGCGCAGTCAGAGCGAATTGCATGCTCTGGCTCGCGCGATTCATCTCCTTATCAGTCCCTCCCAGCCTGGGTTTTCGCCCCATGGCGCGGCGTTTTCCTCTGCCTTAGCCGGGTTTCTGTGCCCGCGAGTGGGATTGGCGCCATAGTTGCAAAGCTTAGAGCTGTTATCTAAAGGGAGCAGTCTATGGCGGCAATGAGTTACTTGAGCGTGATCGAGCGGTACCATGAACATGAGCAGCTGGTGAAGGAGTTGCTGGAGTCGATTCTGGTGGGGATAAGCGATCCCCTGATGTTGTCCGACCCCGGCTTTCGGGTGCGAGCCATGGCCGAGATCGCCAACAGCTATCCCTTTATCGAGCTGCTCTATGTGCTCGACGGCGATGGGGTGCAGATCAGCGACAACGTGGCCATAGTCAATCGTGTGGTGCAGGCGATCCCCGTGGGGCGCAACCTGAGCCGCAGCCACAGGCCCTACTTCTCCAAGGCGCAGGAGACGCAGTTGCTCAAGATCACCACTCCCTATCTCTCCAACGCCAGCGGCCAGCTCTGCCTGTCGGCCTCCTATCGTATCGAAGACGACGCGGGGCGGGGTTTTATCGTGGTGGATATCAATCTGACACAGTTGATCGAGTTTATGATGGGCGATCGGGCCAGACGGCGGGCGACGCCCCTGTTCAAGGGGGTCTATACCGCGTTGGTGGTCGGGCTGTTTATCATGGTGCTGGTGCTCATCAGCATGGCGACCGTGGATATCGCCGCCTTGCTCGCCGAGGGAGTTGTGCCCAGCGGCTCAATCAAGCCCTTTAGCATCATTATCTTCATCACCCTGGCCCTGGCGGTGTTCGATCTGGGGAAGACGATTCTCGAAGAGGAGGTGTTGATGCACAAGGATATCTTCCGCCACAGCTCAACCCGGCGCACCATCACCCGCTTCATCTCCACTATCTTGATCGCCATCTCCATCGAGGCCCTGCTGACCATGTTTAAGGCCTCTCTGGGAGAGATGAAGTATGTGCAGCCCGCCATCGGCATGATGTTCGCCGTCGTCGGCCTGCTGGTGGGGCTGGGGATCTATGTGTTTCTCGGTGCCAAGGCCGAGCTGCTGCTCAAACAGGGCAATGGTAAGCCTTAGGCCCTTGGCTCTTAAGCCATAGGCTAAAGAGTACAGATCTAAGGCGTTATCCAAATTTAGCAGAGAGTACCTGTCTGCTGGATCGGCATGATCCAGTAGCGGCAGGGGTTGTGCTGGCACACCCGAGCGAGTTCGGCGAGCAGCGCCTGCTGCTGGCTGCTGGGGTGCATGATCTCGAACTTGCAGAACTCCCGATAACCCTCCACCTGCTCCTTGATGTTGAAGTGGCTGTGCTCACGGCTGAAGCCGCAGATATTGCCCAGGCTGAAGCCGGAGAGAAAATCCAGCTCGATCAGAGTATCGACTATGTCGTCTTTAATATCGTTCTGGGCGATCAGCACCAGTAGTTGTTCACTGCTCATCGGCGTTTCTCCAGCCAGTAATAGAGGATAGGCAACATGTAGAGGGTGGTGATGGTGGAGGTCAGCAGGCCGCCTATCACCACTATGGCCAGGGGTTTCTGGATCTCCGCTCCTGGACCGGTGGCGAATACCAGCGGCATCAGGCCGAACATGGCGGTGGTGGCCGTCATCAGAATAGGGCGCAGGCGGCGCATGGCGCCCTGCTCCACCCGGGTCAAGAGGTCGCTAAACAGGTGACGGGTCTGCTCATAGTAGCTGACCATCACCACGCCATTAAGCACGGCCACCCCCAATAGGGCGATGAAGCCCACCGACGCGGGGACCGACAGGTATTCCCCCGACAGGTAGAGGCTGACGATGCCGCCCATCATGGCGAAGGGCACGTTGGCCAGGATCAGCCCCGCCTTGGAGAGGGAGCCGAAGGTGGTGAAGAGGATCAGGGTGATCAGCGCCATGGCGATGGGGATCACCAGCAGCAGGTTGTTGGTGGCGCGCTGCTGATTCTCAAACTCGCCGCCGAAGCTGACGCTGTAGCCGGCCGGCAGCTTGATCTGCTCGCCTATCTTGGCGTTAAGCTCCTCGACGAAGCCAACGATATCCCGTCCCTCGACGTTGGTGGTGATCACCGAGAAGCGATCGCCCTGTTCCCGCTCGATCAGTATCGGGCCCTCCTTATAGCTGAGCTTGGCCACATCGGTCAGGCGCCTGAGGGAGTGATCCGGCATTACCAGCAGCTGTTGCTTAAGCTCATTGATGCTACCAAGCTTACCCTCGCCGCTGGCGATCAGCACTGGGGTGCGCTTCTTGCCCTGTAGCACCTCGGTCACCGCCACCCCTTCGAGTTGGCTCTTGAGGTAGCGGGCAAACTCCATGGTGCTCATGCCGAAGCCTCTCGCCAGCTCGTTATCCAGGGTAAGGTTGATGAAGGGGCTGCCCTCGATAAGCGACATCTTCACATCCACGCTGCCAGTTGTGGCGCTCACCAGTTGCTGGATCTCGCCGGTCAGTGTACCCAGGGTGTCGATATCTGTGCCGAACACCTTGATGGCCACATCGCCTATGCTGCCGGTCAACATCTCGGAGACCCGCATCTGGATCGGCTGGGTGAAGTTAAAGTTAACCCCGGCGTATTGCAGCAGCTCGCCGCGAATAGCCTCGATCAGTTCGGCCTTAGTATCGAAGCGCCACTCGCTGCGCGGGGCAAGCTCGAGAAACACGTCCGTCTCGTTCAGCCCCATGGGATCCAGGCCTATCTCGTCGGCGCCGGTGCGGGCGACCATCTGTTTGATCTCCGGCACCTTGGTCAGCAGGGTTTGCTGTATCTGTTTGTCGATGGCGATGGAGGCCTCCAGCGAGATAGAGGGCGACTTCTCCAGCTGCAGAATGATATCGCCCTCATCCAGGGTGGGCATGAAGGTCTTGCCCACCAGGCTAAACAGCCCCAGGCTGACGATCAGCAGGCTGAAGGCGATCAGCATAAAGCCTTTCTTTGCCTCGAAGGTGCGCTTCAGGCTGCCAAGGTAGGCGGCCTTGAGCTTCTCTATCGCCTTGGGCTCCTGGGCCGCCTTCTCGTTCACCAGATAGGAGGCGATCACAGGGATCACGGTGAGCGCCAGCACCAGGGAGGAGAGCATGGCAAACACTATGGTGACCGCCACCGGAGTAAATAGCTTGCCCTCCAGCCCAGTGAGACTCAGCAGGGGCGAGAAGACTATGATGACTATGATGGTGCCCGAGACCACAGGGATGGCGACATCCTTGGTGGCACGGAAGATCAGGTGCAGGCGTGGCAGTCGCTGCTTGGAGGCGATCTGATTGACCATGTTTTCGACCACCACCACAGAGGAGTCCACCAACATGCCGATGGCGATCACCAGGCCGCCCAGGCTCATCAGGTTGGCCGACAGGTCGAACAGATCCATCAACAGGAAGGTCATCAGGGCCGCCAACGGTAGCGACAGGGACACCACCAAGGCGGCGCGCACATTCCCCAGAAACAGCGCCAGCAGCACGATCACCAGCAGCACCGCCTCGAACAGGGCGCTGGAGATGGTGTCTATGGCGGTGTTGATCAGGTTGGCGCGATCGTAGAAGGTGTTGATCACGCTGCCCTTGGGCAGGCTGGCCTGGATCTGCGCTAGCTTCTGCTTAATGCCGTCGACAACTTGTGCCGTATTAGTGTCTTTCAGGGCGATGATCAACGCCTCGGCGGTCTCATCACCATCCTTGGTGACCGCGCCGTAGCGCGCTAGGTGACCTATCTGGATCTCGGCCAGATCCTTAAGGCGATAGACCTTGGCATCGTCGGCCTTCACCACGAGTTGTCCCAGCTCGTCGATATCGTCGATGCGACCCTCGGCGCGCACGATTATGGTGTCCGTGCCTATGGTGAGCTTACCTGCGCCCTCGTTGTGGTTGTTGTCCTTGATCGCCTGCTGCAGATCCGCAAAGCCTATGCCGGCCGCCGCCATGGCTGCCGGGTTGGGGTTAATGCTGAAGCTCTTGGCATAGCCGCCGAGAATGTTGACGTCGGCCACCCCGGGCACAGTGCGCAGCAAGGGGCGCACCTCCCATTCCAGCAGCTGCCTGCGCTCCATCAGCGACAGATTGGGGTTTTCCAGGGAGAACATGAAGATCTCGCTCAAGGGCGTGCTCATGGGGGCTACCCCGCCGGAGACCCCTTCGGGGAAGCTGTCCCACACTGCGGCCAGGCGTTCGCTCACCTGCTGTCTCGCCCAGTAGATGTCGGTGCCTTCGGCGAAATCCAGGGTGATGTCGCTGATGGCGTACTTGGTGGTCGAGCGCAGGATCGCCTGATTGGGGATCCCCAGCAGCTCTGTCTCTATGGGCACAGTGATCTGCGCTTCTATCTCTTCGGGCGTCATGCCCGGCGCCTTGAGGATTATCTTCACCTGGGTGGGCGAGATATCGGGAAAGGCATCTAAGGGGATCGCCAGCCAGGCCTTGCCGCCGGCGGCCATCAAAATGGCGGCGACGATCAGCACAAACAGGCGCTGGGTGAGGGAGAAGCGTATTACCGAGGTCAGCATCTTATTCGCCCCCTAGGCCGAGCATGATCCCTTTCACCGCCGCCACAGATTGCGACAACACCTGCATCTGGCTCAGATCCAGATCGCTGGCGACTATGTACTGCTCCGGCGTAGACCCCAAAATCTCTATGGTGACCGCCTCGAGCTGGCTCGCCTGCTGGGTAAATACCTGACTCTCCTGCTCCCAGCTGAAGACGCTATGCTTGGGCAGCAGGTAGACGGCCTTTTGATACTCGGGTATCACAGTTATCTGCTGTCCCAGCAACAAGTTACAGCCTTGAGGAACCGGCTCAGACCAGGCGTTGATAAAGGCGCCGTCGGCGATGGCCGACTGGGCATCTATGGTGAGATGACAGGCATTGATGTTGATTGCCGACAGCGAGGCCGACTGGCTCATGGGCACATTGACCCGGACGCGAATGGCATCGCTGGGCACCAGAGAGAAGAGCTGTGTGCCGGCGTGGTAGGGAGTGTCGAGCTGATTGAGTTTGACGATACCGGCCACGGGCGCGCCTATGGTTAGCGACTCGCTGGCCTCGTCCTTGGCGAGCACCATGGCCATGAAATGCTGCATATGCTCATATTCCAGGTGACTGGCGAAATAGTCCTGGCTGATCTCGCGCCACTTGTCGGCGCTGATGCTGCCGTTCTTCAGCAGCGGGCGATTACGATCGTAACGCTGCTTCGCCAGTTGATACAGGCTGCTGGCGGCCTCGACCTGGGCCAGGAAGTGGAAGACCTCTGGGCCGGTCAGCCTGGCGATGGCCTGTCCCTGGGTGACGGGCTGGCCTTGGCCCACCAGGAAGGTGACCTGCTGGATATTTTCCGGCGTGCTGACCCAGTAATCGTTGCCGGGCAGGCGGGCGACCTGGGCGGGCAGGGCGCTGCCCTCATAGCTGGCTACCTTCTGCGGCTGCACATAGCTTAAGGCAAGCTTGCCTAGGGTCTCTAAGCTTAGTGGCTCGGCCTGAGCGGGATGCATAAGGCTGGCGGAGAGAAACGCGGATAAACAGAGGAGGCTGGCGCCATACTTGGCCGTCATAATGAGATTCCTAAGGCTTGTAGTTGCTGAGAATGGAGTTGTTGTTGGCTGACCCTGTTCAGCGCCAGACGCGATTCGGTATCCAGCGCATCCATGTAGCGGCGCAGCCAGATCTCATAGCTCACCTGGTTCTGGTCTTTCACCTTGGCCAGCTCTTCGGTGATGGTGCGGCTCAGGGAGAGCCCCTGCTTGAGCAGTCGCTGCTGCTGGTCTAGCGTCTCTTGTTGCTTGGCTAGCTTCTCCGCCTGGGTCTTGAGTTGTAGATAGATGCGATCGCTTTGCAGTAGCTGTTCCTGATTGGTCTGTTGCCAGCTGGCGAGGTCACTCTGGGACAGGGCGGAGCTGATCCCTAGGGGGACAGTGATCCCCAGCCCCAGCTGATTGTCGTCGAGCTGGTCGTCGGCGGTGCGCTTGGCGGTGAGAGAGAGGGTCCAGGGATCTTGCGTGCCCGCCTGCTGACGCTCGATCAGCAGACGCGCCTGTTGCTGTTGTAGTCGCTGCAGCTGCCACAGGGGGTGCAGGGCCAGTTGGTTGTCGAACTCGGACACCTGCCGCAGCTTGGTGCTTGGCTGGTCATCGATGGTTTCAGGTGGCTGTTGCTGGCCGGTGAGACGGTAAAACAGCGAGGCCGCCTCGGCCTGTTGCTGTTTAAGCTGGATCTGCTGCAGGTCGATATCCACCTGCTCGCGCTCGAGCAGCAATAGATTAGCCACTGGCAGCTCGCCCACGTCGGTGAGGCGTTTCTGCTGTTGATGCAGCTTATCCAGCAGCTTACGTTTGCGCTCCAGCTGGGCCAGCTTGACGCTGGCGAGACGATAGTCCCAGATGCTCTGACGGATAAGGCCGGAGAGGTAGAGATTCTGCAGCGCCTGTTGCTGGCTGCCGATGGCTTGGGACAACTGCTTGATCTGGCTGTCGCTGTCGTAGGCGCCGGGGGACTTTAATGGCAAATTGAGCGACACCTCCTGCTCGTAGCTGTTACCATTGTCCAGGCTACCCAGATGGCTCAGGCTGATGCTGGGGAGCCCCATCAACCAGCTTGAACTGCTCAGCTGCTGGGCGCGTTCATCCTCGACGACGGGCGCCTGGGCGCTGGCATTGGGGAGCCGCGACTTACTGATCTTCAGCAGGTGATGGAGTTGATGAGTCGAGGCCGCATAGCCAAAGAAACTACTGCTACTTAATGCGGTCAACAGACATATCTTGATACAAGACTTAACGACGGACATAAGCGATTTCTGTGGTATTAAAGTGTGCCGTCAGTCTAGTGATTGTGCCGCCCCTGTCTTGAGGGAGATGTATCATAAAGCGGGCTATGGTACATATGTACCATAAGTTAACTTATTGATTATTAGTTGCTTCGCCTTTTTGTATTATCGGAATTTGGCTGTAGATTTGCCTGTGGATTTTGGCTGTCTGGCGCGTAATTGAGTGTGGGCAGGCCGTGATAGGAGTAGGAATATCCATGAAAAAGGATCTGGTTATCATCGCCCTCTTGGTGCTTATCATGTTGTTTAAGCTGGTGGATATTGTCGCCGATGTGCAGCTGGAGATCCCCGCTTGGCATATCGCCCAGGAGAGTGTCTTGGTGCTGCTGACCGTGATCGCCACCCTCTATCTGAGCCGCGACCTAATGCGTCGCTCCCGGCAGGTCAAGGCACTGGCCCACAGGCTCGCCCAGGCCGACAAGAAGATAGACAACCTATCGACTCAGATGCGCGCCGCCCGCCAGGAGTATAGCCAGGCGGTGGCCAGCCAGTTCGATACCTGGGGCTTCACCAAGAGCGAGCAGCAGGTGGCGTTTCTGATCCTCAAAGGGCTCAGCTTCAAGGAGATCGCCGAGGTGCGCCAGACCAAGGAGAAGACGGTGCGCCAGCAGGCCTCCACCATCTATGGCAAGGCCGAGGTGGATGGCCGCCACACCTTCTGCGCCTGGTTTATGGAAGACTTCATTCAAGATCACAACCAGGAGCTGGCCGGCAACGAGGCGGCCTAGTCTCTGTTTGTCAGTGCCCTCCGGCCGAGCGTTATTCCCCGCCCTTCCTGGCCCAACCCGCTGGCAGGCTGTTTTCCATCTGCTCCAGACGTTGCAGCAACAGTACCTGATTGCTGAGCACCTCCTGCTGGTTGGCGATGATCGCCTGCTGAATCGCCTGGGTCTGGCAGTACCTCAGCTTGTTATGGCCGTAATTGGCGGCCGTCAGCGCCGCCGAAGAGATGCCGTTGAGTAGCTCACCGAACTTCTTCAAAGGGTTATTCTTTATGGTGCCACCCACATAGCCGTGCACCTGGGCCACAGGCTCTATCTTGGTGGTGCCCAGGGCCTTGAGTAGCTGACCGAATAGCTTGATGGAACCCGCTCCGGCGGTGACGAAGAAGGCGGCCTGTTCAAACTCGGCAGGGTTGCTGTTGATAAACTGGCAGCTGTCGCCCACTAGGTTGTTGATGCCGAAGCTGGCGTTGCTGTTGGGGCCGAGTCCCCGCCTCAGAGTTTCCAGATGAGTCGTCATCTCGTGAAACACATCGAAGAATCCCGACTGGAAGGCGCCGCCGTCGACCGTGAAGGCGCGATAGAGGGGATAGAGGGAGTAGCCCGGCATGGCATCGATCAGGCTGATCATGGGGTCGAAGTGATAGATGTTGCCGAGCAGGCTGCTGTCTTGCATGTTAAACAACAGGTTACCCGTGGATTCCAGATCGCTCACGAAGGCGATAAGATCGTTTTTAAAGCGGTAGCACTCGCTACCCCCGGCGCAGCTGGCCCCACCGAAGGCGGCCAGCCCCTCAAATTCCTGCTGGATCACCATGCGGCCTTCACTGCCGGCATTCTCGATCATGTCGAACATCTGCTGGGTGTAGCCGTTAAAGCTCTGCTGTGCCTGCTGCAGGATCAGCACCTTACCCTGAATATCTACCGTGTTGGTAACTGTCTTGCCAGCATCCTCTGCGGCGTCGGCGGCGTCCGTTGCCGTGGTCTTAAGCTTATCCCAGATGTCAGATAGCAAGTCGGCTTGGCTGCTTGGGCTGAAGGTGAACCCGGCGGCGAGCAGGCTGGCAATTAACAGGGGATAGGCGCGGCAGAATGTGTGGCTGTTCATAGCGACTCCTAATCGATCAGGCTTGATCAAGCGAGGGGAGATCTTTTAGGTATAGTGGCTATCACTATGACCCGAGGCTGTGCCGCTTGCGAAATATGTGCAAAGCCAAGTAAATCGGGGGTTACACTTGGTTCAGTGCGGAGTCACAATGCTTTACACGGCTTGAGAAACTATCTTGTGCCTGCATTGGTGTTTCGCGCGGTTTTTGGCTAGGTAATAGTCGAGGTTTTTGCTTACTGCAATGTGAGCCAAGCGCTGTTTATTTACACCTAATGGGCGTAACTTGAGGTGATGATCCTTGTGTGAGGTTTTTATGGCGAACCCAATCCAACTCGAATCTGAGATCACCTGTCCCCACTGCGGTCACAAGCGTGTGGAGACCATGCCCCAGGACGCCTGCCAGTTCTTCTACGAGTGCCAGGGCTGCCACGAGATTCTCAAACCCCTCCCCGGCGACTGCTGCGTCTTCTGCT
The DNA here is from genome assembly GCF_019457535.1 of Shewanella halotolerans. NCBI lineage: Bacteria > Pseudomonadati > Pseudomonadota > Gammaproteobacteria > Alteromonadales > Shewanellaceae > Shewanella > Shewanella halotolerans. The sequence goes on along the minus strand of NZ_CP080417.1, from coordinate 4,567,530 downwards.
CCTACGGCACGGTGAAGTGTCCGCCAATACAACTTGGCGGGTGTTGTCAGGGGAGGTCTTCTTGAGACCCAGAATGGTGGGGATTAGCGCGGGCTCTCTTTAATAACGGTTTGGAACTGAGCCTGTGAGGTAAAGAGCAAATTATTAACTTTGCGCTGAGTTGTCATTTATATAGGTGATTGTATATCTTACCATAATTTCTGTTAATCGCCTTTCGCGGGTGTGGTTTAGGGATTTATGAATGTCGTGATCGCATGGATGCGATAGAACGACCTTATGTGCAGGTACGTCTTCGGGACGCTGTAAAGCCATCCCTGGCCGCTTAACGAAAACATCTGACCGACATGGATGTCGGGAATGCCGAAAAATGTCGGGAACATTTTTGGCCCTATTTTCGATACCCTCAGACATACCTACACACCTTATCCAACGTTTCCTCGATTTACGTTCTTTATTAACTCATTGATAATAATCGCCAATATTTAATATTTTTGCTGGGTAGAGACATGACATCAGTTATTTTCATTTTTGGCCCAACCCTATGTAGACTAAGATGAAAACTTTTACTGAGAGTGGAAACTCACAGGAATAGCGTAAGTAATTAAGGAGTATGTATGGCTTGGACTTGCCAAAATTGTATGACAGAGATCGACGATGACGATTTTGAAGTTTGTTGGAATTGTAGTTGTGAGAGAGGAAAGACGATAACAAAGGTTAACACGTCATTGGATTGCTTACGCTGTAACACGTCATTGACCTTTATCGGTACCAAAGAGTTTCATGAAGGAGTGCGCTGGGGTGTATTGGGAAACCTAGCTGAGTTCTTTGTGAATAAAGAAAGCCTGGATATGTTTGCCTGTAAAAGTTGCGGTAAAGTCGAATTCTTCCTAGCTGGCTCTCATGAAACAATTTAAATATTAATGAGTTAACCACAGTTTTTCACCCATTAAGCTAAATCGAAGAGATGAAAGACTCGGTGTAGATACGGCAGAGACCCTCGAAAACAGGGATGTTTTCGTGGAGCGTATAGGGACATATTTACAGCGTGTCGATGCCGTGTCTGCACATAAGCCTGCGGCAGGCAATTGATCACCTAGGCGCTATGGTCTGCAAAGACCTATCAAATGAAAAATTTGGGAGGGAGACCACCCAAACGATGAGTACGCATCATCGCTCAGGCGTCTAACAATCTTACTGATGAACCAAGTTCCCGTTTTTCACCAATCCCTTACACACATCCACCCCATAGCTGTAGGCCAGCGCCGCTGGGGTGGTGATATCCCACAGACAGAAGTCGGCTTGCATGCCGACCTTGAGTGTGCCAACTGAGTCCTCGACTCCCAGCGCCTTGGCCGCGTTGCGGGTCATGCCCGCCAGAGCTTCCTCTGGGGTGAGGCGGAACAGGGTGCAGCCCATGTTGAGCATCAGCAGGCTAGAGCAGAGCGGCGAAGAGCCAGGGTTATAGTCGCTGGCCAGCACCATGGGCACACCGTATTGACGTAGCAGGTCGATAGGCGGCATCTGGGTTTCCCGCAGGAAGTAGAAGGCGCCGGGGAGCAGGGTGGCACAGGTGCCGCTCTCGCTCAGGGCCTTCACGCCAGCCTCGTCCAGGTATTCGATATGGTCTACCGACTTGGCGCCCAATTTGGCGGCCATAGCCGAACCGCCCAGGTTAGAGAGTTGCTCGGCGTGCAGCTTGATATCCAGACCGGCCGCTTTGGCCGCGCTCAGTACGCGCTCTGTCTGCTCCAGGCTGAAGGCGATATTTTCACAGAAGACATCCACGGCATCGGCCAGGTTTTCGTTAATCACGGCGGGCAGCATCTCGTCGATCACTAAGTCCACATAGGCGTCGCTGTTGTCCTTGTACTCGGGCGGAATGGCGTGGGCGCCGAGGAAGGTGGTTTTCACATCTACATGGTGATGCTTGCCAAGCTCGCGGGCGACCCTGAGGAGCTTGAGCTCTGTCTCTGTGTCCAGACCGTAGCCTGATTTTATCTCGACCGTGGTTACCCCTTCTTTGGCGAGGGCATTGAGGCGTTGGCGTCCCAGTTCGAACAGCTCGGCCTCGCTGGCCTCGCGGCAGGCCTTGACCGTGCTGATGATGCCGCCGCCGGCGCGGGCGATCTCTTCATAACTGGCACCTTGCAGGCGCAGCTCAAACTCGTTGGCGCGGTTGCCGGCGAACACCAGATGGGTGTGGGCGTCGATAAGGCCTGGGGTGAGCCAGCCGCCCTTGCCTCTGTAAACCGGCGTTGACAAGACATCGAACTCGGGTAGCTCGCTGCGGGGACCCATCCAGGCGATCTTGCCCTCCTTGACGGCGATGGCGGAATCGGTGATCGCACCGTAAGGCGCTGAAATTTCAGGGTCCATAGTGGCGATGTTGACGTCTATCCAAACCTGATCCCAAGACATGATGTTTCCCTCGACTGGCGCGCCCTAACGGTGGCGGCAATAAATTTATGTGAGCTAGCTTGTATTTACTTGTATATACAAGCTAGGATTATAGCGGTAATTTTCAACATTTGAAAAGTGTAATCGAGTTTGCGGCGATGCCTGGGAAGTCATAATCCATCGGGTGCGCCCACAGAGGAGCAGAGATGGCGACGCCCAAGTTTGCAGAGATCAAACAGTTTATCTTGACCAAGGTGGAGTCCGGCGAGTGGCAGCAGCATAGCCGCGTGCCGTCGGAGAACCAGCTGGCCGAGCTGTTTACCTGTAGCCGCATGACGGCGCGGCGCGCCCTGACCGAGCTGACCGAGTCCGGCGTGCTCGAGCGCTCCCAGGGGCTGGGCACCTTCGTCGCCGGGCTTAAGTCACAATCCTCCATGATGGCGATCCGCAACATCGCCGACGAGATCAAAGACAGGGGTCATGGCTACAGCGTGGAGCAACTTGAGTTGACCCTAACCCAGGCCACGGCGCAGATCGCCATCGCCCTTGGGCTCGAGGAGGGCAGCGAGGTGTTCTACTCGGTACTGGTGCACTGCGAGCAGGGGACACCGTTGCAGTTGGAGGAGCGTTTCGTTAACCCCCAGCTGGTGCCCGACTATCTGGCCCAGGATTTTAGCCTGCAGACGCCCCACGAATATCTCTCCTTCGTGGCGCCGCTCACCGAGGCCCGCCACACCATAGAGGCCGTGGTGGCTGACGATATCCAGCGCGAGCGATTGCAGATAACCCAAAGCGAACCTTGCCTGCAGATCCTGCGTCGCACCTGGTCCAGGCAGGGCGTGGTGAGTTTCGCTCGCCTGCTGCATCCGGGCAGCCGTTTCCGCCTCGGTGGACACCTGACCTTTAACCGGTAAGGCGATAAACCCATTTGGGAACGGCCTGTTTCCCTTAGCAGTACTTAGGCTGCAACAGGTAATAAGTTACTGAATAAAGATAAAAATAATGTCATCGAGACAGCACAATTGAGGTAAGCAAGAATGGATAAGAGACACGACCCAAGCCGTCGCATCATAGCGCCACATGGCACTACGCTGAGCTGTAAGAGCTGGCTCACCGAGGCGCCGATGCGCATGCTGATGAACAACCTGCACCCAGATGTCGCCGAGCGCCCGGAAGACCTGGTGGTCTACGGCGGTATCGGCCGTGCGGCCCGTGACTGGCAGTGTTATGACAAGATAGTAGAGGTGCTGCAGCGTCTCGAAGAAGACGAGACCCTGCTGGTACAGTCGGGTAAGCCTGTGGGCGTGTTCAAGACCCACAGCAATGCGCCACGCGTCATCATCGCTAACTCTAACCTGGTGCCACACTGGGCCAACTGGGAACACTTCAACGAGCTGGATAAGAAGGGCCTGGCCATGTATGGCCAGATGACTGCAGGTTCTTGGATCTACATCGGCTCTCAGGGCATAGTCCAGGGCACCTATGAGACCTTCGTGGCCATGGCCAAGCAGCACTTTGGCGGTGACGCCAGCGGCAAGTGGATCCTCACCGGCGGCTTGGGTGGCATGGGTGGCGCTCAGCCACTGGCCGGGACCATGGCGGGCTACTCTGTACTGGCTTGTGAGGTTGACGAGACCCGCATCGACTTCCGTCTGCGTACCCGTTATGTGGACAAGAAGGCCACTAGCCTGGATGAGGCGCTGGCGATGATCGACGAAGCCAACAAGAGTGGCAAGCCTGTTTCTGTCGGCCTGCTCGCCAACGCCGCCGATGTCTTCGCCGAGCTGGTCGAGCGTGGTATCACCCCGGATGTAGTGACCGACCAGACCTCGGCCCACGACCCACTAAACGGCTACCTGCCACAGGGCTGGACGTTAGAGTATGCCGCCGAGATGCGCAAAAAAGATGAGGCGGCCGTGGTGAAGGCGGCCAAGCAGTCGATGGCGGTACAGGTGAAAGCCATGCTGGCCCTGCAGGCAGCAGGCGCGGCCACCACAGATTATGGTAACAACATTCGCCAGATGGCGTTCGACGAGGGCGTGGAAAATGCCTTCGACTTCCCAGGTTTCGTGCCCGCCTATGTGCGCCCACTCTTCTGCGAAGGAATAGGTCCCTTCCGCTGGGCGGCGCTCTCTGGCGATCCGGAAGATATCTACAAGACAGATGCCAAGGTGAAGGAGCTGATCCCAGACAACCCACACCTGCATAACTGGCTGGACATGGCGCGCGAGCGCATCGCCTTCCAGGGCCTGCCGGCACGTATCTGCTGGGTCGGTCTGAAAGACAGGGCGCGTCTGGCTAAGGCCTTCAACGAGATGGTGAAAAACGGCGAGCTGTCGGCGCCAATCGTGATCGGTCGTGACCACCTGGATTCAGGCTCTGTGGCCAGCCCTAATCGTGAGACCGAATCTATGCTGGACGGCAGCGATGCGGTATCGGATTGGCCGCTGATGAATGCCCTGCTTAACACGGCAAGCGGCGCGACCTGGGTGTCTCTGCACCATGGCGGCGGCGTCGGCATGGGCTTCAGCCAGCACTCGGGTGTGGTGATCGTTGCCGATGGTACCGATGAGGCCGAGGCGCGTCTGGGCCGTGTGCTGTGGAACGATCCGGCCACCGGCGTGATGCGTCATGCGGATGCGGGCTATGAGATCGCCAAGCAGTGCGCCAAGGAGCAGGGCCTGGATCTGCCCATGCTTGACCTATAAAAACAATAAGAAAAAGAGGTTGTAACTATGAGTCATCTAGTATTAAAGCCAGGCACCCTGAGCCTGGCACAGCTAAGAGCCATCAGCCGTGGCAAGGTGAGCCTTGAGCTGTGTGACAGCGCGGTTGCCGACATCAACACCAGTGCCGGTCTGGTACAGAAGGTGCTTGACGAAGGCCGCACCGTCTACGGCATCAACACAGGTTTCGGTCTGCTGGCCAACACTAAGATTGGTGAGCAAGATCTGCAGCTGCTGCAGCGTTCTATCGTGTTGTCACACGCCGCCGGTACCGGCCAATATATGCAAGACGCCACAGTGCGCTTGATGATGGTGCTGAAGATCAACTCCCTGAGCCGTGGCTTCTCTGGTATTCGTCTCGAGGTGATCAATTTTCTGATCGCCCTGGTGAACGCCGAAGTCTACCCATGCGTGCCCGAGAAGGGCTCGGTAGGTGCCTCGGGCGACCTGGCGCCGCTGTCACACATGTGTCTGCCGCTGCTGGGCGAGGGTGAGATGAGCTACAAGGGACAGATCATCTCGGCTGCCGAAGGCTTGGAGATCGCCGGCCTTAAGCCAATCGAACTGGCGGCGAAGGAAGGTCTGGCGCTGCTCAACGGCACCCAGGCGTCTACCGCCCTGGCGTTGGAAGGTCTGTTCAACGCCGAAGATCTGTTTGCGGCCAGCTCGGTGATCGGCGCCATGAGCGTCGAGGCCGCCATGGGCAGTCGTAGCCCGTTCGACCCACGCATCCATGCGGCCCGTGGTCAGAAGGGTCAGATCGACTCGGCCGCCGTGTTCCGTCACCTGCTGGGTGAAGAGTCTGAGATCAGCCTGGATCACATCAACTGTGAGAAGGTGCAGGATCCATACTCGCTACGTTGTCAGCCACAGGTGCTGGGTGCCTGTCTGACTCAGATCCGTCACGCCGCCGAGGTGCTGGCCACCGAAGCCAACGGCGTAACCGATAACCCATTGGTGTTCCAGGATACCGGCGACATCATCTCAGGCGGTAACTTCCACGCCGAGCCTGTGGCCATGGCGGCGGACAACCTGGCGATTGCTTTGGCTGAGTTGGGATCCATCGCCGAGCGTCGTATTGCCCTGCTGATCGACTCTAACCTCTCTAAGCTGCCACCATTCCTAGTGGAAAACGGCGGGGTGAACTCAGGCTTCATGATCGCTCAGGTGACTGCGGCGGCACTGGCCTCTGAGAACAAGACCTACGCCCATCCAGCCTCGGTCGACAGCCTGCCGACCTCGGCCAACCAGGAAGATCACGTCTCTATGGCGACCTTCGCGGCACGCCGTCTGCGCGACATGTCGGAAAACACCCGTGGCGTACTGGCAGTTGAACTGCTGGCGGCGGCTCAGGGCCTGGATTTCCGTGCGCCGCTGCAGCCAGCTACGGCCGTGGCTAAGGCTAAGGCCGAGCTGCGTGAGGTGGTGGCTTACTATGATAAGGACAGATTCTTCGGTCCGGATATCGAGGCGGCTACCGACCTGCTGCTGAGCGCCAGCTACAACCAGTATCTACCGGCTGGCGTGTTACCTAGCCTCTAGTGGAAATGTTGTGAGCGAAAAGGGCCTTAGGGCCCTTTTTTATTGGATGGCGTATAGGGCCAACTAGAATCGGTATTAGTCCATAAGTCTGTGTTGCCATGGGGGCGCTATCCCGTTAGCGTAGAAGGCTAATTTGTCGAGGAGTTTACTATGCAGGGAATCGCCTTTCAGGATGCCTACCCGGATGACCTGAGCCACTGCTATGGCTGTGGCCGCAACAACGAGCAGGGGCATCAACTCAAGAGTTATTGGCGCGGCGAGCAGACCATAGCCCACTTTATGCCCAAGCCCTTTCACACGGCGATCCCAGGCTTCGTCTATGGCGGCCTTATCGCTTCGCTTATCGATTGTCACGGCACGGGCAGTGCCAGCGCCGCCGCCCAGCGCGCGCTCGAACAGGCGGGGGAGCAGCTGGATGAGCCGCCAAGATTTGTCACCGCAGCCCTTAACATAGACTATCTGGCGCCGACCCCCATGGGGGTGGAGCTGGAGCTTGTCGGTGAGATCAAAGAGGTGAAGCCCCGCAAGGTGGTGGTGGAGATTGCCCTGTCGGCAGACGGTAAGCTGTGTGCCCGCGGCCATATGGTGGCGGTCAAGATGCCAGAGACCATGGCCGCTACGTCCGCATAAAAAAACAGGCCATTAAGGCCTGTTTCTACTTTCTACTCGATACTCACGCCGTTAGCGAGAGCTCATGTCGATAATCTTCAGCGTCATCAGCTCCTTGCTCCACTGGGCCTTGTCTATGCCTTCGATCCAGAAGGTCTCGCTGTCGCGGGTCTGTCCCTTACGCAGATAGGTCTCCGGCACGCGGAAGATCGCCTGCCAGACGTTGACCGTCTCTGTCTTGATCAGCTCGCCCGAGTCGGCATACAGGCCGATCTCCATCTCGATGATCACATAGTTCTCTTCGCTGTTGCTGCTGAGCTCGAAGTTGAGCCCCAGGCGCCCCTTGCTGTCCCACTGGCTCTTGAGGTAGCTCACCTTGGCGCCACCCTTGGCGGTGGATCTCAGCAGGTTGGCGTGATCCATGGCCGATGCCGTCATGGCGCCGCCCACGACCGGGCCGCTGGCGATCACCACAGGCTGCACCTTGGCGACGGGCTGACTGGCCTGTTCGGCTTGTGTCATGGCTTGTGTATTGGATTGTGTATTAGCCTGTGTCTGGGCTGTCTCTGTACCTTGGTTTTCTATCGCCTGGCCTTCTGTTGTGGCAGAGGTGGTCTGAGGCGTCAGGAACACATATTCCCAGGTGAAGTCGGCGTTGAGTCTGACGGTGGCGCCATTTTCCAGGGTGATCAGCGCGACGGCATCGTCAGCCTTATCGGCTGCAAAGGCGGGAGCCATCAGGAGGAAGAGGGCCATGATGGCGCAGCTTTGTAGTGCTTTATACATTGAATTTAACCAGTTTTAGCGGTTTGTCTGTGGCCTCTAGCATAGTCAAACTCGCGCTAAATTCCTATATGCCTGGATCGCGATTAGCGGATTTTAGTTGCTGTAGCCCAGGCTGAAGAGCGCCGACTGGCTGCCCGAGTCATAACCCAGGCCAAGCACCAGATGACGACCTAGCCGATAGCGGACCCCGAGTTCGCCGCCCCAGCGGGTGTCTCGCTCCGTTTCCCAAGTGGGCTTACCGTCGACGATGCGCGGCGAGATGTTGTTGGTGTAGGAGTATTCATGGGTGTAGGCGCTGGCACCGCCGTAGAGGCTGAGGTGGTCTGTGAGTCCATAGCTGAGGCCGAACCGCCACAGTTTATCCTGGGTATAGGCTTCGCTGGGGGCCTCCACTTCTATGTCCCGTTTCTGGCTCTGGGCATAGCCCAGATAGTAGCCCCAGTTGGCATAATTCCTGTCATAATGGCTGGGTGCCAGGGTGATACCATAGAGCGCCGACTCGGCCGGAATATAATCCAGGGTGATGGCCGTCTTGGGGCTTGGCCCCTGGGTTTGGTCTGCCGCCAACAGGGGGCTGGCGCCGACGAGCAAGACGGCGCCGAGTAGAGGCTTTAGCATAATTCTCTCCATCATCACGGGACAATGGATTGTTGAGAATCTCTGTATTACAGTCAATCAGACAGGCTAAAATAGCTTTTAAAATAAGTAGTTGTATCGCTTTTGTTGGTGTGCTGAAATGGTCTTGTTGCAGGCTCATTATCGGATTTGCCACAACAGGTGAATTTGCAAGGAGAGAGAATTTTGGATCAAGAATTACGCTCACAGGTGTCGCTCTGGTTGACCCACTTCGGCATAGATAGTCCATCGGACGGGGTATCTACCGGCGTCATGGTCTTTGCTTGTCTGTTGATCGCCTTTATCGGCTATGTGGTGGTGAAACGCGGCGTGGTGAGCACAATGAACATAGTGATCCAGCGCTCTAAGGTGCGTTGGGACGACATCTTCATGCAGCACAGGGTGCTGGAGAAGCTGGCCAAGCTGGTGCCCGCCTTGATCCTCAACATCTTGCTGCCGTTGGCCTTGGTGGAGCATCCGCTGCTAAGCAGCCTGGCGGATAGACTGCTGGATGTGGCGATAGTGATCCTCTTCGTGCGTGCCGTCTACAGCGTGCTGGACGCGGGTAACGAGATCGCCGACGTCAACATGATCAGCCGTCGCCTGCCGATCAAGAGTTTCGTGCAGCTGCTCAAGCTGTTCATGTTCTTCGTCGCCATCATCATCTCTATCTCTGTATTGGCCGAGCAGTCGCCGGTCTACTTCCTCAGCGGCCTGGGTGTCGCCACGGGCCTGGTGATGTTGGTGTTCAAAGACACTATTTTGGGTTTCGTGGCCGGTATTCAGCTGGCGGCCAACCGCATGGTCAGCCCGGGTGACTGGATCCAGATGGATAAGTATGGCGCCGACGGTGCGGTGGAGGAGGTCTCGCTGACCACGGTCAAGGTGCAGAACTGGGACAAGACAATCACTATGATCCCCGCCTACGCCCTGGTGTCCGACGCCTTTAAGAACTGGCGCGGCATGTCAGAGTCGGGCGGTAGGCGTATCAAGCGGGCGGTGAATATCGATATCGACTCCATCGCCTTTCTCAGTGACGAACAGCTTAAACGCCTGGGTAAGATCAATCTGCTCAAGGATTACCTGGCCCGCAAAGAGGCGGAGATCGCCGAGTTCAACGCCAAGATTCAGGATGGCGACATGCCGGTGAATAGCCGTAACCTCACCAATGTCGGTACCTTTAGGGCCTATCTGTTGGAATATATGCGTAAGCACCCTAAGGTGCATCAGGAGATGACCCTGCTGGTGCGTCAGCTGGCGCCGACCACAGAGGGGTTACCCATAGAGATCTATATTTTCACCAACGATACCCGCTGGGCGTTTTATGAGGATATTCAGGCGGATATCTTCGATCATATTTACGCGATTCTGCCGCAGTTTAACCTTAGGGCCTTCCAGGCACCTACCGGCGCCGATGTGCGTAGTCTTAAGGGCGCGCTATAAAGCTCGCTGTTTGACGCTGTCGGGCCTGAGGCCGTCAGATTAGTCTTTCGTCACCAGTATGGCGGCCAGGGTGAGAAATACGCCGCCGCTGGTACGGTCAAACCAAAGCAGACGGTTGCTGGCCCTGAGTTTGGGGGCCAACACGTTTGCCATGCTGGCATAGAGCATCACGAAGCTGAAATCCACCAGGGCCCAGGTGAGCGCCAGTATGGCGAGCTGTGGCCCCTGGGGCGCCGTGATATCGATAAACTGTGGAAACAGGGCGCCGAAGAAGAGTAGATCCTTAGGATTGCTTATCCCCACCAGAAAGGCCTGTTTAAACATCTGCTTAGGCGTGCCCTTACCCTTGATGTGTTGCAGGTCCAGCCCCTGTGCGCTGGCCTTGGTCAGTATCAGCTTGATCCCCAGATAGATAAGATAGGCCGCGCCGCAATACTTAAGCAGGGTAAAGCCATACTCGGTGGCGCTCAGCAGTGCGCCCAGGCCGGCGGCTGAGGCAAACATCAACAAGAGGGCCGAGCTGACGCTACCTAGGGCGGTGGCCAGGCTGCGCACCTTGCCGAAATGGATCCCATGACTCATGGACAGCACCGCCATGGTGCCGGGGGAGATGGCGATAAGCAGGATCGCCGCCAGGTAGAGTAGCCAGGTATCTAAGTTCATCTGAAAATTGTATACAAAATGCCGATGGCCGCACTATAACCAGTGCGACCCGATTTGGCAATCTGTTAGGCAGTCTTAGGCGTGGTAGTCGGGGATGGCCTTGGCGTGGCGGCCCTTGATGGTGCGGTAGAAGTCGAGGATCTGCGCCATCTCCTTGTCGATATCGCCGGTGACGCTTATTGCCTCGGGGATCACCACTCGCTTACCGGCAAAATCCAGCGCTACCGTGACTATGGGCACCTGTGCCTTGGTGGCGATGTGGTAGAAGCCTGTCTTCCAGCGTTTCACCGGGCTGCGGGTACCTTCCGGTGCCAGGGCCAGCTTGAAATTAGGGTCTTGCTGAAACAGTTGCGCCGCGGCGTCTACCAGGTTGTTGCTCTTGCGGCGATCCACCGGGGTACCGCCGATGGCGCGGAACAGCCAGCCCCAGGGGGGAATAAACAGCTGATGCTTGCCGAGGAAATGGATCTTCTGCCCCAGGGCGCCCCTGGCCAACACGCCGACGATGAAGTCCCAGTTGCTGGTATGGGGGCCGACGATGGCGATATATTGAGGCGCCTCGGGGAGTCGACCGTCTATGGTCCAGCCGCTGAGTTTGAGGATAGCTTTACACAAAGATTGAAACATAAATTAGGCTCTACTGAATCGGTCTAACGAGGCATTTTTATAGAGAAGATAATGCCTTAGTGAACATTTATTATATAATACAACTAATATTTCCCTCTGGAGAGGATGATGCATAAAAAAGGATGGATTTTACTGCTCCTGCTGCTGGGACTCCCGGTGCAGGCGGTACCGACGGACGATATCGCCAATATCCTGCGGGATCAGGAGGCAGCTTGGAATCGCGGCGATCTGGATGCCTATATGCAAGGCTACTGGCAGAGTGACAAGATGCGTTTCGTCTCGGGCAACAAATTCCGCTATGGCTGGGCGGAGACGCTGGCGGCCTACAAGAAGAACTATCCCGATAAGGCGACCCTGGGGCAGCTCAAGTTCACCATAGAAGAGACCAAGATGCTGAGCAATTATGCCGCCATCGTCGTGGGCCGCTGGCAGCTGACCCGGGTGAAAGACAAGCCCAACGGCGTATTTACCCTCTTGGTGGAGAAGATAGACGACAAGTGGGTGATCACGCACGATCACTCGTCGGATTAGGCTGTTTTAGGCGACTCGCCGTCCATTTCGGCCCCTTGTTCGGGGCCGGTCTTAAACTTAAACACCTGCCTGCCCAGGTTTCTCCCCTTACCATCGTACCTGACCTCGACAAACTCACATCTGCCCTGTCTGTCTCGCAGCAGGATGGAGGTCGAACGGGTGCCATATTCCGGATGCTTGATATAGATGGAGGAGAGTAGCCGCTCCCACTCCAGGGCGACGCCGGTTTGCGGCAGATCCGCATCGGGCGCCTGGCGCTCGTCTGTCATTATGGTCAGCAGGGCCTGAATATCTATCTCGTCACTTTGGGTGATCTCCCGCTCCAAGGCCTGGGTTCCCTTGGCCATCTTGGGCCAGATATCGTCGAGGGCGCCGTTGCTGATGGCATGAAAGCCTGGTGACAGCGGCTTCACCGTCTTGCTGACGCTGTGGTAGCAGTAGAGCTCCAAGTCTTTCCCGAACAGCAGGTTAAAGGGGTTGTAGTGTTGGCTATGCTCCCTGAGCCAGCCCGTGGTCATGGTCTGGGACTGGGTCAGCGCCTTGATCACCAGATCGCCCCGGCTGTGACGATTGGCCTCGTGCAGCTCAGGAGCGCGAATGTTGGTGAGTGCGGCGATCTCGCCCTGACGATTCACCCCGAGCCAGCTGCCACCGGCCTCGAGATCTTTGCCTGCCAGCAGCCGATTGTCAGGGGGCCAAAAGTGGGCCGGCTCCGTGGGTCTGTGGTGAAACTCGTCCCGATTGGCACAGAGGATCAGCGGATACCTGGGATGTACCTCGAGGGCGACGAAGAGAATGCACATGGATGGCTCCAGAGGGGGCGTTTGTCTCTAACTTAGCCTCCCGTGGCGAGAAAAGCTATCCCCTAACTCCTAGTGCTGGCCGTGCTCATGTTCGTGGTGATGTGTGTGCTTGTGCTCATGGCTGTGCTTGTGTTCATGACCACTAGCAGGATTATGGCTGTGATCATGGGCCTTAGGCTTCCACAGCATGATGCGGGCCATAAACTTGCGCGGCCCCAGTCGTAGCAGGCTGGCGGCAAATAACATGGCGACCAGTGCTAGGCTCAGCTGGTTAACCGTCTCGGGCAGGCTGAGCAGCCGGCTCCATTCAGGGATCAACCAGTGGGTGCCCAGCAGACAGAGGCCGATCACCCCTGTGAGCGCCAGACGCTGGGTCCAGTCCATCAATTTCAGCTGTGCTAGGTTGAAGACGGGGGCCGCCAGCAACACTAGCATCACAGCCTCCATGGTCCAGCCGCTGTAGGCCAGGGACAGTGCCAGTACCGCGCCGCCGAGATTACAGAAACGCATCGGCAGAAGCAGCAGGAGCAATACGCCAACCTGCACCAGAGGAGAGGTGAGGGGCACAGACGGGTGGCCGATAAGGTTGGCCAATACCAGGCTGAGGATGATCCAGGGGGCGCTGCGATCCACCAGGTGAGCGAAGCCGAAGCGCAAGGCGGAGTTAGGTAATCCCAGATGAGGATCCGTGGGTTCGACCCGCGTCATGGTGAGTAAGATCCCCACCAATGTCAGGCCGATCAGCTGGATAAATGCCAGGCTAGGCCCAAGCAGCAGCAGGGTGATCACCAGAGCCTCTGGCCCTGCCAGGCGTTGCAGCCAGCGCTGGCTCAGGCGCTCATGGTGAGGTGACAGGCCAAACAGGTAGCGCATCGCCGCCAGGCTATAGCTCAGCAGGAGCACAGGCGCCAGGGTCAGCAGCCAGTCCAGCAGTTGATCGCTGCTGTGGCTGTGTTCGTGATGGTCGTGGCCGCCGGAGTCGAACGCCAGCAGCACAAACAGCAGGGCGATACCCAACAGGCTGCCTATGCCGGCCTGATATTCATACTTGCCCTGTTTGTCGTCTATGGTGTGGCCATGGGGCTGATGCAGCACCACGTGCAGAATCGAGCCGGTGACGAAGGCCTGCAGATAGACGGTATTGTCCAGGCTTAGCTGCGCCAGTAACTGCTCGCCGGCGAAATAGCCCACGCCTGTCAGCAGCATCATGCCGCCTAATACTATGGATGCCCAGCGACTACCTACCTGAGGCTTGAGTAGCCACCAGATCGCTAGCCCCACAGGCAGACGATGCAGAATCACCCCTAGGGCCAACAGGCTGGAGTTACCGTCCTGCTGGGCCAGCACCATGGCGCCGCCGTCGGTGAGGGTATGCAGCAGGAGTCCGCCTATGCCGAGTGTCAGGGTCAGGTTATGGGTGACCTCTGAGTAGCGGTGAAACAGGCGCTCGCTAAGGGTCGGGCCCCAGAGGCCGACAATAACAAACGCCAGGGAGAGGAAACCGCCGTGCTCCAGGAGCTCCGGCAGGATATGGATCAGCACCAGGCCGCCAAGGGACACGAAGATGAAACCATCCAAGCCTTTTTGCAGACCTGTCCCCGTCGTAAAGAAACGATAGAAGAGTGGGCCTAACAGGAGTGCAATACAACTGGCGACGAGATAGTACATATAAGTGTTAACAAGGGAACCTAGAAAGCCAGCTAGTATATCAGTCTTATGTCTGCCAATCGAACAATTAACCCGAGGGGAAAAATAATTTACATGGCATGAGCCGGCTGGTGCCCCCGTGGACGGCGGAAAAACCTGGGAAGAGTGTCGATTTTGTTATCTTAGCTACTGATTAATATTGTCATTAAGTTATACAATATAGGTTCAACTTTTGACGAATATTGAGCTATGGACATCTTTTCTGCTGCGGTAATGTTGTTTTTGATCATGGACCCCCTGGGGAACTTACCCATTTTTGCCTCGATTCTTCGTCATATCGAACCTAAGAAGCGGCGCAAGGTGTTGGTGCGGGAGCTGATTTTCGCGCTGATCATCATGCTGCTTTTCCTGTTTGCCGGTGAGGCGATTCTCAGCTTTCTTAACCTGAGATCTGAGTCGGTCAGCATTGCCGGCGGCATCATACTCTTCCTCATCGCCATTCGGATGATCTTCCCCCAGCCAGGTGGCGTGGTGGGGCTGGCGGCCGGTGAAGAGCCCTTTATTGTGCCTATGGCGATCCCTCTGATGGCTGGTCCCTCTGTGTTGGCGGCGCTTATCCTGCTGGCCCATACCGACAGCTCGCGCATGATGGATTGGACCATAGCCCTGTTTGCTGCCTGGGTGGCCAGCGCCGTAATACTGCTCTTCTATAAGCTGTTTACCAAACTTCTGGGTGAGAAGGGCCTGACTGCGGTGGAGCGCCTGATGGGTATGGTGCTGGTGATGATCTCGGTGCAGATGTTCCTCGACGGCGTGGCTAAATATATCGCTCACGCCGCATAAGGGACATGGGCGCTTGCCGTAATGGTCGGCGCCTTCACTCTTTTGACCTGAACAGTCGTGATTTATCCTTTGCCTTAAGGCCGTAACAGCTGTTTGAAGGTAAGAGATCTCCTTGCATCTCGGAAGCGACTCTGGAATGATTTGAATATTGTATTCAATTAACTCTTGAGTGACCCCATGACGCGTCTGCCTGCGCTATCTGTTCGCCGCCTCTTGCTGCTTTCTCTGTCTCTTCTCTGCTCTCTGCCCTCTGTTGCTATGGTTCAGGCCAGCGAGTATCGGGATCTGCTCAACTATCGGGGAACCCCCAGTACCATGGAACAGAGGGATCCACAGGGTAACCTGACGATTCCCGCCGTCTACATGGACCAAGGTGCCTGGCATGGCTTTCATCTGCCGGACTCGCCCGCCTACTATGGTGGCTTCACCGGGCCGCTGTTTATTGCCCAAGAGTACAGCCTGCATTTGAGCGATAGCCTGCAGAAACTGCAGCTATTCTCGGGGGAGTCTGGTCAGAGTGTGGATCTGTCCAAGGCGGAGCAGGTTGAGATCTATAGCGAGCCCGGGGGACTGGTGCAGCGCTTTCGCTTCAAGGATCTTGAACTCACCACCACCCTGGAATATAGCGATAACCGCACCGCCATCGTCTCGACCAGGCTGATTAACCTGAGCGACAAGCCAGGTTCCTGGCGTCTGAGCTGGTCGGGCAGCCCCTTCGCCACTCATCCCAAACTGAAACAGTATCGCTTGGTCGATAAGCGGCTGCTGACCGATGACACCGTGACCTGGCAGTTTACCCCCATAGATCAGACCTGGCAGATGCAGCTCGACGATGCCAGTTACCGGCTGGCGTTTGAGCAGGCGCTAACCCTATCGACTGAGGGACCCCAGGGCTATCGCGCCGACAGTGGGCTGTTGACCCTGGCACCGGGGGAGGCGACTGTGCTACGCGCCGCCCACCAGTATTTTCATACTCAAGTCGAGGCCAGGCATGCGGCTAAGCTTGACTGGTCTACTGTGGCAGCGAAGCTTGCGGCCAATCGGTCCCGGTGGCAGCAGCGGCTGGATAAGCTAGTGCGCGGCGGCGAGCTTTCGGCCAGGCGCCTGGCCGCCAAGGCCATGGTGACCCTGCTGCACAACTGGCGTAGCCCGGCGGGCGCCCTGCTGCATGACGCCGTCACCCCATCTGTGACCTACAAGTGGTTCAACGGGGTCTGGGCCTGGGACAGCTGGAAGCAGGCGGTGGCGCTGGCGCAGTTCGATGTGGCGCTGGCCGAGTCGAACGTGCTGGCGATGTTTGACTATCAGTTCGATGCCAAGGACTCGCTGCGCCCTGAGGATGCGGGCAATCTACCCGACGCTATCTTCTATAACTCCGATGCCAGTCGCGGCGGCAAGGGGGGCAACTGGAACGAACGTAACGGCAAGCCACCATTGGCGGCCTGGGCCGTATGGCAGATCTACCAGCAGAGCCAGGATAAGGCGTTGATTACCAGGCTCTACCCTAAGCTGGTCGCCTACCATGAATGGTGGTATCGCAATCGAGATCATAACCACAACGGCTTGGCGGAATATGGCGCCAATCGTCATCCCCGCCATGGCGAGCCGGGTAAGCCGGACAGGGAGGCGGTGATCGAGGCGGCGGCCTGGGAGTCTGGCATGGACAATGCGCCGCGTTTCGACATGGGCGATGGGCTCCAGGTGCTAGAAAATTATGATGCTAAGGGGCGACTGTTGGGTTACTCCATCTCCCAGGAGTCAGTTGATCTCAACAGCTACCTGTATGCGGAGAAGGGCTATCTTGCTCAGATGGCTGAGTTACTGGGCTTGGACAGCGAGGCGGCGGTTTGGCGTAAGCAGGCGGTGCGCCTGGGGGAGCTGATCCGCAGCGAGTTTTTCGATGAGCAGAGTGGCTTCTTCTACGACAGACGCTTAGCGGGTGAGCGCTCACGTTTGATGATCGCCCAGGGTAAGGGGGTCGAGGGCTGGCTGCCGCTGTGGGCCGGCGCCGCCAGTCAGGCTCAGGCGGAGCGGATGATCGCCACTCAGCTCAATGCTACTAACTTTGGGACCAAGCTGCCCTTTCCCACTGTGAGCGCCGACAATTCGGCCTTTGCCCCGCGGCGTTACTGGCGCGGCCCCGTCTGGCTGGATCAGGCGCTGTTTGGCCTGCAGGGAGTCTCCCGTTATGGCCACGACGAGCTGGCGCGGCGCCTCGCCACTCAGTTGGTGAATGAAGCCCAAGGTGTACTGGGTGATGGGCCCATACGGGAAAACTATGATCCTCTGACCGGAGACGGGCTGCACTGCACCAACTTTAGCTGGTCTGCCTCTGTGTTGCTGCTCATCTATCGCAGCTGGCTCAGCACTGATTGAGGCAGAGAGAAGAGATAAGAGATAAGAGTGGCGTGGCGATTGGCCGCGCTTCTCGCTATTTAGCCGCTGACCTATACCTCTTTAGTGAAAAATAGCACTTTTACTCTACTCTACAGGGAAAAATACTGTTAATGTCTTGTAGTGGACCTTGGGTGTTGTTGTTGCGTTTGCCGCTAAGTGGGCGTTAACACCCGTCTGGCCGAGTCACCGGCCGCTTAACTCAGCGTGTTTTTTGTGTCGATTCATATTGGCAATCTAAATGCCTATAGCGATGAGTTAGCCCCCTTCCCAAGTCCCCACTAAAATTATCTAAGTTAGGCAGCCTTAGGGTCACCCAGCGGGGAAGGCGTTCCGTTGGGGATAAATACAGGCACAAGGAATATTTAGCATGAAGAGACAGTATTATGCCGGTGCGTTGTCCGCATTGAGCCTCTCCCTCCTGCTGATTGGCGCGTCGGCAAATGCCGCCCCGATCACCATGAAGGAAGTGACTGGCGTGGCCGACGCCGGGGTGATTAACGAGCAGCAGATCCTTTATTGGCTGGTGAAGCGTGGTGAGTTGGCCAGTGATGCCAGCGAGGCGGAGAAGCGCGCCGCAATTAAGGCCTACACCCAGAGAGCCAAGGGCTATCAGGAAAAAGGTGGCCAGGTTCAGGCCAAGCTGGAATCTCAGCAGAGTATGCGTCAGAAGGCCCAGCAGAAGGCGAGGGTGATGTCCTTTGTGACGCCCCAGGCCGACGCAGATGTAACTAAGACGGTGAAGGTACTGGGTGTGCTGATCGACTTTCCCGATCTGCCCCATGACAACAACCGCCTGACAGCCTCTGATACACCTATGTATTACGCGAGCTACCCTGTCGCCCACTATCAGGATCTCATGTTCTCGACGACTGGCTTTGCCGGCCCTCAGGGGCAGAACCTGTTGACCGGGTATCAATACTATCAGGCGGAGTCCGGCGGAAGCTTCTATTTCACAGGTAAGGTCTATGGCTGGTATACCGCCAACCAAAACGCGGCCTATTACGGGCAGAATGACCCCAACAACGACGATGACGACAAGGCGGTTCCCGAGCTGGTGAAAGAGGCGGTGACCCAGGCGCTGGCCAGCATGACGCCCAGCGAAATCGCCTCGTTCGACGTGGAAGACCCTTATGATCTGGACGGCGACGGCAACCTCAATGAGGCCGACGGCGACATAGACCATGTGATGCTGTTTCACTCCAGCATAGGCGAAGAGGCCGGTGGTGGCGTCTTGGGTGATGATGCCATCTGGTCGCACCGCTACTTTGTCTATGAGGGCAACTCGCCTGGCTATGAGATCCCCGGCACAGGCAAGAAGGTGTTTGGTTACACGGTTCAGCCCATAGATGCGGCCGCCGGAGTGGTTGTTCATGAGTTTGGCCACGATCTCGGCTTGCCCGATGAGTATGACACCAGCAACAGCGGTGACGGTTCACCCGTGGGCTCTTGGTCTATCATGTCTGGCGGTAGTTGGACCGGGGATATTCCTGGCAGCCAGCCGACAGGCTTTAGCCCCTATGCCCGCTCTTACCTGCAAAACAAGTATAAGGGCAAGTGGATCAATGAGACTCAGGTGGATCTGGCCGCTATCCCGACGGGTGGCCAGGAGGTACAGCTGGCCGAGGCCGTCAATGCCAACCAGGTGAACCAGATCTCTATTCCTCTGCCTTCGGATAATATTCCCTTCAAGCAGCCCTATGCCGGCAGCTATCAGTACTATTCGGGTCAGGGTAACCTGCTGAGCACTGCGGCCTCCTTTAGCCTGGATTTCCCGGCGAGCAGCAGTCTGACCCTGAAGATGAAGGCGCACTGGAGCATAGAGACAGATTATGATTATGTGCAGGTGAAGGTGGGCGATGTGGCCTTAGCTGGTAATCACACCAAGGCCAGCAACATCATCAATAATGCCAAGAACATCATCACAGGCAAGTCTTCTGATGTGGCGGGTGCCGAAGGCGCCGATTCCTGGGTGGAGCTAAGCTTCGACCTCAGTGCCTATGCGGGTAGTAGCGATCGTCAGATCAGCATCGTCTACTTCACCGATGAGGCGGTGGGCGACTATGGTTTTGTGTTCGATGAGCTTAAGGTGCTCGACGGTGAGTCGGTTATCTACAGCGACGGCGCCGAGGAGCCAAATACCATGGCGCTCAACGGTGGCTTTGCCAGAATCGATAACACCCGTCCGGGCAAGCCGCGCCGCTACCTGGTGCAGCTGCGCAGCTACAACGGCGTCGATGCCGGATTGAAGAGCCACAGTTATGAGCCGGGTGTCTTGCTCTGGCTGGAGAACTTTAACGAGTCCGACAACAACTCCAGCAAGCATCCAGGCAGTGGCCTGATCGGTGTGGTCGACGCCGACCAGGTGCTAATTGGCACCAATGGCACGGCGACTCAGATCCGCGATGCCACCTTTAGCCTGTATAACCAATCCACCTATTTTGGTGATGACCATCTGGCGGGCAACAGCCTGTTTGATGACAGCCAGGACTATAGTGCGCCACTCAAGCCGCAGGCGGGTATCATACTGCCTGAACTTGGCCTGACCATGGAGGTGGTTACCCAGAGCCAGGATTCCAGCAGCGCCAAGGTACGCTTCGAGTATTCGGGCACTGTGACGCCTCCGCCAGCGCCTGGGGCATTGAGCGCCTCTATCGCTAAGACACAAGAGGGCGCGAGCGTTAGCTTCAGCGCCAATGTGACAGGTGGTGATGGCAGTTATCAGTATGCCTGGAACTTCGGTGTCAGCGGTGCTGCTAGCACCCTGGCGGCGCCAACCTATGTGTATCAGGCATCGGGAAGCTATCAAGTCACCCTGACGGTGACAGATGGTGCCGGTGAGTCGGTCACGGCCAACACTCAGGTGACGGTCGTCATCCAACCGGTGGCGGATTTCAGTTATAAGGCCAGCGATCTAACGGTGACCTTTAGCAACCTGTCCAATCAAGGGGTTGGCTCGCTGAGTTATGCCTGGAACTTCGGTGATGGGCAGACGAGCACGGCCGCCTCGCCGACACATACCTATGGCGCGGCGGGTAGCTATACAGTGACTTTGACTGTGACCGATGAGGCCAATAATCAGGCGAGCAAGAGCCTGACGCTGACGGTGACCGCTCCCGTGGTGCAGCCGCCTGTGGTCGAGACCAAGCAGGATTCGGGTGGTGGTAGTCTGGGTTGGATCAGCCTGTCATTGCTGATGCTCCTGGGACTGCGCCGCAGAAGCTAAACAAAAAAACGCCTCGTTAAGAGGCGTTTTTTTATGCCAGCCGGTCGATGAGCTGGCGGGCCTTGGGCAGGAAGATCTCGCTGACGATCAGCTGCTGGTCCCCATGACTGAAGTAGCGTCTGCGGCCCCATAGGGGATGGTGACTATCTTGTTCCAGCGAATCGATCAGTTTGGCGAGGGAGTCGCAGGCAGTAAACTCGCCGACCTCTATCTTGCCCGGGGTGAAATCGCCACTGGTGAACAGCAGCTCGCCCAAGGGGCGGGTGCCCAGAGAGAGGAAGTTATCCTGGGCGTTGTCCATCATGGCGCCGGGCACGAGCGTGCGGGCAAATACCCAGGGGATGCCATCGAGACAGAGCAGCACTTCTCTAATCCAGGCTTGCCCTTGGTGGGGCAATTCGCCCGGGAAGGGAGGCAACATGGCCTCGCCTAACACCTTGACCTCAAATTGATTGCAGTGAGACTTGAGTTTTTGGGTTAAACTACCGGAAGCTAACAGCCACTCCCTGAAGGGGCTGGGTGGCAGCTGGGGAATTTGATCCGGTGAATGCCATTGAATGGATTCACCATAGGGGAAGCTTAACCTGGTCACACTCATTAAATTCTCGGTACAATACTCAAAAACGTCAGCAGTTTATCATGACGAGGCTTTGATGTCGGTAATTAAAGCCTTGAGTACTAAAGCATCTAAGTATTGGTGCCGTTAATAAGGTATCGCCAGGCTAGAAAGCGAGTGTTGACCATCAAATCATGAACGGAGTATTCGTCTAATATGAAAAAGTTTGCGCTGCTGTGCCTCATGCTAGTGACCAGTGTACTGAGCCTGGGGGCATTTGCCGAAGAGGAAGAGGTGGTCGACACCTACGCCTATTACGGTTTCGAGCCCGATATTGTGACTAACTATATCTCCAATCGTAAGAAGCTGGGCTTTGTGAAGATCAGTGTCGAGCTCATGGTGAAGGTGCCGGAAGATCTGATCGTGCTTGAACATCACGACCCGCTGCTGCGCGCCGCCATCATAGAGATCTTAGGGGCGCAGACAGAAGATAAGGTGAAGTCTCTGACCGGCAAGGAGGAGATCCGCCGCGAGTGCTACGATACACTGAATCGTCTGCTGGAGCAGGAGATAGGCAAGCCGCTTATCGTCAACCTGCTGTTTACTAAATACCTGTACGATTAATGTGTTATGGGCTGCATGCCGTGCGTGCAGCCAGGATCCCCTGATGACCCCGTCTCGAAAGCCCGCGCGCCCCGGCGCCAAGAAAGTTGTTTCTCAAGAGCCGCCTGCTAATGCCTCAAGGCCAAAGCCTTCGTCTCAATCTAAACCAAAAGCTAAGCCAAAAGCTAAGCCAAAAGCTAAGCCAAAAGCTAAGCCAGAATCGAAACCACAAGCAAAACTAAAAGCCAAGTCTAAGCCAGCTGAGGGCAAGACTCAGGGGGCGAGCAAGGGGCTGCACCCCCGCAACCTGCATGGACAGGGCTATGACTTCGACGCGCTGATGGACACCACACCGGAGCTAAAGCCCTTCGTGCGTCCCAATCCCTATGGCAACTTGTCTATCGACTTTGCCGACCCCAAGGCCGTGAAGCTGCTTAACCTGGCGCTGCTCAGGTTGCATTATGGATTGAGCTATTGGGATATTCCCGAGGGTTTTCTCTGCCCGCCGATACCGGGTCGTGTGGATTACCTGCACTATCTAGCGGATCTGTTGGCCGAATCGGCTCCCGGGAGCCAGGAGATGGCCAAGCGCAAGCTGCCTAATGTGACGAGAGTGCCCAAGGGGGAGCGAGTGGTCGCCCTGGATATCGGCACAGGCGCCAATGGCATCTATCCACTGCTGGGCCATCAGGTATACGGTTGGCGTTTCGTGGCAAGTGATATCGACCCTGTCTCGCTGGCCAATGTCGAGCGGATCATTGCAAACAATTCACAGCTGTCGGGCAAGTTAAGCCTATGCCTGCAGTCAGATTCGAAACAGATCTTTACCGGTATTATCAGGGCCGAGGACAGGTTCGATCTGACCCTGTGCAACCCGCCATTTCATGCCTCGCTGGCGGAGGCTAGCCGTGGTAGCGAGCGTAAGCTGAAGAATCTGGCGGCCAACAAGCGAGCCAAAGGACATGAGGTCGCGAAGAGTCAGGAGAAGCTTAACTTTGGCGGCCAGAAGGCTGAGCTCTGGTGCGAAGGGGGTGAACAGGCCTTTCTCGGCCAGATGATCCGTGAGAGCCAGTCGTTCGGCTCACAGTGTCTCTGGTTTACCTCTCTGGTATCGAAGAAGGAGAACCTTAAGCCTTGCTATCGTCTGCTGGAGCAGGTGGGTGCCAAGCGGGTAGAGACCCTGGAGATGGCCCAGGGCAATAAGCTGACCCGGGTGCTAGCCTGGACCTTCCTGACACCAGAGCAACACCGCCTCTGGAGTCAGTATCGGGTTTAGTCGGGCCCTGCGCTAGTTTGCTTAGTACTTCCAGAAGTTAGGGTGGAAGAGCACCGCCACCGTCAGGATCTCCAGACGGCCCAGCAGCATGCCGATGGCCAGTGACCATTTGGCGATGTCGGGCAGGCTGGAGAAGTTCCCCGCCGGGCCGATCACTGGCCCAAGCCCTGGGCCCACATTGGTCACCGCCGTCACCGCGCCGGTAAAGCTGGTGGTCGGGTCGAGTCCGGTAGACACCAAGATCACCGACAAGAGCACTATCACCAGCATAAACAGCAGGATAAAGGTGACCAGGGAGCGCACGATATCTTCTGTGATGGGGCGTCCGTTATAGCGCTCCTTGAAGATACCGTTAGGGTGGAACTGTTGTTTCAGCTGTTCGCGCATGATGGCGATGGCGATCTGGAAACGGAAGATCTTAATTCCCCCAGAGGTCGAACCCGAACAGCTGCCGGCAAACATCAGGAAGAGGAAGGCCACGTTGGCCACCGCGCCCCATGAGGTGTAGTCGGTAAGGCCATAGCCAGTGGTCGTCACCACCGAGACCACGTTAAAGCTGGCCAGGCGCAGTGCGTCGGCCGCCGTCATCTCGTGTCCATGCCAGAGCCAGAAGGCCAGACTGCAGGAGACGAACGCCAGGAAGATGAGGTAGCCCTTCACCTGGGCATCGTTCCAGATCCGCAGCGAACGCTGGGACAGGCTGTGAACAAACATCAGCAGGGGAAGGCCGCCGGCCGCCATGAAGATGGTGCCGACCCAGTGGGCGGGCGCAGAGAAGGCCGCCATGGAGCTGTCTGAGGTGGAGTAGCCGCCGGTGGAGAGTGTGGTCATGGCATGGTTGATCGCCTGAAACCAGGTCATTCCCGCCAGATGGTAGGCCACGCCGCAGCAGACCGTCAGTATGATGTAGACATAGAAGAGGTGCTTGGCCATATCCTGGGTGCGAGGCACCGCCTTATCGCTCCAGTCCGAAGATTCGGTGCGAAACAGCCGCATCCCCCCCACGTTGAGAAACGGCAGAATGGCCACCGCCATCACGATAAAGCCTATTCCCCCCAGCCATTGCAGCAGCGAGCGCCAGATCAGGATGCTGTGATCCATGGTATCCAGGCCGGACAGCACGGTAGAGCCAGTTGTAGTGATCCCCGACATGGTCTCGAAGAAGGCGTCCGTATAGTTGATGCCGTGATAGAGGGTGAAGGGCATGGCCGCAAACAGGCTAACGATAAACCAGGTCAGGCTGGTGAGCAGAAACATATCGCGGATATTGAGGCGGATGTTTTCGCTCTGCCCCTGATGCATGCAGGCGCTGGCGCAGGTGCCTGTGATCAGCGAGGCGATCATGAAGGCGCCCACCGTCTCCTCACCATAGAGTAGGGCGAAGAGCAGCGGAAAAAACATAAAGGCGGTCAGGGTCGACAGGAACACGCCTAAGATGAAGAGTAGCGGCCGAAAATTTAGCATCGCGAATTAAGTCTTGGCTTCGTGAGTAGCTTAGAAGAAGAATGCACTAGGCTGGAACAGCTTTTCAACTTCACCGATAAATTTCTTGTTCACCAGGAACAAGATCACGTGGTCGCCCTGCTCGATGACCGTCTTATCGTGGGCCATCAGTACCTCGTCATCGCGGACGATGGCGCCTATGGTGGTGCCCGGTGGCAGCTTGATCTCGCTAATCTGCTTGCCCACCACCTTGGAGGTGCTGGGATCGCCGTGGGCGATGGCTTCGATCGCCTCGGCGGCGCCGCGTCTTAGCGAGTAGACGTTACAGATATCCCCCTGACGAATATGGGTCAATAGCGCCGAGATGGTCGCCTGTTGCGGCGAGATGGCGATATCGATATTGGCCTCCTGGACGATATCCACATAGGCTTCACGCTGGATCAGCACCATCACCTTCTTGGCGCCCATGCGCTTGGCCAGCAGGGCGGCCATGATGTTGGCCTCGTCGTCGTTGGTGACCGCGATAAATACGTCGGTCTGGTCGATATGCTCCTCGAGCAGCAGCTCCTGATCTGAGGCATCGCCGCAGAATACCGTGGTATTTTCCAGCTTTTCAGACAGCGCCTCGGCGCGATCCGGTCTGTGTTCGATCAGCTTGACCGCATGATTACGTTGCAACTGCTTGGCCAGTCCCAGGCCTATGTTACCGCCGCCGGCGATCATGATATTGCGGTAGGTATTGTCCAGCTTCTGCATCTCACTCATCACGGCGCGCACGTGGCGGCTGTCGGCGACGAAGAATACCTCGTCGTCCGCTTCAATGATGGTGGTGCCCCGTGGCATGATGGGACGGCCCTGTCTGAAGATGGCCGCCACACGGGTGTCGATGTTAGGCATGTGCTCGCGCAGGGCGGCCAGGGCGTTACCCACTAGCGGACCGCCATAATAGGCACGCACGGCCACCAGACTTAGGCGTCCCTCGGCAAACTCCAGCACCTGCAGGGCACCTGGGTATTCCACCAAGCGACGTATGTAGGAAGTAACCAGCTGCTCGGGGGCGATCAACTCATCTATGATGAAGCCACCGCGAGGTCGGTTCTCGCTCTGCTTGGTCTCGCTGTCGATAAACAGCTTGTCCCGCAGTGCCAGATACTGCTCTGAACGGATACGGGCGATCTTGGTGGGGGTGCCATAGAGGGAGAAGGCGATCTGGCAGGCCGCCATGTTGCATTCGTCGCTATTGGTCACGGCAATTAACATATCGGCATCTTCGGCCCCCGCGTCCTTGAGGACACCTGGGTGGGCACCATGGCCCAGCACTACCCGCAAGTCATACTTGTCTTGCAGCGAGCGCAGCCGGTCGCGGTCATTGTCGACTATGGTGATGTCGTTGTTTTCACCAACCAGGTTTTCGGCTAATGTGCCGCCGACCTGACCCGCACCTAATATGATAATTTTCATAGCCTAACGTTATCCCTTAACCAAGCGAGCGTAGTAAAACCCATCCATATTGTCTTGGCCCGGCGTGATTTGCCAGCCAATGTCATCGCTGTTTTGTTGTTGTGCGATTGGAATCAGGGTTGCGTCTTGGGTTCTCGCTAAGAAAGCCGCGATCTGCTCGGCGTTCTCTTGCGGTAAAATTGAGCATGTAGCATACAGGAGTGTGCCACCGGGTTTAAGCCACTGCCAGCAATGATCCAAAATTTGTGACTGCAATGTGGCTAGCTCTTCGATATCGGCCTGCTTTCGTAGCCATTTGATGTCCGGGTGGCGGCGGATCACGCCGGTGGCCGAGCAGGGAGCGTCCAGCAGGATGCGATCGAACTTATCGCCCTGCCACCAGGTGTCTATCTTGGCGGCGTCACCATGTACCAGCTTGGCCTTGAGGCTTAATCTGTCGAGGTTCTGCTGCACCCGCTCCAGGCGTTTGGCGTCGAAGTCGACCGCCACCAGATCTATGCTGGGTTCACTCTCCAGCAGATGACAGCTCTTGCCGCCGGGGGCGGCGCAGGCGTCGAGAATCAGTTCATTTGCTTCGGGCGCCAACAGGCTGGCGGCCCATTGCGCGGCGCCATCTTGCACCGAGGCGGCGCCATCGGCAAAACCTGGGAGCAGGCCGACATCTTTCGGGCTCTCCAGCAGTATGGCGTCATCGCTCGCACCGGGTGTCGCCGTTATCTCCTGCTCGTCGAGTAGCGCCAGGTATTGCTCTCGGGTCTGGGACAATTGATTGTTACGCAGCCACATGGGCGGGCGTTGATGGCTCTGGGTAATCACCTCTTGCCAGCTGTCTGGATAGGCGGCCTTGAGGCGCTTGATCAACCAGGCGGGGGTATTAAAGGCCAGAGTCTCGTTGTCTTCGGGCAGCGGCTTCTGGTTGCGCTGCAGGTTGCGCAGCACGCCGTTAACTACCTTGACCAGTCCCTCAAACTTGAGCTGGCGACAGGCCTCGGCGGTTTCCGAGATCGCCGCATGGCCGGGGATACGGGTAAAATAGAGCTGATAACATCCCACGAGCAGCAGCTGATGTACGATGCGCTGCTTGCCCTTGGGCGGCTTGCTCATGCAGTCGCTCACCAGCTTATCGAGCTGGGGCAGGTGACGCATCACGCCATAGCAGAGCTCGGCTAGCAGGGCCTTGTCTTTACCGCTGGTGAGTCTTTGCTGCTGTTCGGGCAGGGCCACGGACAGTGAAACCCCTTTCTCTAATACCTGGAAGACGACTCTGGCCGCGAGGGCACGCAGATTCTTCATGCCTGCGCCTCGTCGGAGCTATTGTTTACGTTGTCTGTGCCCTGTAGTTGGGTGCCCGGGGTAAACCAGTCGCCGCGGGCGTTAAGCACGTCGGCCACCGCCATGGCTTTTTTGCCCGGCAGCTGAATGGTTTCAAGTACCAGCACGCCTTCACCTGTAGTGACCGCTATGCCCTGCTTGTCGGCGTGGATGATGGTGCCAGGGGCCTGCTGGCTTGTCTCGTCTGACACGCTGGCCTGCCATACCTTGATTGCCGCATCCTGATGGGGGAAGTGGCTGGCGGGCCATGGATTGAAGGCGCGAACTTCACGCCACAGCTGCTGCGCCGGTTTGCGCCAGTCGAGCTGCGCCTCCTCTTTGCTGAGCTTCTCGGCGTAGCTGGCCAGGGCTTCATCCTGTGGCTCAGGCGTTAGGCTGCCTTCGGCGAGGCCTTTTAGTGCCTGGATCAGGGCGGTCGGCCCCTGCTCGGCCAACTTCTCATACAGGCTGGCGGAGGTGTCGATGTCTTCGATAGGCAGATGGGTCTTGAGCAGCATGTCACCAGTATCCAGACCTATATCCATTTGCATTATGGTGACGCCGGTTGCCGCGTCGCCGGCCCACAGGGCGCGCTGAATCGGCGCTGCGCCGCGCCAGCGGGGTAGGATGGAACCATGCACATTGATGCAGCCCAGTCTTGGGGTATCCAGTACCACCTGAGGCAAGATAAGGCCGTAGGCGACCACCACCATGATGTCGGCGCCGAGAGCGGCGAGCTCTGCCTGGGCATCTTCGTTTCTCAGGCTCGCAGGTTGGTAGACTGGGATATCATGTTCGAGTGCCAAGGCCTTGACCGGGCTGGCCTGTAGCTTCTTGCCACGACCCGCGGGTCTGTCTGGTTGGGAGTAGACCCCGATAACCTGGTGTTCTGAATCGATTAAGGCTTGTAGATGGCGGGCGGCAAAATCTGGCGTACCCGCAAAGAGTATCTTGAGTGGTTTCAAATGGGGCTTATCCTTGTTTGGCTTCGAGGCGCGCGGCTTTTTCGAGTTTCTGTTTGATACGCTGACGCTTGAGGGGCGAGAGGTAATCGACAAACAGTTTGCCATTGAGGTGATCAAGCTCATGTTGCAGACAGATGGCGAACAGCCCATCAGCCTCTAAAGTGAACTCGTTGCCCTCTCTGTCCTGCGCCTTGATGGTGACAAACTCTGCGCGATCGACCTTGGCATAGATACCGGGCACCGAGAGGCAGCCCTCTTCGTTGCAAAAATCGCCACTTTTCTCGATTATCTCTAAATTAATGAAAACCTTAGGGCGTTCTACGTCATCTTGCAGGTCCATAACGATCAATTGATGATGATAATCAACCTGGGTTGCCGCCAGACCAATTCCCTTCTCTTCATACATGGTTTCGAACATATTATCGATTTGTGTCTGAAGCTCAGCGTTAAATTCTGTAATGGGCTTCGCAATCGTGCGTAAGCGCTCATCGGGAAAGCGTAAAACTTTTAGTAAACTCATACATAAACTCTTAACAAGTCTGTCAAATTCGAGACAGTTGGTTATACTGACTTAGGCTAATGGGTTAATTTTAATCCTTAGTGGCATTCAATAACAGTAAAAGCTCTATATAAAGGGCAAACAGCATGGATACCCCCATGAAACGACTAATTTTACTCGGTTTAATGATTTTTAGTAGTTCGTTTGTTGTCGCGGATACCTTGACATTGAAGTCTGGCCATCCCGATTCGTATGTGGTGAAGAAAGGGGATACCCTTTGGGACATCTCAGCCCAATTTCTCAAGGACCCCTGGCGCTGGCCCAAGCTCTGGGGCGCCAACCCACAGATCGCCAACCCTCACCTTATCTATCCTGGAGACAGACTGACCCTGGTCTTTATCGACGGTGAACCCAGATTGGTGGTCAAGCCTCATATTCGTAAGAGCCCCGAAGGACGTGTTTTACCGAAAGGTGGTGCGATCCCCGCCGTGGATCTCAGCCTGATCCAGCCTTATCTGGTGCAAAACCGAGTTGTCGATGGCGAGTGGTTCGATGAGCAGCCTATGGTCATGGGGGGCGAAAGTGAGTCTAAGCACCATGTGACCGATGATGTTATCTATGTTCAAGGGGAGCTGACTCTTGGTGACAAGTTTGGTGTCTATGCCAAGGGACGTCAGTTTGAAGATGCCGAATCTGGCGATGATCTGGGGCTGGAGGTGATTCTGACCGCCAGCGGCCGCGTCATAGAGTCGGGCCCTGTGTCTAAGGTGCGTTTGCTGAGCAATATGCGCGAGACCAAGGCGGGTTATCGTGTGCTGCCTATCGAAGATGATTCGCTGATGTCAGCGTATTTCATGCCTAAGGCGGCGACAACGCCTGGCACAGTGCTCGCCTCTGAGAAAGATGTGCGCGCCATGGGTAAGCTAGATGTGGTCTATATCGACCGCGGTAGCCAAGACGGCGTCGAGCCTGGCCATGTGTTCTCCATCTTCCGCGACGGTGTCGAGGTGGTGATCGATGGCGACGGCAAGCCGGTACAACCTAAGGATCGCAGCACCTATGAGGAACTGCTGGCCAGTATCTCGTCAGATAATGCAGTAAAGATGCCGGATATCTATCGCGGTAAGCTGATGGTATTTAAGGTGTTCGACCGTGTCAGCATGGGGCTTATTCTGATCAACGAGAAGCCCGTGCGTGTCCATGACAAGTTGCTGCAACCGGATACCCTGTTAGCGAGCGAATAGTGCCATCGACGACAAGCTGGTCGACTGGCTAGTTGTTTCTGCAGTACCCGGGTTAGGACCGGCCCGGGTAAAACAATTATTAAACTACATGGATGTAGCAGAGCTCAGGCAAAGGCTGGAGCATGAACCCGATGCCTTACCCCTGCCTGAGCGCCTATTGACGGCTAAGCTGTCCCCCGATTTTTCTTTGGTCGAACAGGCGCTAGCTTGGCAAGACGCCGCGCCTCACCATCATATTCTCTGCCCCCAAGATACCCTCTACCCCAGCCTGCTACAGCAGATCAACGACCCGCCGCCGATTCTCTTTGCCAAAGGTGATCCTAACGCCTTGGTGCATCCCTGTATCGCCATGGTGGGTAGCCGCGCCGCGTCTCAGTCGGGATTAGCCGCTAGCTATCAACTGGCCCAGGAACTCGCCGCGGCCAAAATTGCGGTGACCAGTGGCATGGCGGCCGGCATCGATGGCGCGGCCCACCAGGGGGTATTAGATGGTGATGGTATAACCCTGGCCGTGTTGGGCACAGGCATAGAGGTCGTCTATCCCAAACGCCACAAACCCATCTACGAGAAGATCCAGCAGAGGGGCTGTGTACTCAGTGAGTTCTGGCCTCAGATGAAACCCTATGCGGGTAACTTTCCCAAGCGCAACCGCATCATCAGCGGGCTCTCGCTGGGCGTACTCGTGGTCGAGGCGGCACGAAAGAGTGGCTCGTTGATCACCGCGCGCCTCGCGTTGGAGCAGGGCCGCGAGGTGTTTGCCGTGCCGGGCAATATCCTGGCGGGGGATCATCAGGGTTGTCATGATTTGTTACGAGATGGTGCTAAATTGGTGGAGTGCGCCGCCGATATTATCGAAGAGGTTGCAGCTTTATCAAAATTTCACCTTGAAGAGTTGCATCGTCGTCACCATATAGGGGAGGAGTTAGCTTCTGATTTGCCATTTGCCTCACTGTTAGCTAGTGTAGGCTATGAGGCCACACCATTAGATGTGGTGGTCGAGCATAGTGGAAAAACGATAGAGCTAGTATTAGAGCAGTTGCTTGAACTTGAACTACAAGGTTGGGTTTCAGCTGTACCCGGTGGTTATATAAGACTTAAGAGGAGCTAGCCATGTTCGATATCCTCATGTATCTATTCGAAAACTATGTGCACAGTGAGGTCGAGTTACTGGTCGATGAAGACGAGTTGACCCAAGAACTGACACGCGCTGGTTTTCATCAGTCAGCGATTATCAAGGCCTTGTCCTGGTTGGAACACCTGGCATCGCTGCAAGAAAGTGATCAACCCTACCTATGTAATCATGATCAACACTCCTTCCGTATCTATACTCAGGCCGAGATGGAGAAGTTAGATGTCGAGTGTCGTGGTTTCCTGCTCTTCTTAGAACAGATCAAGGTGCTCAATGTCGAGCTGCGCGAAATGGTAATCGATCGCGTGATGGAGCTGGACGAGCCTGCGCTGATTCTGGAAGACCTTAAGTGGGTGATCCTCATGGTGTTGTTTAATGTGCCGGGCAACGAGTCCGCCTATGAGCAGATGGAGGATCTGATCTTCGAGCAACCCGATGGGCGGCTACATTCATAATTGACTCGATTCGGATTTAAAAGAAAGGAGGCCTGAGCCTCCTTTTTTAATGCTTGATTAAAAATGTTGATGGGCCCCATCTAACTTGAGATGGCTCGGCATCAGATAATCGCGATAGGCGTAACGATTAAGCTTGTTTATCTTGGGCGCCTTATCCGTGTCATACTCCTCAAATTGGGCAACCTGTTTGGTTAACCATGCCGAGAATGCTTCTTGTTGCGCTGAGAGTTCATCGAGCAGCTTCTCATATCCCTCAAAATAATCTGTCTTCAGGTAATGGCTGAGACGCACCAACTCCTCTGGGTGGTGCTCTGCCAAGAAGCGGATGGCCATGTAACTCCACTTATAGGTTCTATCCAGGCCATCCTTATATTCGGTGGCGAAGATGGTCTTGAGATCTGGCGCCTCATCGAGTTTAGCCTTGATGACCTTTAGGGTCGATGGATTGTCATTGCCCTTGGAGACGTACTCGGCAAGCCCTTCCGACCACCACACCAGCTTGCGCGGAAAATGGCCGAAGCCGCCATATTTCACGAAGCGGCCGTCGAGATAATGCACATATTCGTGATTCAGGTTCCAGATGGCAAACTCGGGCGCGATCCAAAACTGTCGATAGGCGAAGAAGCTGGCCTGATTATCGGGATTCGACGGCGTGCCTTCGATATACATGCCGCCGTTATCCGTGCCTATGTCGAACAGCAGTTGGCCGTAGGCGTTGTATTGGCTCCAATTCTTGAAGGCCACTACCTGCAGCGCGTCATTGTTATCGTTGGCGGTCGGCTGGTGCTGAGTCTCGAGTAGTCGATGAAAGTTGGCCTCCTGTGAGGTGAGCTTAGTGCAGCTGGTATTCAGCTCATCTGGGGTGAGATCTTGCGCCAGGATATACAGGCTATCTGAACATTGATGGCGTATGGGTAAGACTTGTGTCAGCTCGGGGATCTGACAGACACTGCTGCGGGTTTTGCAGGCCTCCAGGCCGGCGAAGGCGTTCACATGATAGCCCAAGGTATAGGTGGTCTTGGCGGCCTCGCCACGCTGGGCGACATCCAGCTCGGCGAGTCTTACCATGGCATCGTCCAGTGCCTGTTCTGCTGGGGTAAGTTTGCCCTCTTCGCCGCTGGGGAGTGCTAGGCGGTAGAGCCCCAGTGCCCAATAGGCATTGGCTCTTGGCCAGTCTTGCTGATCATGCAGGCTTAGTTTAGAGGCCGCAAAGTCGAGCAGAGGCTTATCCAGTTCGGCGGCGATCAACTGCTTATTGAGCGCGCCATCGGGCTGTTTGCGCGCGACATTCAGCAGCATGCCATAGGCTCTCAGTGTCTCCCAAAGAGCATAATCTGCTGCCTGACTAGGCGCTTGTTTTGCAACATGTTGTAGTTGCCGATTAAGTAGGGGGAGCAAGCTAGCAAGCTGCTCGGCGCGCTGGTTATTTACTTTGTCATCACTGCCATAGTAACGATACAGGGTTACCGCGAAGTGCTCCTGTAATCTGGGCGCCTGAGTGATCAACTGACTATTGCCAAGTCGGCTTAAGGCATCTGTCAGAGCGGTGTATTCGGTATCGGTCAGCTTATCCATGGGGCCGAAATAGCTAAAGGCCCTTAGGTAATAGAGCAGGGCGTCTAGGCTTGCCTCATCCTGGCTCTGCATGATGGCTTGTAGTGCCTTAGCCAAGCCGGCGGTATCGAGCAGGGGGTTGTCATGGCTGAAGAGCTGCTGTGACGGTAAGGTGCTTAGCTCATTGATAAAGGCCGAGTCTATCTGTCTAGGGGTTATCTTTTCTTGGGCTATCTGTCCTGGTGCAGTGACGCTGCAGCCCACCAAGAGGCTGGGGCCGACGAGCAAGAGGGCGCAGAGTGATTGGCGCAACATAGGGTCTCCTTGTTATTTTGCATACAATATATTTCAATCCAGCAAAGAAGACTAGCTATAATTAAGTGCACATTCGATTCCCAAGGCGCTGTAGAGCTTGGTAAAATAGCTAGAGTCACCGGCTGTCGAGAAAACCATGTCTAAGATAGATGATCAACTGTTTAGTTCACATGAGCATGCACTGGAGAAAGAGTATGAACTCTGCCCTAAGTGTGGTTGTGAGCTGTCGGTGAAAAACAGTAAACATGGTGGATTCATCGGCTGCAACAACTACCCCAGCTGTGACTACACCCGGCCTCTGGTGCATCATGAGTCGATCGAGACTCAGGTAATTGAAGGCTCAGAGTGCCCAGAATGCGGCGCCGAGCTGGCGGTAAAGTCGGGTCGTTTCGGTATTTTCATCGGCTGTACCCGCTATCCTGATTGTAAGCATATCGAGAAGCATGATCAGGAAGACCCCGCCGAGGCCGTCACTTGTCCCAGCTGTCATAAAGGGGTGATGGAGCATAGAACCAGCCGTTTCGGTAAAAGCTTCTACGCCTGTAGTGCCTATCCTAAGTGTAAGTTCTTGGTGAATTACCCGCCCGTGCAGGAAACCTGCCCCGATTGCGGCTTCGGTATCTTAGTCGAGCGCAAGGGCGCAGCCGGCATGCGCCTGGAATGTCCTCAAAAGAGTTGTAAGTATAAGCGTCCGCTATAGGGCCTGTTTATCCTTTGCCGCCATTGTTCGTATTAGCTTTGTCTGTATAATCTCGACCCATAGGGTCAAGTCGACCCGTTGAACACAGAAAGGTAAGGCGACATGTTACAGCAAGATCCCGCTGCCCTGGTTGAAACGGTACTGCAAGGAGGCGTCATAGCCTATCCGACCGAGGCCGTTTATGGGCTGGGTTGTGACCCCGACAACGATGAGGCGATTCAGAAGCTGCTGGATTTAAAGCAGCGTCCATGGCAGAAAGGTTTGATCTTGGTCGCCAGCGATTTCAATCAGTTAATGCCCTATATCGATAGTTCTGTCCTCACCGAGGCACAGCTGCAGTCGGCCTTCGACAAGTGGCCTGGCCCCTTTACCTTCATCATGCCGAAACGACCCGGGCTCTCTAGCCTCTTGAGTGGTCAGTTTGACTCCCTTGCCGTGCGCGTCTCTAATCATCCTGGCGTGCAGGCGCTATGTCAGGCGCTGGGTAAGCCCATCGTCTCGACCAGTGCCAATCTGACCGGGGAAGAGCCCGCCTTGACTCCAGAGGACGTTATACGCCAGTTTGATGGCAAGATAGATGGCCTGGTGGCCGGTAGCCTGGGCGCCGAGCCTAAACCATCGACCATCATAGATGTGATCAGCGGAAAGATTTTACGATAACCATAGCAAGGAATTTTTATGAAGCCTGATGCCACTCAAGTCAAAGCATTCTTACTCGACCTGCAACAAAGGATCTGTGAAGGCCTGGAACAACTCGATGGCGAGGCCAAGTTTGTCGCCGACTCCTGGGAGCGGGAAGAGGGCGGTGGCGGCACCAGCCGCGTATTGACTAAGGGCAAGGTGTTTGAGCAGGCCGGAGTAAACTTTTCCCACGTGACAGGTGCGGCCATGCCTGCATCGGCTACCGCCCACAGACCCGAGCTGGCCGGACGCAGCTTCGAAGCCATGGGCGTCTCCCTGGTGATCCATCCAAACAACCCCTATGTGCCGACGACCCACGCCAACGTGCGCTTCTTCATCGCCGAGAAAGAGGGGGCGGATCCCGTTTGGTGGTTTGGCGGCGGCTTCGATCTGACCCCTTACTATCCGTTCGAAGAAGATGTGGTGGCCTGGCATCAGAGCGCCAAGGCATTGTGTGAGCCCTTCGGTGAAGACGTTTACCCTAAATATAAGAAATGGTGCGACGAGTATTTCTTCCTGCCACATCGTAACGAGACCCGTGGTGTCGGCGGCCTCTTCTTCGACGATCTTAACGAGCCAGGGTTCGAAAACAGCTTCGCCTTCATGCAGGCGGTGGGCGAAGGCTTTTTGAAGGCCTACGCCCCTATCGTCGAGAAGCGTAAAGAGACGGCATACGGTGAGCGTGAGCGTGATTTCCAGCTCTATCGCCGCGGTCGCTACGTGGAATTTAACCTTGTGTATGACAGAGGCACACTATTTGGCCTGCAGACAGGTGGTCGTACCGAGTCTATCCTGATGTCTATGCCGCCGCTGGTGCGCTGGCAGTATGCCTATACTCCAGAGGCGGGCACCCCAGAGGCCAAGCTTTACAGCGATTTCCTCAAGCCGCGAGAGTGGTTAGAGGCATAAGGAATATCACAAAGGGCTCGAATGAGCCCTTTTTTAATCAGGACAATGGCAATACTTTATTGGTTGCGCATATGGTCGGCGAGCGTCGAGATCGCCTGGTAGATTGCTTCCCTGTGTTGCGGCTCTTTAATCTCTATCGCCAATGCCCGTTGCATGCAGAGTAGCCATTGATCACGCATCGTCTCGTCTATGCTAAAGGGCATGTGTCTTGCGCGCAGGGCTGGATGCCCATGACGTTGATGAAACAGCTGGGGGCCGCCCAGCCAGCCGCTGAGAAATTCAAACAGCTTCTGTTCCGACTCGGCAATGGGGGATCTATGCATGGCCAGCAAGGCCTGGGTATCTGGGCTGGTCTGCATCTGATGGTAAAACTGCTTGGCAAGCGCGCGGATCACCTTCTCTCCACCAATTTTGTCATAGGCGTTCGATTGCTGAGGATCGCGCTCGGCCGAAGGCCTAGCCATCATCTTTTTTAACCACTTCATCTGACTCTCTCGCGGGCTCTGTTTTACTGGGTCTTGGTATCAAGCGGCACACTAGCCGATTCTCCGGTCGCAATCAATCCAAGTTTCCCCTGAAGAGATTGCATGCTTGCGCCCTTTGCTTCACCGAAAAAGCTCAGTAGACTGAGCGTAATCGAATCAAACAGAGACAATTTCCCCATGACGCAGCAGGTGCAAGACAGATACGCCGTATTTGGTCATCCCATAGGGCATAGCAAATCCCCGGCTATTCATCAGGCGTTCGCCAAGTCGACGGGCGAGTCGCTGCAATATGAAGCCATCTTGGCGCCCCTCGATGGTTTCGCCGAATCTCTGCAAGCTTTCTTCGAACATGGTGGCAAGGGGGCCAACGTGACCCTGCCGTTCAAAGAGCAGGCCTACGCCTTGTGTGATTGCCTGGGTGATGAGGCCAAGCTCGCCGGCGCCGTGAACACCCTCACTCGCCTGGCGGATGGCCGCATCAAGGGCGACAATACCGATGGCTTGGGGCTGGTGGCGGATCTCGAGCGTCACATAGGATCCTTAAGCGGTAAAAATGTCTTGCTTATCGGCGCAGGTGGCGCGGCGCGCGGCGTCATATTGCCGCTGCTGAATGCCGGTATCGACTCTTTGACAATACATAACCGTACCCATAGCAAGGCGGAGCAACTGGCCGATGCATTTAAGGCCTATGGCCAGGTGAAGGCCAGTACCTTGGATGAACTGACACATAGCTTCGATATAGTGATCAACTCAACCTCAGCCAGTTTGAGTGGCGAGCTGCCGAATCTGCCCAAGGCGATTATCGCCGCCCATAGCGTCTGCTACGATATGATGTATGGTCGGGATCTCACCGCCTTTAATCGCTGGGCCTTAGACTTGGGGGCGGACGAGGTGATCGATGGCCTCGGCATGCTGGTGGGCCAGGCTGCCAAGAGCTTCGCCATATGGCGCGGTGTCGAGCCCGCTGTCGAGCCCGTATTAGCGACGCTGCGTAGTGAGCTCGCGGCGCAGGTGTGATAAGCACTCATATCGATTGGCAACAGGAGTAATGGGCCATGAATCAAAGCATCATATTTACCGAGCAACTGACCTGGGACGCCCAGCTAAGGGCTATTCATTTTACGGCGCAGCAGCAAGGGATGGTGATCGATTGCTACATAGGGCAGAAGGTGCTTGAGCATCTTGCGGCAGAGAAGATTAACAACAGCGAACAGGCACTGTCGCTGTTTGAGCAGTTTCGTTTCGATATCGAGGAGCAGGCGGAAAAGATGATCGAGCAGGAGGCGTTCGACGTCCAGGGTCATATCCAGGTGGAACGCGTCGATTAATTTGCGCTGCTATCTTTCGCCACTGACTACTTCTAGTCGTCATAAAGGCGCCGAGATATCGACGCCTTCTAAATCTAGGCCTTTTAAGGTTTAGCTAGTTAAGGCCTAGCTAGGCCCAGTTAGCCGATAAAAGCCTAGGTCGGTAAATCCTGTAACGCTTCTTCAATGTATTCATTCTTCAGGCGGACATAGTTGTCGGCCGACTCGGGTAGGAACTTTATCTCTGCCTCTGTCAGCGCTCTCACTTTCTTGGCTGGGCTGCCTACATAGAGGTGGCCACTCTCCAGTGTCTTACCGGGGGGCACCAAAGAGCCTGCACCTAATATCACGTCATCTTCTATTACCGCGCCGTCCAGTATGATAGCGCCCATGCCGATAAGGATACGATTACCTATTTGGCAGCCATGCAACATCGCCTTATGGCCTATGGTGACATCGTCGCCGATAAGCAGTGGATGTCCCTCGGGGCGGCTGGCCGACTTACGGGTCACATGTAGTACTGTGCCATCCTGCACGTTTGAACGTTTACCTATGCGGATATGATTCACATCGCCTCGGGCCGCCACCATGGGCCAGACGCTGGCATCTGTGTCTAATGCAATATCGCCGACGAGCACACAGGCTTCATCAATATACACACTGGCATCAAATTGTGGGCTAACGCCCTTATAGGCACGGATAGATTTTGTCATGGCTAGGTCCTTAAAACGGCCAAATGAGTGAGGGTCACCCAGTATAATGGGGAAAAAGTAGCTAGTCAGGCTAAAAAGCATGCAAACAATGCAAAAGTAGCACTTTTCTTTAAAAAAGCCCTTGCGTAAAAGTTTCTGCTCCCTATAATGCGCTCCCACTGACACGGCAAACGGCGCTGCTTAGCGACGGTAACAGCCTTCAGATGGTTCGAGTGAAAAGTTGAAAAACTTCTTAAAAATCACTTGACGCCAACATCGGGAAGTGTAGAATACGCATCCCTAAGCCAACGGCCAGGCGCCAGCGGCGGCATCGAAAATAATGATGCAATGCTCTTTAACAAGATAAAACAAGAAATCTGTGTGGACACTCACAGGTATTGAGTTAATCGAAAACGATTTAAATCTCAATGCAACGATGAGTGTTCATAGTAATATGTACAAACATCCTTAGATTCTTCCGAGTCTAAGTGATGAATCAGAATTCATTGAGTCGATTCTTTACTCTTTATTGAGTGAGAGTCAAAAAAACTTTTAATTGAAGAGTTTGATCATGGCTCAGATTGAACGCTGGCGGCAGGCCTAACACATGCAAGTCGAGCGGTAACATTTCAAAAGCTTGCTTTTGAAGATGACGAGCGGCGGACGGGTGAGTAATGCCTAGGGAACTGCCCAGTCGAGGGGGATAACAGTTGGAAACGACTGCTAATACCGCATACGCCCTACGGGGGAAAAGAGGGGCTCTTCGGACCTTCTGCGATTGGATGTACCTAGGTGGGATTAGCTAGTAGGTGAGGTAATGGCTCACCTAGGCGACGATCCCTAGCTGTTCTGAGAGGATGATCAGCCACACTGGGACTGAGACACGGCCCAGACTCCTACGGGAGGCAGCAGTGGGGAATATTGCACAATGGGCGCAAGCCTGATGCAGCCATGCCGCGTGTGTGAAGAAGGCCTTCGGGTTGTAAAGCACTTTCAGCGAGGAGGAAAGGTTAACGGTTAATACCCGTTAGCTGTGACGTTACTCGCAGAAGAAGCACCGGCTAACTTCGTGCCAGCAGCCGCGGTAATACGAGGGGTGCAAGCGTTAATCGGAATTACTGGGCGTAAAGCGTACGCAGGCGGTTGATTAAGCGAGATGTGAAAGCCCCGGGCTTAACCTGGGAACTGCATTTCGAACTGGTCAACTAGAGTCTTGTAGAGGGGGGTAGAATTTCAGGTGTAGCGGTGAAATGCGTAGAGATCTGAAGGAATACCGGTGGCGAAGGCGGCCCCCTGGACAAAGACTGACGCTCAGGTACGAAAGCGTGGGGAGCAAACAGGATTAGATACCCTGGTAGTCCACGCCGTAAACGATGTCTACTCGGAATTTGGTGTCTTGAACACTGGGTTCTCAAGCTAACGCATTAAGTAGACCGCCTGGGGAGTACGGCCGCAAGGTTAAAACTCAAATGAATTGACGGGGGCCCGCACAAGCGGTGGAGCATGTGGTTTAATTCGATGCAACGCGAAGAACCTTACCTACTCTTGACATCCAGAGAACTTTCCAGAGATGGATTGGTGCCTTCGGGAACTCTGAGACAGGTGCTGCATGGCTGTCGTCAGCTCGTGTTGTGAAATGTTGGGTTAAGTCCCGCAACGAGCGCAACCCTTATCCTTACTTGCCAGCGGGTAATGCCGGGAACTTTAGGGAGACTGCCGGTGATAAACCGGAGGAAGGTGGGGACGACGTCAAGTCATCATGGCCCTTACGAGTAGGGCTACACACGTGCTACAATGGTCGGTACAGAGGGTTGCGAAGCCGCGAGGTGGAGCTAATCTCACAAAGCCGGTCGTAGTCCGGATTGGAGTCTGCAACTCGACTCCATGAAGTCGGAATCGCTAGTAATCGTGGATCAGAATGCCACGGTGAATACGTTCCCGGGCCTTGTACACACCGCCCGTCACACCATGGGAGTGGGCTGCACCAGAAGTAGATAGCTTAACCTTCGGGAGGGCGTTTACCACGGTGTGGTTCATGACTGGGGTGAAGTCGTAACAAGGTAGCCCTAGGGGAACCTGGGGCTGGATCACCTCCTTACCTATACGATTGACTGATATTTGTTGAGTGTTCACACAGATAACTTGTTCTTGTTAGAACGAGTGGCACGTCCGTGCGGCGATGCTTGTTCTTTAAAAATTTGGAAAGCTGATAGTAATAACCGAAAGGTTATTGCGAAAAATAATTGAGTTCTCAAAACACACTTTAATCAAGTGACTTGAGTATTCTTTTGGCGAAAGTAGAAACCGTTAGTTGCGATGCGACTCAGATGAAACTCATTTGGGTTGTATGGTTAAGTGACTAAGCGTATACGGTGGATGCCTTGGCAGTCAGAGGCGATGAAGGACGTAGTAACTTGCGAAAAGCGTTGGCGAGCTAGTAACAAGCATTTGAGCTAACGATGTCCGAATGGGGAAACCCGGCACCATAAGGTGTCATCATTAAGTGAATACATAGCTTAATGAGGCGAACGAGGGGAACTGAAACATCTAAGTACCCTTAGGAAAAGAAATCAACCGAGATTCCCCTAGTAGCGGCGAGCGAACGGGGATTAGCCCTTAAGCCTAGAGGGTGTTAGTGGAATGTGTTGGAAAGCACAGCGATACAGGGTGATAGCCCCGTACATGAAAACTAACTTTAGGTGAAAACGAGTAGGACGGGACACGTGATATCTTGTTCGAATATGGGGGGACCATCCTCCAAGGCTAAATACTCCTGACTGACCGATAGTGAACCAGTACCGTGAGGGAAAGGCGAAAAGAACCCCTGTGAGGGGAGTGAAATAGAACCTGAAACCGTATACGTACAAGCAGTGGGAGCGGTTCTTGAGACCGTGACTGCGTACCTTTTGTATAATGGGTCAGCGACTTACATTTTGTAGCGAGGTTAAGCGAATAGCGGAGCCGTAGGGAAACCGAGTGTTAACTGCGCGTTTAGTTGCAAGGTGTAGACCCGAAACCCGGTGATCTAGCCATGGGCAGGTTGAAGGTTGAGTAACATCAACTGGAGGACCGAACACACGTATGTTGAAAAATGCGGTGATGACTTGTGGCTGGGGGTGAAAGGCCAATCAAACCGGGAGATATCTGGTTCTCCTCGAAAGCTATTTAGGTAGCGCCTCGAGCGAATACCATTGGGGGTAGAGCACTGTTAAGGCTAGGGGGTCATCCCGACTTACCAACCCTTTGCAAACTCCGAATACCAATGAGTACTACTCGGGAGACACACGGCGGGTGCTAACGTCCGTCGTGAAAAGGGAAACAACCCAGACCATCAGCTAAGGTCCCAAAGTTATTGCTAAGTGGGAAACGATGTGGGAAGGCTTAGACAGCTAGGATGTTGGCTTAGAAGCAGCCATCATTTAAAGAAAGCGTAATAGCTCACTAGTCGAGTCGGCCTGCGCGGAAGATATAACGGGGCTAAGCAATACACCGAAGCTATGGGTACTAGCGCTTGCGCTAGTGCGGTAGAGGAGCGTTCTGTAAGCCGTTGAAGGTGAAGGGGTAACCCACGCTGGAGGTATCAGAAGTGCGAATGCTGACATGAGTAACGATAAAGGGGGTGAAAAACCTCCTCGCCGAAAGACCAAGGGTTCCTGTCCAACGTTAATCGGGGCAGGGTGAGTCGACCCCTAAGGCGAGGCCGAAAGGCGTAGTCGATGGGAAACGGGTTAATATTCCCGTACTTCTGCTAACTGCGATGGAGAGACGGAGAAGGCTAGGCTAGCGCGGCGTTGGTTGTCCGCGTTTAAGGCTGTAGGTAGGGTACTTAGGCAAATCCGGGTACCTAATACTGAGAGTTGATGACGAGTCACTACGGTGATGAAGTAGTTGATGCCATGCTTCCAGGAAAATCTTCTAAGCTTCAGGTTAGTAGGAATCGTACCCCAAACCGA
This sequence comes from Shewanella halotolerans, assembly GCF_019457535.1. Lineage (NCBI taxonomy): Bacteria > Pseudomonadati > Pseudomonadota > Gammaproteobacteria > Alteromonadales > Shewanellaceae > Shewanella > Shewanella halotolerans. The sequence continues at coordinate 4,525,140 of NZ_CP080417.1, read as the reverse complement.
CACAGGTGGTCGGGTAGAGAATACCAAGGCGCTTGAGAGAACTCGGCTGAAGGAACTAGGCAAAATGGTACCGTAACTTCGGGAGAAGGTACGCTCCTGTTGGTGATGAGACTTGCTCTCTAAGCTGACGGGAGTCGCAGATACCAGGTGGCTGCAACTGTTTATCAAAAACACAGCACTGTGCAAACTCGCAAGAGGAAGTATACGGTGTGACGCCTGCCCGGTGCCGGAAGGTTAATTGATTGGGTTATCTTCGGAGAAGCTCATGATCGAAGCCCCGGTAAACGGCGGCCGTAACTATAACGGTCCTAAGGTAGCGAAATTCCTTGTCGGGTAAGTTCCGACCTGCACGAATGGCGTAATGATGGCCACGCTGTCTCCAGCCGAGACTCAGTGAAGTTGAAATTGCGGTGAAGATGCCGTATACCCGCGGCTAGACGGAAAGACCCCGTGAACCTTTACTATAGCTTGGCACTGAACATTGACCCTACATGTGTAGGATAGGTGGGAGACTTTGAAGCGGGAACGCCAGTTCTCGTGGAGTCATCCTTGAAATACCACCCTTGTAGTGTTGATGTTCTAACTCTGGCCCCTGAATCGGGGTTGAGGACAGTGCCTGGTGGGTAGTTTGACTGGGGCGGTCTCCTCCCAAAGAGTAACGGAGGAGCACGAAGGTTGGCTAAGTACGGTCGGACATCGTACGGTTAGTGCAATGGCATAAGCCAGCTTAACTGCGAGACATACACGTCGAGCAGGTGCGAAAGCAGGTCATAGTGATCCGGTGGTTCTGAATGGAAGGGCCATCGCTCAACGGATAAAAGGTACTCCGGGGATAACAGGCTGATACCGCCCAAGAGTTCATATCGACGGCGGTGTTTGGCACCTCGATGTCGGCTCATCACATCCTGGGGCTGAAGTCGGTCCCAAGGGTATGGCTGTTCGCCATTTAAAGTGGTACGCGAGCTGGGTTCAGAACGTCGTGAGACAGTTCGGTCCCTATCTGCCGTGGGCGTTGGATGATTGAAGGGAGCTGCTCCTAGTACGAGAGGACCGGAGTGGACGAACCGCTGGTGTTCGGGTTGTCATGCCAATGGCATTGCCCGGTAGCTACGTTCGGAATCGATAACCGCTGAAAGCATCTAAGCGGGAAGCGAGCCCTAAGATGAGTCATCCCTAGACCTTTAAGGTCTCTAAAGAGCCGTCCGAGACTAGGACGTTGATAGGCAGGGTGTGTAAGCGTTGTGAGGCGTTGAGCTAACCTGTACTAATGACTCGTGAGGCTTAACCATACAACCCAAAAGGGTTTTACTGCAGAGTAAGTAATGGTTACTAAATCAAAAGAATACAAAGTACTTGATTGAAGTGCGAACTCGAATTAGCTCTTGAATAAAGAGTACAGCTTTCCGAATTTCCAAATTTGTCTGGAAACCATAGCATTGTGGTCCCACCTGATCCCATCCCGAACTCAGAAGTGAAACGCAATCGCGCCGATGGTAGTGTGGGGTCTCCCCATGTGAGAGTAGGTCATTTCCAGGCGCCTAATTTAGTATCCCGCGTAAGCGTGTTACTAAAGGAGCGGTAGTTCAGTTGGTTAGAATACCGGCCTGTCACGCCGGGGGTCGCGGGTTCGAGTCCCGTCCGCTCCGCCAACATTAAGAGAAAGGCCTTATCGAAAGATAAGGCCTTTTTTCTATGAAAAAAATAAGTTGGGACAGAGCGGTCACTCTCGACCATCCATAGTCTCGGCGACATTTGAATATCCCTATTCTTCGTAGTTTAGTTGGTTAGACTCTTAATAAACAGGAAGCGGCCTGTCACGCGTGTCGAAGGCACACGGGCCGGAATGCCGGACCATCGGTCCCGTCCTCCCCAGCTCGTTTCACTAGCTTAAGCCGTCCTAGCTTATCTCTATATGCTTATAGCTAAATGCAATAATGTTTAGTCACTAAGTAACTTAAATGTGGCATAATCGGCACAAACACACGCAATTGATCCTGTATTGATAAGATGTGTTACGTCTGACGACCCTTTTTTAGGTGCAGTGGCTTTGCTGAAATTTTTCTCTCGTCCCTCGCTCATTCTCTTCGCACCTCTGGTGTGTGTCTTGCTGTTCGCGTTTTTTATTACCAGTAGCTACTTTGTCGAGCGCCAGCAGCGCCGAGACTATGTGTCCTCCTCTCAGGTGGAGTCTCTGTCTCAGGGATTGATGCGAATGAATCACCTGGTGGCGATGGCGGCTAAGGCGCAAGACTTCACGAGGGTAGAGGAGGAGCTAGCCTTGCTCGGCAGCGATATTCGCCTATCCGTTTATACGCTTATCGATCGCAGGGGTAACATACGCTTTGCCAATCATGGGGTATGGCGCGACAGCTCGGCGCAGTTAGTGATCGATGGTTATGAGAGTCAGGCCCACAAAGACAGCGTCGCCGAGGGTAGCTCTCGTATCTACTTCAATGATAAGCGTCAGTCGATACAGGCCTATTATCCTATCACCCCACAGCTCTCCTCTCTTTCGGTCGAACGTCCCGAACTCATCTATCTTGAGTATGATATGGCGCCCATGCTGGCCGCTAGCGATGAAACCGTGCTAGTAGGCCTGATGCGAACGGGCGCGATTGCCCTGGCGACCACCCTAGTCTTGCTCGGCCTGTTTTACTATTTCGTATTGTCGCCGATTCGCTACCTGAGTCGACAGGCGGCGACCCTGGGTCAGCGTGAAGCTGATTCCAGACAAAAGACAATTGAATCCCCCTTCATCGAACTGCATAGCCTGGAGCAGAATCTTAGGCGCTTTAAGGATAGGTTCCAGCAGGGGGCGAAACAGCTTAAGGATAGCGAGCAGAGATGGCTGTTTGCCGTTGAGGTCTCGCGTTACGGCATCTGGGATTGGAACCTGGAGGACAATAGCGTATTTCTCTCCGACCGCTGGAAGGATATGTTGGGCTATGGGCCTGAAGACTTAGTGCCCGAGCTGGCAACCTGGGAGAGCCGGTTACACCCTGAGGACAAAGAGGGGATACTCAAAAACCTTAACGCCTACCTCAATGGGGAAACCGAGGAGTTTGAGAGTGTGCATCGACTGCGTCATCAGCAGGGGCATTACATCTGGGTGCTCGACAGGGGGATGACGGTTGAGTGGAACGAGAAGGGGAAGCCGCTACGCATGATAGGCACGCTGTCCGATGTGACAGAGGATATTCGTAACCAGAAGGCGGCGATGCATCAGGCCAAGCACGACCCGCTCACGGATCTTGCCAATCGCCGCGCCTTGATGGACGCCCTGTATCAGCAGCAGGACGAGTCGGGAAGCTGCGCGGCCTTGTTTATGCTGGACCTGGATAACTTTAAGGTCGTCAACGATGCCCTCGGGCATCATGGTGGCGACAGGCTGCTGATCCAGATCGCTGCCAGGTTATCCAGCTACTTCTCCTCTAACTCGCTGATCGCCCGTGTGGCCGCCGATGAGTTTGTGGTTCTAGTGAAGAAGCTACCGGAGGATCTCCTCGGCGCGCAGCGTCGTGCTCAAGCCCTGGCGAGTCAGATGCGTCAGCTGATTGCCCGCAGCTTCCATATCAGCGGTCATACCTTTAATCTCTCCGCCAGTGTGGGGATCGCCATTATCGATCCAAGCGAGGCTATCCCACCGGAGCAGCAGTTAAAAAGGGTCAATATGGCGCTGGCTCAGGCGAAGGAGAGTGGACGCGATGCCTGTGTGGTCTACAGCAGCGAGATGGATAAGCGCGCCGCACAAAATCTGATGATTCGCACCGAGCTGGTGCATGCCGTCGCACGTCATCAGTTATCTCTCTTCTACCAGCCGCTGTTAAATGCCAAGGGCGAGATTGCCTCGGTCGAGGCCTTGCTGCGCTGGCACCATCCACAGCATGGGGCTATCTCACCGGCCGACTTTATTCCAGTGGCCGAGGGCAGCGCCCTGATCGTCGAACTGGGTGAGTGGGTGTTGCTGGAGGCTTGCCGTTTCATTCGTGGGTTACAGGAACAAGGTATTCGCCCACCTATGGTTTCGATCAATGTCAGCGCGCGTCAGTTCCACCAGGATGAGTTTGCTCCTAAGCTGCTGGCCATGCTAAAGGATCAAGGGATCAGCCCTGCCCATATCGAACTCGAGCTTACCGAGCATGTGCTATTGACTGACCTGCAGCAGGTGCGCCAGACCATGACGCAATTGAGAGAGGCAGGGGTCAGCATCGCCGTGGATGACTTTGGTACGGGGTACAGCTCTCTAAGCTATCTGCAGGAGTTGCCGCTGAATCGCCTCAAGCTAGATGCCAGCTTTATCAGAGACATGGGTAATGGCGAGGCATCAGCCTCTATCGTCAAGGCCATGATCGATATGTCCCACAGCCTGAATCTCGAGTTTGTCGCCGAGGGCGTGGAGATCCAGTCCCAGTTCGAGCAGCTCAAGGCCTATCGTTGCGACTTATACCAAGGTTATCTATTCCACCGTCCTATGCCGGGCGAAGAGCTGGCTCGCCTGCTGGTAAGGCTTGGAGACAGGCCGCTGCTATCAAGCGTGTAGGCTGAGAAAGTCTGCAAGTTGTCCCAGCGCCTGGTTTCGGGCGCTATCCCTTTCGATGAAGAGCTCATGCCGGGCATGGGCGACCTTAAACAGGTGGCAATGCTCTCCCCTGGCAGCATCTTGCGCGCGATTGTCGACGATGGAGTCTTCCTCTGCCTGTAAGATCAAGATAGGCGTCTGTGTGTGTTTCGCGGCTTCTACTGCTTGCTCGCAGGCATCGAGGGACTCGGTTAGCCAACGGTTGGTGGGGGAGCCCAGCTGCAGCTGCGGGTAGGTCTCATACAGCCGACGATAGTCTTGATAGCGCTTAGCGCTATGGGTGAGTTCGTTCTGCTCGAAGGGGATGGGCTGATAGTTCTTGCCCCCTAAGACGTAGTTGGGCTTGCTGCTGGAGCCATTGTCCAGGTGTCCGGCCAACCAACGCACGAATGGCTTAGGCATAGGCAGGCAGATGCCATACATGGGCGCCGATAACACGGCCGCATCGAACACCTTGGGTGCCTGCTGTAGATACAGGGTCGCTATGGTGCCGCCCATGGAGTGCCCCACCAGAAACAGCCTGTCATGTTGCTTGGGGATGACTAGGGTATCGACGAAGAGGACAAGGTCATCTACATAGTCGGTAAATTTCTCTATGTGTCCCTGGTGCGGATTGTCGGTTAGCCTGTCTGAAAGCCCCTGTCCTCTGTGATCCAGGGCATAGACGCTATATCCCAGCTGATAGAGATCGAAGATCAGCTCTTGATACTTAAGATAGGCCTCGACGCGACCGCTACTGATCACTATCGCCTGATTCGACTCGGGGTGAGCGGCCACGCAGTAGGCCAGCTTGAGTCCATCGCCTGTCGTCAGATAGCCCTGCTCGACACCCTGCCAGAAAGCATTTAGCTGCTGACGATTGTCAGTTAGCTCGCTGGAAAAAGCCGGCAGTGAGGTGGCGATAGTGTCAATGCTTTTAGAGACTGGGGCTGTGGACATGGGCTATTTGAATTAGGGACAAGATGTCTGAGTGTAACACGATATCTTATGGTGATTAATGGCTTGAGGGGGCTAAGTTCCTCAAGCCATTGGTACGCCGGAGGGGCTAGCGAGCGGCCTGAGCGGCGATGAAGTCGTCTATCTGCTGTTCGAGCAGCGCCATAGGCACTGAGCCATTGGCCAAGACCGCATCGTGGAAGGCGCGGATATCGAACTTATCACCCAGCGCCTGTTCGGCCTTAGCGCGTAAACGCTTGATGGTGAGTTCGCCTATCTTGTAGGACAGGGCCTGTCCCGGCCAGGAGATATATCTGTCTATCTCAGTAGTGACATTGTGAAGCGACAGCGCCGTATTGCCGGCCATATAGTCGATGGCTTGCTGACGTGTCCAACCCTTGGCGTGCATGCCAGTGTCGACCACCAGGCGGGCGGCGCGCCACATTTCGTAGGTCAGACGGCCGAAGTTACTGTAGGGGTCTTGGTAGAAACCGCCTTCCAGTCCGAGATACTCAGAGTAGAGTCCCCAGCCCTCGCCAAACGCCGAGATATAGCTATAACGACGGAAGTTAGGCAGGGAGGTCAGCTCCTTGTTGAGGGAAATCTGCAGGTGATGGCCAGGTACGGCCTCGTGCAGGGTCAGGGCTTCCAACTCATACAGGGGACGTTTGTCCAAGGCATAGGTGTTGACCCAGTAATAGCCGGGCTGGTCATCGCCACTGGCACCAGAATAACGCCCGGTGGTGTATTTGGGGGCGATCTCGGCTGGCACCTCCTGGATGCCATAGGGCGTGCGCGGCAGCTTGCCGAAGAACTTCGGCAGCATGGCATCGGCCTTCTTGGCGATAAAGGCGGCCTCTTTCAACAGCTGCTCTGGGGTCTTGGCATAGAACTGAGGATCGGTGCGCAGGAAGTGGAGGAAATCGGCGAAGCTGCCCTGATAGCCGAGTTTGTCTATGATCGCCTGCATCTCGGCGCGGATACGCTTAACCTCTTTTAGCCCGAGTTGGTGCACTTCGTTGGCTGTCATTGGCAGCGTAGTGTAGTAGCGTACGCGATTCTCATAGAAGGCTTTACCATCGGGAAGGTCATAGGCGGCGATACTCTCCCGCGCGCCTGGGATATATTCCTGGGTCATGAAGTCATAAAAGGCCTGATAGCTGGGTAGTACGTTCTGCTCAATTAAGGCCTTGCCCTGCGCCGTCAACTCGGCTTTCTGGGCCTGGGTAAAGTGCTTGGGAAAGTGGGTGAAGGGCTTGAAATAACCGCTCTGCTCAACCGGTACTATGAAGGCGCTAATGCTCTCTTCGAAGCCGTTTAAGACCACCTTAGCCGGGGTGATGCCTTGAGCCAGCCCCTGTTTCAGCCAATAGGTTTGTTGCGCAAAATAGTGGGGCAGGGCCTTGAGCTTGCTTAAGTAATTGCGGTAATCGGCCTCGCTATTGAAGTTGCCCTTAGCGATGGAGGCGATATAGGCGTGAAAGCCGCTCTCTGCGGTGATAGGCAGATAATGGTCGTGGAAACGGTACTGGTCGACGCTGTTTTGTAACTGATAGATGAGTATCTGAGCGTCGATGCGATCGGCCTTATCGAGTGATGCCATATCTAAAGACTTGAGGCGCGTTAACAGCGCCTGCTCGGCCTGGTTATGGTTTGCCAGCGCCTTGGGTGAGAGGTCATCCAGTTTACCCGCCGCCTTCTCGTCTCCCTGTGCGTAGGCCATTTCTGGGCTAGACTCTAATCTAAGTTGCCAGGCATCGTCTATGATGCGCTGTAACTGCTGATGGCTCTGGCTGACACTGGTTTGCGGCGCCGTGGCGACATCCGCCGTAGGGGCCATTTGGCAGGCTGTGAGGCTGAATAAGAGTAGGCAAGGGGCTAAGGGTTTATACATGGGTGGTCCTGTTGTCATTATTATGGGCCCAGGAATGGGTACCACGATTATGCAATATTCAATTTGGCGGGTCACCCACGGCACTAGATAAATTGTGAGCAGGTATTGCAGCAGAGTTAAGTCGAAAGCTGAACATAAGTCATGCATATCGTTAAAAAATGCATGTTATAGTTGCAACAACTTCAGACCAGACAAAAAACAATATTGGCTGAGGGGTTCAAATAGGGGTTAAATATGATTGATACATCCATTCCGTTGGTGGATCTGCATCGTCATCTTGATGGTAACGTCAGGGTGGAAACGATTTGGGACCTGGGCCACCAACACAATATTGCTTTACCTGCCGATACCTTGGAAGGTTTAGCGCCTTTCGTTCAAATTCAGGGGAAAGAATCGAGTCTGGTGGCTTTTCTAAAGAAGCTCGACTGGATGGTTGCCGTCCTGGCGGATCTCGATGCGGTTAAACGCGTGGCCTATGAGAACGTCGCCGATGCGGCGATCTCTGGTCTGGATTACGCCGAGCTGAGATTCAGTCCTTACTATATGGCGATGAACCACAAGTTGCCGATAGAAGGCGTCGTCGAAGCCGTTATCGACGGGGTTAAGGCGGGCCTCAAGGATCATCAGGTGAAGATCAACCTGATCGGCATCATGTCGCGTTCCTTCGGGCAGGATGCCTGCATGCAGGAGCTGGATGCGCTACTTGCCCACAAGCAGCACCTGGTGGCGATGGACCTGGCTGGGGATGAGCTAGGCTTCCCGGGCGCCCTGTTTAACGATCACTTCAAGAAGGTGCGTGACGCCGGGTTAGCCATTACGGCCCATGCCGGCGAGGCTGCCGGCGCCGAGAGCATGTGGCAGGCTATTCAGGAACTGGGTGCGACCCGTATCGGCCATGGGGTTAATGCGATACATGATCCTAAGCTGATGGAGTATCTTGCCGCCAACAGGATAGGCATAGAGTCCTGCCCAACCAGTAACCTGCACACCTCGACTGTGACCAGTTATCAGGAGCATCCGCTGCGCACCTTCATGGAGGCGGGCGTGTTGATCGGTCTTAACACAGACGATCCGGGCGTGAGTGCCATCGACATCAAGCACGAGTACCGCACCGTGAAGCAGGAGATGGGCTTTAGCGATGCCGAGCTGGCACAGCTACAGCGTAACGGCGTGGAGATGGCCTTTATCTCCGACAGCGAGCGTAAGGCGCTCTACGCCGCTAAAGCCTAAGAAAACATAAACAAAAAAGCCGATGAATCATCATCGGCTTTTTTCATGTTTGGGGATTAGATAACCCGAGAGAACTGCTGTTGACGAGCCTTGTCGCGGAAGTAGACGTCGAAACAGATACAGATGTTGCGGATCAGCAGACGGCCGGTTTCGCCAACTGTGATCTTTCTGTCTTTGACTTCGACCAGCTTGTCGTCGATAAAGGTTTGAAGTAGCTTGAGATCTTCGGCGAAGTACTCTTCAAACTTAATGCCTAATCGCTCATCCATCTTGGCCATATCCAGATCGAAGTGGCAGATCAGCTGCTTGATCACGGCGCGGCGGATCTCGTCGTCACGATTAAGTTTGCAGCCTTTCCACAGGGCGTGACCCTTCTCATCCACCGACTCATAGTAAGGACGGATATCTTTCTGGTTCTGGGCGTAGCAATCGCCAATCTGGCTGATAGAAGATACCCCAAGACCCAGAAGATCACACTCTTCCTGGGTCGTGTAACCCTGGAAGTTACGGTGCAGGCGTCCTTCGTTTTGCAAAATAGCAAGCTCATCATCCGGCTTGGCGAAGTGGTCCATGCCTATGTATTGGTAGCCAGCACCCGTCAGCGTCTCGATAGTCTGGTGTAGCATCTCCAGCTTCTGCTGTGGTGTCGGCAGATGCTCGTCCTTAATCTTACGCTGGGCCGCGAAACGTGCAGGTAGGTGAGCGTAGTTAAAGACAGAGAGTCTGTCTGGAGACAGATCCAGTACGCGCTGCATAGTCTCTGCAAAGCTCTGCGGTGTTTGGTGTGGCAGGCCGTAGATCAGGTCGATGTTGGTCGACACGAAGCCCATGGCTTTGGCCTTGGCGATCAGGTCGAAGATAAACTGCTCGTCCTGTTCACGGTTAACGGCAATCTGCACCTCTTTGTTGAAGTCCTGCACGCCGACCGAGATACGGTTGAAGCCAGCTTCTTTGAGGGTGTCTAGCATAGAGAGTTCGATCTCGCGTGGATCGACCTCGATAGAGTATTCACCCTCTTCGGCAATATTAAAGTGCTCTCTGAGCAGCGCCGACAGCCTGAGGATCTGCTCTGGGCTGAGGAAGGTTGGCGTACCGCCACCCCAGTGGATCTGGGTGACCTGATAATGCTTAAACAGTGGTGCGCGTTTGACGATCTCTGCCGCCAGGTATTCGATATATTGGTCGGCCTTGTGCTGGTGACGGGTGATCACCTTGTTGCAGCCGCAGTAGTAGCAGAGCTTGGCGCAGAAAGGAATGTGTAGATACAGCGACAGTTTATTGCTCTTACTGTTGGCAATAGAGGTGAGCAGGTCTTCTTCGGTGAAGGAGGCGTCAAATTCTAGTGCGGTCGGGTAAGAGGTATAACGAGGACCGCTGTAATTATATTTTTCGATCATTGACTGATCCCAACTAATTTGGGTGGGCTGCTTCAAGGCGTGTCCTCCGAGGGTGGTAAATTAGCAACTAGCGAAGTATGCAATGTTATTGAGTGAATAACATTGATCCAGGTTGCAAATTGGCACTGCAATTTATGTTAGCTGTCGAATATCCTTGTTTTCGGCTTAAATGTCTTGGTCTTAAGCCGTTTTTGTGCACCGACTCACGTCAGTGGCTGAGGTGGGCATAGGCTTTGGCCAACAGGGCCACCTCGGCGATGATCTCCGCTTCCAGGGCGGATTCTGACTTCATTCTCTCTAAGTCTAGTTTCATGCGCTGCTGCTTGGCCAACGCCTTGCGCTGCTCCATGATAGGGTGGGACTCGATGATCTCATAATGCTTAAAGAGCGCCGGGTACTGGTGTTTCACCTGCTCTGTGTGGCCAAGAATATTGAACAGCTTACCGATACGCATCACGCCCTCTGACAGTTCACAGCGCTCTTCGAGCATGGCGGCGGCGATATAGTGAATGTTGCCGAGCAGTTCCAGCTCCTTGGCGTCAGCCGCGGCCTGTTGTGCCTCGCGTTGCGCTTTTTGTCGTGCGGTTTGCTGTTTCAGCTTGAGTAACAGGCTGGCGGCATAGGCGGCCAGGCCTAAGATGATGATGGCGCCCAGGATGAGGAGTGTCGTAGTCATAATGCAATCCGAGGTGTTGGTTAGCTAGGTGTTAATCACAGAGGCGAGATAGAGAAATGGCATCGAATCGATGCCATTTGGGTTAGCCTGAGGCTAGTCTTTATCTTGATAATCTTTGAGCAGATCGGCGCCAGATTCAAACTTATCCAGCAGATCGTCGTCTGAGCCGACCGTGGTCTTCATCACATGCTCGAGGTCATCCTCTTCCGTGATGCCCAAGCGATCCATCAGGCGCTCAATCTCTGTTAGTTGCTTCTCTAACCAGGCTTGATCCGTATCGTTGAGATCCCGACCTTCTTCAAGCATGTCGAGCAGCTTGTTGAGTCTAGGATCTTCCTCTAGCTTCAGCAGTTTCTGTTCGTCGCTCATTTTAGGTGCCTTGGGCTGCTTGGCAACAGGCGCCTTAGTCGGAAGCTCAAGTGCGATAGGCTTCTTGCTGCCGTGGCGGGGATCTTTGGCCTGTGCCGTGCCCGATTGCTTCTGTTGGATCTGCTTTTCGTTATGACGACTGCCCGCTTTATTGCCCGACTTCTGCTTCTTACCCGTGACGACACGGTCTTCTTTCTTGGTTCTAGGCGGACGTTTTGGCGCATTCTCATTGATCTTGCGCGATTTCTTACGGGTCATAACGTTAATCTCAACTACAAAAAATCGTGAACCTACCTAACCCTGAGTTAGATAAGTGAACTTGGGTCGCGTGTTATACCAGATCCTGTTGGTTTTTGCACCAAAATGAGATCTTTCGAGGCGAATAATAGCCTAAACTCGGCCTGGTTTGCCAAATATTGGAAGGTGGCTTGCTGATAAAAGCTGACATGGGTCAGATTGTTTTTGTGGTGCCATTTGGGAAAGCCCTGAAGCTCGGTGAGCAGCTGGGTGCTGATCGCCATCCAGCCGCCGGGTTTAAGCAGGGAACAAAGCAGCTGCCACTCCTTTCCAGGAAAGCGAAAATGCTCGAAGACGCGATAACAACAGATGAAGTCGTACTCGAGTCTTAGCAGAGTATGATCCGGGGCGAAGTGTGGATCATACTGGTTGAGCTGATGGCCTCGCGCCTTGATGGCGTCTATCGCCTGTGGGTTTAGCAGTCGACCGAAGTTGAGCCCAAGCAGTGGGCCCTGAACCTGCTGCTCACACTGAGTGATCAGGCTCGACAGGAATTGTTGCAGCGGCTTGTCTTTACTATTGGCTGAGCGGTAGCGTTTTACCTCGGCGCTGGGCGGCAGATGAGAGTTGGCATCGGCAAACAGCAGCATGCAGCGCTTACAGCGATAGATGCAGCGTTTTCTATCTTGATAGAAGGGGGCGGTCTCTTCGCTGGTGCACAGGGGGCATCTTCGCATGGCTAGGGCATGACTCTTAAAGGCTGGGTTAATTGCTGCTACCCGGTTTAATTTACTGTAGGCCAAGCGGAAACAGAAGCGTATTTTTTGCCGGATATAAAAAAAGGCGACAGTATCACTGTCGCCTTCCAAAAAGTACCAAAGGTACTCAATTCTGATTCCAAGTTTCCTTACTTGCTATGCGACTCTCCCAGTCGGATTCCATCTTATTTTTTAATCTGCTTTCCATGCATAGTTATTTTCGTTTTCGGTCTTCCAGACGCTTTTTTTCTTTCCCTGTCGCCTTCCTGACCACAGCTTCCGTAGATGGTCTTCATTGACACATCACAATCCATATCGTCATCTTTGACGCCTAATAAACCATCCCTGTTCGGTGTACATTAAGTTCAGCAGTAAGCAGTTCAACTGTTTTCTGAACCGTAAGGAAAATGCTAATTAGCGCATTGGCCTTCCTAACCAATATCCTTACCAAGTTATTACGACCCGACTTCAGATGCGAAGTACTTCTCTTATTATTTTTAGTGAGTGGTCAAAAAATTATTATTATTTTTGCTTAACTTTATTCTTATATCTTAAATGTAATCACATACCGAAATCTGTTTATTGTTATTAGGTAGACTTTATACAAACAGTTGGGTTTACCTCGGTACGGGCACAATTAAAACGAAATCTGTGATCTATGTCAAGCACCAATTTTCAGCAGTTTACGTAAACGTAAATTTGGGGGTGTTAAAAAGGGTGGTATAAACCACCCTTTCGTTATCCAGCGATTAATTACTTAATGCTTGAAATATATTTAGATAGTGCTTCGATATCTTCGCTGGTCAGCTTCTTGGCAACGTCTTGCATCATGCCGTTTAGGTCGTTGTTACGACTTGTATCGTGAAACTTATTCAGCTGGATCTTGATGTAGTTAGCGTGTTGGCCCGCGATAGCTGGGAAGCCTGCAGCCTCAGAACCTTTACCGCTCGGACCGTGACAGGCGATACATGCAGTCACACCACGTACGGCGTCACCACCCTTGTATAGTTGCTCACCCAGTTCAGGCACGTCTTTGACTTCGCTCATCGCAAGTTTTTGCGAAGAGAAGTAAGCCGCTAAATCTTCGATATCTTGATCCGACAATGCCGCCGCCATTGGGCTCATCATAGGATCGTTACGGCCTTCTTTACCGCCTGTGTGGGCAGCTTGACGCAGCTCGGTTAGCTGCTTCTTCAGGTAAGTTTCTTGTTGACCCGCAATCTTGGGGTACATGTCGATCATACTGTTACCATCAACACCGTGACAGGCAGAACAAATGATTGCTTTAGTTTTTCCCGCTTCAGCATCACCTGCTGCTAGAGCCGGAGTTGATAGAGTGGCTAACATCGATAGCGCAATAGCGAACTTTTTCATGGCGTTCCAACTTTTAGTTAAATTTTTTGTCCTGAGCTTACGAGAGTGACCTGCAAGCGTGATAAAATATGATTTATGTGATCGGGGTAATATTTTACACGAAATTGTGCAAATGTAAGCAAGTCTTCGATATTTAAACTGAAGAAATAACAAATTTTGGGGTGGGTAGTGACTGATTCTCGTATCGATTTTCGACAGGCCAAGTTTTTGATCAGTGCGCCGGATATTGCGCATCTGGATGAGCACTTGCCCGGTGATGTAGGCGTCGAAATCGCCTTTGCCGGCCGCTCTAATGCCGGAAAGTCGAGCGCATTAAACCAATTAACCGAGCAGAAGAACCTGGCAAGAACCAGTAAGACACCTGGGCGTACCCAGTTGATCAACGTCTTCGCGCTCGATGAGCACAGACGCCTGGTGGATTTGCCTGGCTATGGTTTTGCTCAGGTACCGCTGGCCATGAAGAAAAAATGGCAGCAGGCGCTGGGGCAATATCTGCAGGAACGCGCCTGTTTGAGTGGCCTGGTCGTGCTGATGGACATTCGTCATCCCCTCAAGGATCTCGACATGCAGATGATCGAGTGGGCGGTGGATTGCGATATTCCCGTGCTTGCCTTGCTGACCAAGTGTGACAAGTTGGCGCAGAGTGCTCGAATGAAGACGGTTAACGATGTGCGTAAGGCCTTGGCGGATTTTGGCGACGGCGTGAAGGTGGAGCCATTTTCTTCCTTGAAGGGAACCGGCAAGCCTAAGGTGCTGGGGATTCTTAACGAATGGTGTCATCCAGATTGGCTGGTGGAAGCCTTAGCCGATGCCGAACAAGAGTAACAACTTTCATTTGTGATTAGAGAGCGCCTCCAGATTGGGGGCGTTTTTTTATGCCTGGTTTTTAGTTGCAAAGGCTCTAAGCTGCAACGGCTATTAGCGGGTAACTCTTTGAGTGGATTAGTAATGGTGGGTAAAAAAAATGCCGACGGCTACACCATCGGCAAAAAATACATTAGCTCTTTTGGGGAGAAGCTAAATTTCAACAAGACTCAAGTTCTATCGGTCATCGACCAATAGTTCTCAGTGGTCATAGGATAGCCCGAATCCCACTCAAATTAAAGTATTTGCTCTAAATTAAATTTCAGACGAAAAAAAGCCCCAGCAAGTAACTTGCTGGGGCGCCAGAATTTGGCTTTTCACTTAACGTGAAATAAAAAAAGGTCTGAAAGATAGAACATCTTAACCTCTGTACCCTACGCAGAGAATAATACTTCATTGGTCGTAATATGGGAAACTGTTTTTTGTAAAAAACGACAATAATGTGAGCAATGTCTAAAAAAGTGCTCAATAAAAGCACAGGTTTTTGATCTAAAATTTACCAAAATTGCCTTTAAAAGAGCTGTTTAGCTAAAAACTGCCCTTAAGTGAAAAAATATTACTATTTTTGGTGGTTTTTACGGCTTCGCGGGTCGAGAGGGCGAGATGCCAAGGTGAATGGCTCTCACAGCATAAAAAAATGCCCCGACAGGCCGGGGAATAGTCGAGGCATTTTTGTGGCTCAATTCAGATTTAATTGAGCATTGAGCCTAGAATCCGTTGAGCCATAGTCGCAAAACGTAAGTCTAGTGCGCCTGTTCCCAGTTATCGCCGATACCAGCCTCGGCCAGTAGCTCGACATCTAACGAGGCGGCCTGTGCCATCAGTTCACACACCTTGAGTTTGAGCGAATCGGCCTTGTTGGCGTCGACCTCAAACACCAGTTCATCGTGCACCTGCATGATCATGGTGATCTCTCCCTGGGTCTCTGTCTCGATCCACTGGGCGATATTGATCATGGCCTTCTTGATGATATCGGCGGCCGTGCCCTGCATGGGGGCGTTGATCGCGGCGCGCTCCGCTGCCTGACGGCGCATGGCATTTCTATCCTTGATGGCTGGTAGATAGAGCCTGCGACCATAGAGGGTCGATACGTATCCCTGCTCGGCGGCGGCAGCGCGGGTATCTTCCATATACTTGAGCACGCCAGGATAGCGCTTGAAGTAGATGTCGATATATTGCTGGGCCTCGTGACGCGGAATATCCAGCTGGCGGGCCAGACCGAAGGCCGACATGCCATAGATGAGACCAAAGTTCACCGCCTTGGCGCGGCGACGCTGTTCGCTGGTGACTTCGCCGAAGTCGACGTCAAACACCTCGGCAGCGGTAGCTCTGTGAATATCCTTGCCCTCTGCGAAGGCACTCAGCAGGCCTTTATCCTGGGAGAGGTGGGCCATGATCCTCAGCTCGATTTGCGAATAGTCGGCTGCGAGGATCTTGCGTCCCTCTGGCGCCACGAAGGCGTGACGAATACGGCGGCCCTCCTCGGTGCGGATGGGGATGTTCTGCAGGTTAGGTTCGCTGGATGACAGGCGACCGGTGGCAGCGATGGCCTGATGGTAGCTGGTGTGTACCCGGCCAGTCTTGCCATCGACCATCAGTGGCAACTTGTCGGTATAGGTGCTCTTAAGCTTAGATAGACTCCTGTGCTCCAGGATGATCTTGGGCAGCGGATAGTCTAGTGCTAGCTCGACCAGTACCTCTTCAGCGGTGGACGGTGCGCCCTTAGGAGTTTTCTTCAATACCGGATAGCCCAGCTTCTCGAAGAAGAGGGCCTGCAGCTGTTTGGTCGAGCCCAGGTTAAAGGGCTCTTCAGCGATCTCGTAAGCCTTCTGTTCCAGCTCATCTATCTTGCGTGCCAATTCGTCGCTCTGCTGGCCCAGCAACATGCTGTCGATCAACACGCCCTGACGTTCGATTTGAGACAATATGTTGACCAGAGGCAGTTCTATGTCGGTAAAGACGCTGGCAAGCTCGCTGGCCTTTTGCAGTCTTGGCCAGAGGTGTTGATGCAACCTGAGTGTGATATCGGCGTCTTCGGCGGCGTAAGGTGCTGCCGTCTCCAGCGGGATCTGGTTGAAGGTCAGCTGCTTAACGCCCTTGCCCGCGATCTCTTCGAAGCTGATATTCTTATGACCCAGGTATTTCAGCGCCAGGTCATCCATGTTGTGCTTGGAGGCGACCGAGTTAAACACATAGGACTCTAGCATGGTATCGAAGGCCACGCCCTTGAGGGAGATACCGACATTGGCCAGTATGCTCATGTCATATTTAAGGTTCTGTCCCACCTTGAGAAGGCTAGGGTCTTCCAGCAGTGGCTTGAGCTTGGCTAGTACCTGCTCGCTGTCGAGCTGCTCTGGGGCATCGGCATAATCGTGTGCCAGCGGCAGATAGGCGGCCTTGCCTGGCTCGATGGCAAACGAGAGCCCCACCAGTTTGGCTTCCATGTAGTTGAGGCTGGTGGTTTCGGTATCCAGGGCAAATAGTGGTGCGGCGGCCAGGGCCTTTAGCCACTCATCTAAGGCTTCCCAAGTCAGAATGGTGTCGTACTGGGTATCGATAGTTTGAGGCGCCGGCACTTCGTCGGCCTCTTCTTGGCTGTCGGTGCTCGACTTGTTGTCTAACACCTCGGCCAGCCAGCGCTTAAATTCCATCTCGCCGTAGCATTTGATCAGTTCGTCGCGATCCGCGTCTTGAATGTTGAGTTGGTGCCAGTCTTGCTCCAGCTTGACGTCGCACTTGATGGTCGCCAGCTCATAGGAGAGCTTGAGCATGTCGCCATGTTCGGCGATCTTGGCGGGCATGGTCTTAGCACCCCTAAAGCCGAGTTCCGGCATCTTCTCTGGGTTGGCTAGGATGGCTTCGACGCCGCCGACGCCTTGTAGCATAGCCAGCGCCGTCTTCTCACCCACGCCAGGCAGGCCGGGGATGTTATCTGCCTTATCGCCTTGCAGTGCCAGTAGGTCGATGATCAGCTCAGGGCCGACACCAAACTTCTCGCTCACCTCTTGAGGGCCTAGGATAGTGTTGGTCATAGTGTTGATCAGGGTGATCTTGTCATCCACCAACTGGGCCATATCTTTATCGCCCGTACTGATCAGCACGGAGCGGCCTTCCTGGCTCGCCTGTCTGGCGATGGTGCCTATGACATCATCGGCCTCGACGCCGGGAATACAGACCAGGGGAAGCCCCAATGCGCGAATGAT
Source organism: Shewanella halotolerans (assembly GCF_019457535.1). Lineage (NCBI taxonomy): Bacteria > Pseudomonadati > Pseudomonadota > Gammaproteobacteria > Alteromonadales > Shewanellaceae > Shewanella > Shewanella halotolerans. Next base: position 4,507,623 of record NZ_CP080417.1, on the reverse strand, counting down.
GCGATGCAGCGGCTCGATCTGCGTTCTGAGATCGTCCGGCATGGGGGGTCTGTGGGCCTTATATTCGGCATACATCTCATTGCGGAAGGTTTTTCCCTTGGCATCGAACACCACCGCCATCTGGGTCGGCTTATATTGGTTAAGCAGGCTGCGCAGCATGTTGATCACGCCATACACAGCCCCCGTGGCTTCACCCTTGGAGTTGGTCAGGTGAGGCGGCGCATAGTAGGCGCGGTAAAGGTAGGAAGAACCATCCACAAGAATGAGTGGGTTTTCAGCGATATTAGGCATAATTTTATCTATTTTTTCGGTATGCGATGATGGCGCTAGCATGCCATATTAGGGCGATTTCGGCCACGGCAAATTACTCAGCAGCCTGTGGATAAGTCTGTGAGCTAAAAAAGTTTCAGCGAGTAGGGATCACGACGACGAACATAAGCGGGTGATGCAACTTGTTGATTTGTTTTTGTATTATATTTTTATGTGAACTAGGTATTACTTCCGAGTAAAAATTCCTAATTTGTGGATTTTTTATTTTTTCATCCATATTTATGCTCTGACTTGGCGAAATTGCTCGGCCTTGTTAGAGTCGATGAACTAACTTAGCATGAAAAATAATCAGATCAACCCTTTTGTTATCTGGTTGTTAAAACCATTCGGTCTATTAAAGGAGTTTTTAATGAAAAAATTTGCTGTTTTATTAAGCGGCGCGGGAGTGTTCGATGGCAGCGAACTTCATGAGGCGGTATTGACTCTGCTGTCGCTGACCCAGGCCGGAGTGAGTTATCAATGTTTCGCACCTAACATAGAGCAGATGCACGTGGTGAATCACCTCACAGGTGAGGTGGCCGTGGGTGAGCATCGCAACGTGCTGGTGGAGTCGGCGCGTATTGCCCGTGGCGACATCAAGGCAACGGACGAGTTAGATATCCAGGCCTTCGATGGCCTGGTGATCCCAGGTGGCTTTGGCGCCGCGAAGAATCTGTGTAATTTTGCCGTGGTGGGCAGCGAGTGTGAGGTGGCACCCAGCGTGAAGGCCTTCATCAGCGAGTTTGTCGAGGCGAACAAGCCGGTGGGCTTTATCTGTATCTCGCCCGTGATGATCCCTAAGCTCTATGGCGAGAAGGCCAAGGGTACCATAGGCCATGACAGCGACACAGCCCACGCCTTTAACCTGATGGGCGGTGAGCATGTGGAGGCCAATGTCGAGCAGATCGTCGTCGATGAGGCGCGTAAACTGGTAAGTACGCCGGCTTATATGTTGGCCGAGAATATTGCCCAGGCCCATATCGGCATAGATAAGCTGGTGAAGAAGGTGATTGAGCTGGCGTGAACTCATGCTAAACCGCAATAAATAACCGATCACTCATTGTGATTGGATAATACCAATCAAAAAGGGCCCATTTAATGGGCCCTTATTGATCTCGTGACCTCTCTGAGGGCACATGTTATCTAGGGGTTACCTAAACCCGTCGGCGACTGTCGATAAAGCCTTGGGCCAGGCCCACCATTAAGCCGCCGACATGGGCGCCGTTGGCAATAGATAAGCCGAACATATCGGTAAAGCCAAACACCAGCCAGACCAACATGAAGCCTATGTAGGCCGGGGGCAGGCCTATCCCCTTCTCGGGACGTCTGACTCCCATGATCCAGGTGTAGCCTACCACCGCATAGACAACGCCTGAGAGGCCGCCGAAGTTGGGGCCGCCAATTGCATATTGCAGCAGGTTCGGCAGGGTGCCGGCTATCAGCAGTAAGGTTAAAAGTGGAGTCACCCCTAGCTTGTTTTCAATCTTACCGCCTAGATACCACCACCAGAGCAGGTTGAAGATGATATGCATAGCGGAGAAGTGCATCAGGCTCGGGGTAAATACGCGCCAGATCTGGCTGCTGTCGCTACCGGGTACAGCGCCGAAGAAGGAGAGTGCCTCGAAGATAGGGTTGGCGAAGCCGAAGATAAAGCCGAGATAGATTAGCGTACAGCTGAGCATCACGATAAGGGTCAGGGGGCCGGCCCCGGACAGGAACTGAGTCACCAGCTGCAGCCCAGGCGCGCCGTAATCTAGCTTGGTGCCTGTGCTGCCGTTCTCCCAGGAGGCCTGAAGGTACTTGTCGTCATAGGGATTGCGCACGAAGTGCTCATATTCGTGGCGTGCCTTGGCGTAGTCTTGCTCTCGGGTGACATAGAGGATCACCCCGTGTTCGGCATGTTGCAGCTGGCAATTTATGCCCTGGCCCTTGAGGTAATCGATCAGCGCCTGGGCGGCGCGCTCATTGGGGAGACGACCAAGTTCCAACATAGGCGTACCTCTGAAAATTAATGGGCTTCGCGCCAGGCCTGGAAGCCACCGTCCAGGCTATAGACATCATCGAACCCCTGTTCATGCAGGTATTGCGCGGCATTTTGGCTGCTGATGCCGTGATAGCAGACCACGACTAAGGGGCTGTCCATGTCGGCCTCGGCAATGTAGCGTGCCAGGTTTTCGTTGTTGAGGTTGGTCGAACCGGGGATCTGTCCCGCCTCGAAGCTGGCGCCGTCACGGATATCGACCACCTGTACCTCGGCATTGTCTTCCAGCATATGGATGAGTTGATTGACACTCAGGTGTTGAAAAGCAGACATAGTCAACCTGTAATGAAAAAGAGGGATAAGTTAAGTGTGCAACATGGGGCCGTGAGAGTACAGCCCCGGTTGCGAGTGGAGCGGGGGATTAATCCCAGCTGAGGATCACCTTGCCCGATTGACCCGAACGCATGGCGTCGAAACCGGCTTGGAAATCATCAACATTGTAGTGATGTGTGATGATAGGCGAGATATCCAGACCCGATTGGATCAGGCTGGCCATCTTGTACCAGGTCTCGAACATCTCACGGCCGTAGATCCCCTTGATGATGAGCCCCTTGAAGATCACCTTGCTCCAGTCGATGGCCATGTCGCCGCCAGGAATCCCCAGCATGGCGATCTTGCCGCCGTGGTTCATGGTATCTAGCATGGAGTGGAAGGCAGCCGGTACGCCCGACATCTCGAGGCCGACATCGAAGCCTTCGGTCATGCCGAGATCTTGCATCACATCTTCCAGCTTCTCCTTGGCCACGTTAACGGCGCGGGTTGCGCCCATCTTCTTGGCAAGTTCCAGACGATATTCGTTCACATCGGTGATCACCACATGGCGCGCACCGACATGGCGACAAACCGCGGCGGCCATGATGCCGATAGGGCCTGCCCCAGTGATCAGCACATCTTCGCCGACCAAGTCGAACGACAGTGCCGTGTGTACCGCATTGCCGAATGGATCGAAGATAGAAGCCAGATCGTCAGAGATATCGTCAGGGATCTTAAAGGCGTTGAAGGCCGGGATCACCAGGTATTCGGCAAAGGCACCTTCACGGTTAACACCCACACCTGAGGTATTGCGGCACAGGTGAGTGCGTCCCGCGCGGCAGTTGCGGCAGTGGCCACAGGTGATATGACCTTCGCCAGAGACGCGATCGCCAATCTGGAAGCCACGGACTTCCTGACCAATCTCGACCACCTCGCCCACATATTCGTGACCGACCACCATAGGCACAGGAATGGTGTTTTGTGACCACTCGTCCCAGTTGTAGATATGCACGTCGGTACCGCAGATGGCAGTCTTGCGGATCTTGATCAGCAGATCGTTGTGGCCAACTTCAGGTTTTGGCGCATCAACCATCCAGATGCCTTCTTCAGGCTTGAGTTTGCTTAAGGCTTTCATCGATAGACTCCTAGATAATTCCCATCTCTTTGGCGATGCGGGTGAAGGCATCGATGGCGCGATCTAGCTGCTCGCGGGTGTGGGCGGCCGACATCTGGGTACGAATACGGGCCTGGCCCTTAGGTACCACAGGGAAGGAGAAGCCGATCACATAGATATTCTCTTCCAACAGACGGTTAGCGAAGTCGCTCGCCAATTTGGCATCGCCAATCATCACAGGGATGATGGCATGGTCGGCGCCGCCGAGGGTAAAGCCTGCCGCAGTCATCTTCTCGCGGAAGTAACGGCTGTTTTCCCATACGGCTTCGCGCAGTGCCTGGCCAGACTTTAGCATCTCCAGCACGTGAATCGAGGCGGTGACGATAGAAGGGGCCAGCGAGTTAGAGAAGAGGTAAGGACGCGAGCGTTGACGTAGCCAGTCGACGACCTCTTTCTTCGCCGAGGTGAATCCACCCGATGCGCCGCCCAGGGCCTTGCCCAGGGTGCCCGTGATGATGTCGACTCTGTCCATCACGTCGCAATACTCGTGGGTACCGCGGCCGTTTTGACCGATAAAGCCCACGGCGTGAGAGTCATCCACCATGACCAGGGCGCCATATTTATCGGCTAGATCGCAGACGCCTTTGAGGTTGGCGATCACGCCATCCATCGAGAACACACCGTCGGTGGCGATCAAGATATGACGGGCACCGGCTGCCTTTGCCGCCTGCAGTTGGGTCTCCAGATCGGCCATGTCGTTGTTGGCATAGCGGAAACGCTTGGCCTTACACAGACGTACACCGTCGATGATAGAGGCGTGGTTCAGGGCATCTGAGACGATGGCGTCTTCGGCGTCCAGCAGGGTCTCGAACAGACCGGCGTTCGCATCGAAGCAAGAAGAGTAAAGAATAGTGTCTTCCATGCCGAGGAATTCGCTCAGGCTGGCTTCGAGTTGCTTATGAATATCTTGGGTACCACAGATGAAGCGCACAGACGCCATGCCGAAGCCGTGATCGCTCAGGCCCTGCTGCGCCGCGGCGATCAGCTCGGGATGATTCGCCAGGCCAAGGTAGTTGTTGGCGCAGAAGTTCATCACTTCGTGGCCGTTGACTTCGATTTCAGTCTTCTGAGGAGAGGCAATAACGCGCTCGCTCTTGTATAAGCCTTCCGCTTTAACTTCAGCCAGCTGCTGATTGATTTGATCGTAGAATGAGGTCGTTGCCACCTGTAGTCTCCTTCTTTCTGTCTCGTTTTATTTTTGTATGCTTTGCCCGAGCCTGCTCACTTGGCAGATAAACTCGAGGAAAGGCGATAAGTTAGGAACCATCTTTAACGCATAAGTCAGGCTTGTCATAGCCAGGTATCGCCCCGTCGATGAATGATTAAGTCTAGTTCAGTTTCGACCATCTATTGTTGCCGACACGCCTGCCGGAAAAGGGGACGCCTGGGATATGGATCGCGCTAGGCTGGCCGAATTCTAACCTTAAACCCGGCCGGCGCCACATTTTTTTTTGCGCTATTAACTAAGTTAGTGCAAGTGCAACTTTCGCATAACAAAAAATAATGCGAAATGTCACAACTGGCCTATCACGACAGGCCTATCTCGACAGATTTAGCGAGAGGCCAGATGATGAGGTGAGTGGCAGATCCGTTGTTTAGTCTTCTTCCTGTTCCGCCTTAGCCAGGGCCTGGTAGTGTTGCTCAAGCCTGATGAAGGTGGGTCTGGCGGATTCGCTGGCGTAGGCCTTGAAGATCATCAACACCCGTAACAGCCCCTCGTAGAGGGAGGTCTTAGTGATCTGGGTGGCCTCCGAGTGGGTGAGCTGGTTGCTGATCCAGAAGCAGGCCACCATGCGGATGGTGTCGGCCAGCGGCGTGATCTCGGCATCGTCGATCACCAATACGCCATCCTGTTTTAGCTGGGTCAGGATGCTGGTGGCTCGCTTGAGTACCTGCTCATGGGTGACCGTATACTGCTTGTTGAGCACCTCGTCGCGGCTGAGGATGATCACCAGATTGGCGTACATGAAGCGGAACTGCCACAGGGTGTAGAAGAGGGCGTCGAAGTAGCCGATCAAGAGGTCGACGTCGACCTTTTTTCCCTCATAGGGCTGAAAGCCTGTCTCCAGATGTTGTTCATAGAGGCTGAAGATGGAGCGGATGATGTCTTCTTTATTGCGAAAATGGTAGTAGAGGTTACCCGGGCTGATCCCCAGATGCGCGGCAATATGGTTGGTGGTGATGGCGCGCTCACCATGCTCGTTAAACAGGGCCAGGGCGGCGTGGACGATTTTATCGCGGGTCTTCATCTTGATCCTAAGTCTGGTCGGTTTATTACTCGTGGGCCGGTCTTGCCTGGCGCGCGAGTTATAGGGCTATATTCGAGTAAAGGCTCCAGTTGAAGTTATCAGCCAGCGGGTAAAAGTCAATCTATGGCTACTCAGACCAGTTAAGATTAACCCCCTGTTTTTCTGCCGATTTATAAATCAACGTGAGGCTTATTGCCAGCGTCTGTTTGCCGCCCGTCGTCCAGCGGCATATGTTACTATTAAGGTCTATGAGTAAATTGACCCTGTATAAGTGCCGTCCCCTATGAATCGTACCCTCTATTCTGCCTTGCTGTATCTGCTAAGCCCTCTGCTGATTCTCTATCTGGCGATTCGGGCGATCAAGAGCCCGGATTACCGTGGTCGCTGGGGCGAACGCTTTGGTCTGTCGAAACTGTCGCGGGCAGATCTGCTGATCCATTCTGTCTCCATGGGGGAAACCCTGGCGGCGATTCCGCTGATTAAACAGATACAGGCGGCCTACCCTGAGCTCAGTATTACCATCACCACCACGAGTCCGACAGGTTCGGCCGAGGTGATAAAGGCCTTTGGTGAAAGCGTACAGCACTGCTATCTGCCCTTCGATCTCCCCTTGTGTGTGGCGCGTTTCCTGAGTCAGCTGCAGCCTAAGCAGATCATCATCATGGAAACGGAGCTATGGCCGAACCTCATTCATCAGGCCAAACGCCGGGGTGTCAGGCTGATGCTGGCCAACGCCCGTCTGTCGGAGAAGTCGGCCAACCAGTATCGCGGCCGGCCCAAGCTGTCGCTGCCCATGCTGCGCTCACTGGATCTGATCGCCGCCCAGTCGCCTCAGGCGGCGCAGCGTTTCATCGACCTGGGCGTCGAGGCCGAGCGGGTAAAGGTCACGGGAAGCCTTAAGTTCGATCTCAACATAGCGCCAGAATTGCTAGAGAAGGCAAAAGAGCTGCGTAAGACCTGGCAGCGGATGGAGACCCCGGTCTGGGTAGCGGGCAGCGTGCATCCGGGGGAGTTTGATATCATGCTCGCCGCGCACAAGAGCCTGTTGATGCGCTTCCCCCATGCCCTCCTGGTGTTGGTGCCGAGGCATCCAGAGCAGTTTGATGCGGCGGCCAGTCGGGTGAAGGCCGCAGGGCTAGTGCTGGCACGCAGAAGTAAACAAGATGCGGTGGATGACCAGACTCAGGTGCTGCTGGGCGACACCATGGGTGAGCTGCTGAGCTTTTATGGCGCGGCGGATCAGGCTTTTGTCGGCGGTACCCTGATTGAGAATGGTGGCCATAATCCACTGGAGCCGGCGGCCATCGGCCTGCCTGTCTATGTGGGGCTACATCACTGGGATTTTGCTGAGATCACTGGCTTACTCAAGGACGCGGGATCCCTCGCCTTAGTGAAGGATGCCGATGAGTTGGCGCAGCAGTTGGTGCATAAGTTTGACGATAAGGCGGCCTATCTGGCCGCCAGAGAGGCCGGGCTTGAAGTAGTCGAGGCCAATAAGGGGGCACTGACGGCCCAGTTCGACTTGGCCAGAGATCTGATTAACGGCTAGGCCTGGGCGTAACCCGCTAACAGCTGCTGCCAGTTTTCCTGGTTAAAGTGCAGTTCGGGTGTCTTGCCCTTCTCCTTGTTGAAGGAGCGGAGCAGGCGATCCAGGTTGGCCTGTTGCCATTTGCAGTCAGGCTGTTTTAACGCGCCGCGGTCGAAATCGATCAGGGTAAAGGTTTCTCCGGCCAGCAGTATGTTCTTGGCATTGAGATCGGCGTGGTAGACGCCGCGGCGATGGAACTTGGCGATACAGGCACCGAGCGCCTGCCATTTTTCATCCGACATAGGCCCCTGGCTTAGCTCGGCCACCAGATCGCGAGCGCCCGGGATCCGCTTGATGATGATATCGCCGCGATAATAGGGGCCGCTGCGCTGGATCTGCGCCGCCACAGGTTCAGGCACCGCAAATCCTTCCTTAAACAGCTGCTCCAACAGGTTGAATTCGGCGATCGCCCGGCAACGCTTAAGCCCGGTATAGAGATAGGCATCGCGGCTGAACTTCTCCATCATGCCGCCACGATAATAGTGTCTGAGTACCCACTCCTCCTCGGGCGCCTTACTCAGAGGCGCTGGATTGACAAACCAGGTGGTGTAGCGGCCCTTTGAAGAGCCTGTGATGGCCCCTAGGTCTTGCCAGTAATCGAAGGTAAACCAATCTGGGGTGATCGCCTTGAGCGAAGCTTGGCTAAAGACGATGCAACCGGCATCGGTGGGTTTTATTTGCATAGATTCACTGGCTCAACAGGCTTAAATGGTCGCTAGTGGGAATTGTACCCGATATTGGCGCCCTGTCAGCCCTCTTTCGCCAGTTGTTGCAGCACCTGGATGAGATTATCCTGCCAGCGTTTGGCGGGCAAAATAGCCTGGGAGCTACTGGTATCCAGGGCGCTGTAGTGCGGGCGAGGCGCCGCCGCACCGTATTCCTGGGTGCTAATGGGGCTGATGCTTGCTGGCTTATCGAGAAGCCCCAATGCATAGGCGCTATCTGATATCTGCCGTGCAAACTCATACCAGCTGGTGACGCCGAGATCGCTCCAGTGGTAGATGGGGTCTGGCTTTGTCACTTGAATGAGTTGCCAGATAAACTGCCCCAGTGCCATCGCCGAAGTTGGCGTGCCCCATTGATCGTCGACAACCTTAAGCGGTTTACCCTGGCGCATCAGGGTCAGCATGGTCTTGACAAAGTTATGCCCGAAGGGGGAGTAGAGCCATGAGGTGCGCACTATGCAGGCATGGCCCTGGCCATATTCCAGCGCTGCCTGCTCGCCGCGCCACTTTGACTCGCCATAGCGACTGAGCGGGTTAGGCGCATCCGTTGGGCGATAGGGCTGGCACTGTTGTTTATCGAGCTTCCCCTTAAAAGCCTCATCAAAAAAACCATCGAAGACCCCGTTGAAGACATAGTCGCTGGAAAGGTGGATAAGCCGGATGCCACGTTTACCGCAGTGCTCGGCCAGTGCCTTTACCGCCAGGTGATTGAGGGCAAAGGCGGCCTGACAGTCTGTCTCGGCGGCATCGACCTGGGTATAGCCACTGGCGTTGATAACCAGTCCATAGCCTTGCTGGTCTAATAGCCGCTCGATCGCCTTACTGTCGCGGATATCCAGCGCCTCACGGCCCAGATAGTCCACCTGGTAGCATTCTGGCTGAGTCGCCTTGAGCGCCTGGGAAACCTGCCCATAACGACCGATCACCAATATCGGTTTCATTATTTGTTTCACTATCGGTTTCATCGCGCTTGGCCCATTACGACTTGCTCATCATGACTGGTCCGCGACCTGATGGCACCAATCCAGGTGCGTCAGATACCAGTCCACCGTCTTCTCCAGGCCGCTGGCGAAGCTTTCGCTAGGTTGCCAGCCTAAGGTGAGGCTCAGCTTGCTGGCGTCAATGGCGTAGCGGGTGTCGTGCCCGGGCCTGTCTTTGACGAAGCCGATGAGTTGCCTGAAGTCGCTGATGCCGTTGGGCTTCTCGGTGACTTTTTGATTTAACAGATCGCAGATGAGGCTGACGACTTCGAGATTTGTCATCTCATTCATGCCCCCTATGTTGTAGCTTTCGCCTAGCTCGCCCCGAGCGGCCACCTGGCACAGGGCTTGGGCGTGGTCGTCCACATAGAGCCAGTCGCGGATCTGCTTGCCGTCGCCATAGACGGGAATCGATTTTCCCTGCAGGGCGTTGAGCAGGGTTACGGGGATCAGCTTCTCCGGATACTGATAAGGGCCATAGTTGTTGGAGCAGTTCGACAGCACCACAGGTAGGCCGTAGGTACGATGCCAGGCCCTAACCAGATGATCCGCCGCGGCCTTGCTGGCGGAATAGGGTGAGCTGGGGGCGTAGGGAGATTGCTCGCTAAAGTATCCAGTCTCGTCTGAGCCTAAGTCGCCAAATACCTCGTCGGTCGAGACATGGTGCAGACGAAAGCGTGCCGCTACCTCCGTCGGCAGCTTGCGGTAATAGTCTAGGCATTGCTGCAGCAGCTCGAAGGTGCCGACAATATTGGTGTCGATGAAGGCTCTGGGCCCCTCGATAGAGCGGTCCACATGGGTCTCCGCCGCAAGGTGGATCACCAGATCTATCTGGTGTTGCCTTAGGGCTCTGCCCAGGGTATCGCCATCATAGATATCGGCTTGGATGAAATGGTAATTGGGATCTTGCGCGATGGATTCGAGCGACAACAGGTTGCCGGCATAGGTAAGCTTGTCATAGTTCACCACGCGGCAACCGCCTAGCGCGATGAGGTGGCGAATCAAGGCCGAGCCGATAAAGCCAGCACCACCGGTGATCAAGATATTGCGCCCGGCTAACGGGTGCTGCTGGCTACTATTCATAGTAATCGGCCTCGGCAAAGGTGCCTGCGGCCTTGTCCTTGGGCGACAGGATTGGCGACCGTGTGTTGAGTAGCGGCCAATCGATGGCGAGACTGGCGTCGTCCCAGCGGATGCTGTGTTCGTCATTCGGCGCATAATAGTCGGTGCACTTATAGAGGCAGTGGGCCTCGGGAGAGATGACATAGAAGCCGTGGGCGAACCCGGGTGGCACCCAGAGCTGGTGCTTGTTGTCTGCCGACAGGTGGTGCCCCGTCCATTGGCCGAAACTTGGGCTATTGAGGCGCAGATCGACACATACATCGAAGATCTCACCGCTGACCACGCGGATCAGCTTGCCCTGAGGCTGTCTAAGCTGGTAGTGCAGCCCACGCAGTGTGCCTTGCAGCGAATGGCTCTGATTTTCCTGCACAAAGTCCAGATCCACCAGGTGCTCCTTAAACCACTGCTGACGAAATGTCTCGAAAAAACAGCCGCGCTCATCGCCGAACACCTGAGGCTCGAGCAGCTTAACGTCTGGAATGGAAGTATTGAGGATCTTCATCGTGTCATCCGACCGGTATACAGGGCCATAGGTTTTAAAGAAAGTTCGTCCTATGGCGGCCTAATCATGGAACCTAGTGACATTCTACATTAAACTCGTTGCGGATCCTTACTCCCTTACTATTTCTCAGCGGCCCCTATATGAGCTTGAATTTGCAGACTGCCCACTCTTTGTGTCTCTTACGTTTATCTGCGATCGGTGACGTGTGTCATGCGGTGGCCATGGTGCAGGCGATTCAGCGCCAGTATCCAGCTCTTAAGATCACCTGGGTGATTGGCAAGGTGGAGTATCAGCTGCTCAAGCATCTGCCCGGCGTCGAGTTTGTGATCTTCGATAAGTCCCAGGGCTGGCGCAGTTATTTCAATCTGCACCGCGCCCTCAAGGGACGTCGTTTCGATCTGCTGCTGCATATGCAGGTGGCACTGAGGGCAACCATCGCCTCCTTGGCTATCTCGGCCAAGGTGCGTCTGGGCTTCGATCGCGCCAGGGCCAAGGAGGGGCAGTGGCTGGTGACCAATCATAGGGTGGAGCCCTTGGCAACGCCCCATGTGCTCGAGGGTTTCATGGGCTTTGCCAAGGCCGTGGGCGTCACGGATCTTAAGCCTAAGTGGGAGATTCCAGTGCCCGCCGCGGATACCGAGTTTGCCCGCCAGCTGATCCCAGATGGAGACAAGACCTTAGTGATCTGCGCCGCCGCCAGTAAGGCCGAGCGAAACTGGCTGCCCGAGCGTTATGCCAAGGTGGCGGACCATGCGCTGGAAAAAGGCTATCGTGTGCTGCTCTGCGGTGGTCCGGTTCCTATGGAGCGTCAGCTGGCAGAGGCGATCCTTTCACATGGCGATCCCCGCATCGAAAACCTGGTGGGCAAGACCTCGCTGACCCAGCTTCTGGCGCTTCTGAAACAGGCGAGTATCGTCCTGGCGCCAGATACCGGCCCGGCCCATATGGCGGTGACTCAGGGCACGCCTGTGATCGGCCTCTACGCCCACTCCAATCCTGGGCGCACCGGCCCCTACACCTGTTTAGACAGCGTGGTCAGCGTCTATGATCAGGCGATCGCTCAGCAACATGCGGGTGGGGTGCCTTGGGGAACCCGTGCCAAGGGAGAGCACCTGATGGAGATGATTCAGGTGGCGCCCGTGCTGGCGGAGTTTGATCGCCTGGCGCAAGCCAGCGCCGGTGACCAAGTTAGCGAGTCGCAGTCACACGCCAGCCATTAGCCAGGGGTTGGCGATTAATGGTAGACTTCAGGTTTGATTGGCTCATCTGGCCCCCGTCGGCTGAGTCATGCAATGAGGGAAGATGGGGTTTTCCCATTCATTTTTAGGGATATCGTCAATGTCAGTGGCGCCAAAATTTCTGTTTGTACCTGTCTCCTGTGAAGAGGGCATAGGTGAATATATGCGTTCCACCATAGTGGCCGACGAGATCATGCAGCGTTGGCCGCAGGCGCAGGTTGAATTCGTGCTCAATAGCCGCGCGCCCTATGCCAAACATTGTCCCTATCCGACCCACCTGGTTAACGACACCCCCACCAAGCGTGTGAAAGAGGTGAATCAGCTGGTCTCCAGGCTCAAGCCTGACCTAGTGATCTTCGATGCCGCCGGCCGCAAGGCCCAGCTAAAACATGCCAACCGTAGCGGCGCCAAGGTGGTCTTCATCAGTCAACACAAACGCAAGCGTGCCCGCGGCATGAAGCTTGAGAGGGCCTTGGTCACCGATAGCCATTGGGTGGTGCAACCCGAGTTTGTGATTGGCGATATCAGTCGTTTCGACCGCTTTAAGTTAAACCTGATCAACCGCGCCGAGCCCATCTTTACCGGCTCTATCTTCGCGCGGCCAGATAGCGCCTTGCAGCGCGCCTTGCAGCAAGCGCACGGCCTGGAGCCAAAGGGTTATCTTCTCTATAGTGCCGGCTCTGGCGGACATTATATCGGCTCGACGCTGGCCGCCGAACGCTTCGCCCAGGTGGCGCAGGCCTGTTATCGAAAGACGGGGATCCCCAGCGTCATGGTGTTTGGCCCTAACTACCCCCAAGATCTACCTCAGCTAGAGGGCGTAGTGGCCATAGAGCGACTCTCCAGCCTTGAGTTTATCAATCTACTCGATGGCGCTGCGGGCGCCGTGCTGAGCGGTGGCGACACCCTGTTGCAGGCAATTGCCCTCAAGGTGCCGACGCTGGCGGTGGCCGTCTCCAAGGATCAGCCCAAGCGGATCCAGCGCTGCGTGCAGCGAGGCCTGGCGCTGAGTTGTGATATCGAACTCGATGCCATGTGCACTCAGGTGCAGCGCCTGCTGGAACCCAAGACCGCTCAGCAGTTAACTGTCAATATGGATAGAGAGGCCGAGGCCAAGGGGCTAGATATCTGCATGGCGGAGATTGAACGACTCTTGGGGCTCACCGGTGAGCGCTAAACGCATCGGCTTGGCCATAGACAGCCTCGCCGGTGGCGGGGCCGAAAAGATAGTTCTGACCCTGGCGGCCGAGCTGAAACGCCTAGGGCATGAGCCGCACCTGCTGGTGCTTTCCCCACATTATGATTATGCCGTGCCAGCGGATATTCCCCTGCATGTCTGCTTCGATGAGCGCGACCGTCATATCATCGCCTGGTGGCGATTGAGCCGCTCGGCGGCCAGAGTGAAGCAGTGGATCGACGGACTCGAGCAGATACATGGTAAGTTCGATCTGATTCTATCTAATCTGGACAAGAGTAATCTGTTGTTGACCCGCGCCGGAGTGTCGCCGCTCTATATCGTGGTGCATAACTCTATCGAAGAGGAGTTGAAGCGCGAGCGTAAACTCGGGCCTATCTCCTATCTCACCATGCTCAGAGCCAAGCGGGCACTGAACGGCCAGGCATTGATCACTGTGTCCAAGGGGATAGCACGCGAGATCAACCAAAGCGGTCGAATCGTGCCTCGCAGTGTGCGCACCATCTACAATCCCTTCGATGTCGAGGCGATAAGGGCAAAGGCCGATGAGGTGAACCCGGATATCCCTAAGGGAGAATTCCTTATCCACGTGGGTCGCGTCGCCCGCCAGAAACGTCATGACATACTGTTCCAGGCGCTTGCCAAGATGCATAAGCCCTTGCCACTTGTGCTACTTTGCAACAACCCCAAGAAGGCGATGAAGCTGGCTAAGAAGCATGGCGTGGCCGATCGCATCATCTGCCCCGGGTTTCAGGCCAACCCCTTTCCCTGGATCAAGGCGGCGCGCCTCTTAGTGCTGAGTTCCGATTATGAGGGCCTGCCGACCGTGCTAATCGAGTCTTTGATCTGTGGTACGCCCGTGGTCAGCACCCTCTGCCCCCATGGGCCGGATGAGATCATGACAAAAGAGCTTGCCGAATATCTGGTGCCGAGGCGGGATAGTGAGGCCTTGAGTCGTAAGCTAGATCAGGCCTTGGAGCATTATCCTAGCCTTGTCGACAGTGAGATCCTCACTCAGGTGGCAATCGATAAGATAGTCGCCGACTATCTGAGCCTCTGCCAGTCACCTTAAGAGCCGAGTTCACTTATGCCCTGGGTGCATCGAATTGGCCTCTGGGTAAGCGTGTGCTGAAACAAAAGATTGTTGCTGGCCAGCTGCTGGCGGCAGCTCTCCTTGTGATGTAGATGAAAGGCGACGGCATAAAACTTTACCCGCTTGCGCCATTTACCGTTGTGGTACATGCGCAGGGCAAACTCCTTATCTTCAGGGCCCCAGCCCTCGAACGCCTGATTAAAGCCGTTGATGGCCAGGGCATCTCGCCGCCAGAATCCGAGGTTACAACCGTGTATGCCCTCTATCGAGTCCGGCGCTCCCCAGCCGCTTTTCTCGCATAGCCAGCGACTGCGAAGCGCTTGCTCTCTGCCCCTGGCGATGCCTGGTGAGAAGAGACAGGGGCGCGCGGCGCCTGCCAAGATCCGCTGGCTTAGGGCCGGTCCCAGCTTCACTCGTTTGCCCGTCACCAGGCAATCGGGCTCGGCGACGGCAAGGTGATCGGCGATAAAGTCTGGGTGCAGCACGAGATCGCCGTCGATCATTATGATGTAGTCGAAGCGGGCCAGCCCTATGGCGCGATTGCGACTGGCTGACAGACGAAAGCCCCTGTCTTCATGCCAGCTGTGGATCAGCGGGACGGGAAAGCTGGCCTTGAGAGTGTCGATAAGCTCGCGTGTTGCCGGGCCTGAGCCATCGTCGGCGATGATCACCTCGTCGGGAAGCCGGCTTTGCCTCTGGACGCTGGCGAGCACAGCATTTAGTGCTTGGGGCCAGTTATAGGTGGTGATGATGAGTGAGGTCTTCATGGCGCCTTAACGAGTGATAATCTTGGCCGGAATTTTACTCGTTAGAGGGGATAAGTCTTACCTTTTCAATTGATTAGCTGGTTTTGTGTTAATGCATGGGTGTCGCTGTTATTGGGGGGTAAATCTGCGGTTGCAAAGGTGAGCGAAAGGCTGGTGGACTGTGGTGTGAAAAGGGCTGCAACTGTTAGTGTTTGCAGCCCCAGAACTTAAGTAATTGCTTATTTATATAAACCGTTATTTAAGCCGCTTTTATTTAAGCCACTTTCGTCCCAGAGTTGGCTTGCCGATAAAGTTCAGTAGTCCCTGGGGAACGCCACTCTTACGCTTTAGGTTGGCGGTATAGAGGTTCCAGGCGTCTAGCTTGAGCTGCTTGATCTCTGCTGGTGTCAGGGTATCGCCATACATCTGGCAGTAGTCGTCGACATAGCGGATCTCGCGGCTCGGACACTTGATGCGGTAGCCGCGACCTGCGTAGTGAATAAAGTCGGCCTTGCGATAATCTTCGTTGCCCAGCAGATCCATGCGATTGAAAGCCGCATCGACGCCTTGGTTCTTGATCTTGTTCTTCTGAATGACGTAGTTCACATAGGTCTGATCGTAGAACTTAACCGTGTTACACACCTGCTGCATCCCTTCCAGGGTGGCGAGTTCAAACAGGGGGCACTCCTTAGAGATCAGGAACATGCCGAAGTTGTAGTAACTGTAGTGGCCATCGGTTTGTGGCCAGTTCTCGACGGCGTCGAAGGCGGCATTGATCTCGCCTACCGGAATGGTGCGGTCGGTGTAAGGACCTTCGTCGAACATGTAGACAGTCTCAAGATCTTGATACTCTTCGAAAATATCTCGCGCCCATGGCGTCACCATGATGTCCGCATCCAGATAGAGCACCCTGTCGTATTGCTTCAATAACTCGGCGGTATAGAGCTTTTCGGGCCAGGCCGGGCTGGCCGAGTATTTAGGATTTTCGATATGGATCTTGTAGTGCAGTCGATCCGATACCACGAGATCGGCACCGACCTTTTCGGCGTAGCGCTCGAAGCTTTTTAGCGCCGCGCGGTACATGGGATTGTCGCCAATGGCGAGAGTGAAGATGGCTTTTTTCATAATGGGGCCTTGGCTGTTATGAACTTAACTGTGAATGGGCGGCTGGCTTCTCGTCGTCAGATATCTGGGTATTAGGCATCTGCGGGCCAGACATCTGGGGGCCAGACATCTGGGCAAGCGTGGCCATCACCTCGTCGACGCCGATATCGCTAACATAGCCCTTGCCTGTCGAGGCGTATAGCACCTTAGCGCTGGCGGTTTCCGGCGGCGCCCAGTAGGGCTTTTTCTGCCGCATCATGGCGATAAGCGGTCGCTGACTGGCGGTGGCGAAGTGCATGATGGCAGTTTCTACCGTGATCACCATATCGGCGGCGGCGATCATCGCCGGCAGCTCGAAGAAGTTGTCTTGCACGGTAAAGACTGCGACCTGGCTGTTCGCTAGCTTAGGCTCATCGTCGATGGCCTGCTCGAGGGCGCTAAAGTTTTCCGGGGTGCTGTTGACGATGAAGCGGCTGTCTGGTGCCTGCTCGGTGAGGCGGGCGATCAATTCAAACAGCTGAGACTGATGCCAGTCGCGCTTCTTATTGGTCGACAGATGGTTGAGAAAATAGAGCCTGCCCTGAGACTGACCGGGAAAGGTCTTGCTTAGCCAGGCCTTTGCCGTCTCGGTAACCTCTGGCGTGATGGCCAGCGACGGCATGAAGGCCGATTTATCCAGTGTCAGCCCGGCAACTCTGTGCAGCAGCTGATAGTAGCGATCGGTAATATGGTGCTGCTCGCCGAGGGCCGCCACATCTATCTTAAAGGTCTTGTCGCTGTGACGAAAAAACCAGGGGTCGAGCAGCCCGCCAAATTTGGATTTGGCCAGGCTGGTGACGATAAAGCCCTTGGGACTGATGCGTCTGGCCAGTGCCGAAAACTGCTCGCTCTTGCTGCCTGAGTGAGTTATCACCAGGTCGTAATCTAGGGCCTTGGCGGCCTCGACCTGTTTGTCCTGCATTGCCTTGCTGTCGCTGCAGCCATAGCTGCGGCTAAAGGCGGGCTCGGCGGCGATCCACTGCTGCATGATCTTGCTGCGAGAGAGGCGCCAACTGTCTTGGTTGTTGCGGTTATCGTCGAGCCAGATATCCACCTCGAGTGCTGGATGTTGCTGTTTGAGTGCGGCCAGAAAGGTCTTGATATAGAGAAAATCGCCCAGCGCCAAAGGGGAAACAAAGAGGAGGCGTCTTGCCTGTGCTAATCGTTCACTTGGAATAAGAGACATTGTGCCCTAGCCGATAAAATAAAAGTGGCTTAAGGATACATGGCTTTGCTGACAGAGAAAACCTTGGCCAATGGCTATTTGCCAGTGACCCGGGACTATGCGTTCGCTCATTTGTGACTCGGCGCCAATTGCGCCGGGCTCACTGGTCAGGCTTTCGCCTGGCGAGGTGACAAATTGGCTGTAGTATTAATGGAATGTGTTACAATCTGCGCCAGTATGCCCATTGATAGACTGAGGCTAGGTTGAGTGTTTGGCGGCGATCTGCTGTCCCTCGCGCCGGGTCAAAGGTTTCGATAACCAGCGAGAAGATTGATTGTGATCTGTTTTGATGTTCTGCATCCATACTATTTGCCGCAATATTTGCCCGTCATGCAGGAGTTGCAGGCGCGTGGGCAAGTAGTGCGCTTCGTGATCTATCGCAGTCAGGATCAGCAGGCGGCGCTCGATGCCCTGGTGGCGCAGAATGGCCTGGAGGCCCATTGGGTCGACTCTCAGGAGGAGGCGCTCGCTTATTACCTGAAGGAGAAACCCAGCTGGGTGATCTTTGGCAACAGCTTCGATGCGGCCGCTAAGCTCAAGGGGATCTGCAAGACCGCCCTGATGCAGCACGGCATCGGCCCTAAGGCCTGCTATTACACTGTGTCCGAATCGGATATGGATGTGCGTTTCGTCGAGGGGGAATATCGCCTCAAGCGCCTACAGCAGCTCTTTCCCCATAAGACTTTTATCGATACCGGCTATGCCAAGCTGGATCCTATCGTGCAGGGCAGGGAGGCCGGCCTGGATCTGGCGGCATTAGGCTTAGATCCTGCCAAGCCGACGCTGCTTTACGCGCCGACCTTCTATCCCAGCAGCATAGAGAAGATGGCCAAAGATTGGCCCAGCGCCTTTAGCGAATACAACATTTTGCTTAAGCCGCACTATTTTTCGCTTAGCAAACCCAGCTATAAGAAACAGAAGCAACTGCTGGAGCATTGGGGCAGTTTTGATAACGTCTACCTGGCACCTGTTGAGCAGGCGAACCTCTTGCCTTTCATGGCCAGTGCCGATCTCTTGATCAGCGACGCCTCGTCGGCGCTGTTTGAGTTTGCGGCCTTGGATAAGCCCGTGGTCTGGTGTGATTTTTACCACCTGCGCTGGAGTTATCGTGGCATCTTAAGTTTCCGTTTCAAGAATCGCATGGATGAAGATCTCTACCGTTATGCCGGTGTGGCCGCTCATGCGGCGTCGTACAAGGAGCTCAAAACCGTGGTGGATCAACAGATCGCCCAGCCCGAGTCATTTGCTGCTAAGCGGGCAGAGTACACTCTAGAGTTGGCCGGTCGGGTTGATGGCCACTCTAGTCAGCGCATCGTCGATTATCTTTTGTCCGAAGAGGCTTCATGAGAATTATTACTTTCGGGACCTTCGATATGTTTCATATCGGACATCTCAACATTATCGAGCGCGCCAGATCGTTAGGGGAGCACCTGACGGTAGGCGTTTCCTCGGATGCGCTGAATTTCTCCAAGAAACAGCGCTATCCCATCTGTAACGAACGCGACAGAATGCGCATCGTCAAGGCGCTCGCCTGTGTCGATGAGGTGTTTCTGGAGGAATCGCTGGAGTTAAAGGCGGAATATATCAAGGCGCATAAGGCCGATATCCTGGTGATGGGCGATGATTGGCAAGGCAAGTTTGATCATCTCAAACCTCTGTGCCAGGTGATCTATCTACCGCGAACACCGGCCATCTCGACGACCCAGCTGATCGAGGTTGTGCGGGAGATAAGATAAAAAAAGCCCCAGGTATCACCCGGGGCTTTCTTTTACTGACCTTTCACTACTGACCGATAAAGTGCTGCGCGGCCAGCCAGTCCAGATATTCGGGAACCCCTTGCTCGACCGTCTTAAAGGCCTGAGTATATCCGGCGGCTCTCAGCTGCGTGAGGTCGGCCTGGGTATAGCTCTGATAGGCGCCCTTGAGCTTATCCGGGAAGGGAATATATTCAATTTCTCCCTTACCATGATAGGCGATCACCGCATTGGCCACGTCGTTGAAGCTCTGTGCCTGACCCGTACCACAGTTGTATACCCCTGAGATCCCTGGGTTTTGCCAAAGCCAGAGGTTGACTTTGACCACATCTTCCACATAAACGAAGTCTCTCAGCTGCTTGCCATCTTCGAAGCCGTCGTGGCCCTGGAACAGGCGACAGATGCCGCTTGCCTTGATCTGGTTGTTGAAGTGGAAGGCCACGCTGGCCATGCCGCCCTTGTGTTGCTCCCTAGGCCCATAGACGTTGAAGTAACGTAGGCCAGCTACCTGAGTGGTGAAGCTGTGCTGCCTGACATATTGGTCGAACAGGAACTTAGAGTAGGCGTAGACGTTGAGTGGTTTCTCCAGCTCTCGCTGCTCGATAAACTTGTCGCTGCCGCCATAGACGGAGGCCGACGAGGCGTAGATAAACTGGCTGCCGTTACGCTCGCAGAAGTGGAGCAGTGTCTTGGAATACTCGTAGTTGTTGGCCATCATAAACCTGCCGTCCCACTCTGTGGTCGACGAGCAGGCACCCTGATGGAAGATCACTTCGACCTTGCCATCGAACTGTCCCTGGGCGATCTGCTCGATGAAGTCGGCTTTATCCAGATAGTCGGCAATTTCACAGTCGGCCAGGTTAAACATCTTAGTGCCGTCGGTCAGGTCGTCTACGGCGATAATGTCACTACGCCCTAAATTATTGAGCGCTTTAACTAAGTTGCTACCGATAAAGCCGGCAGCACCCGTTACTATGATCATAATACTTGTCCCGTTTGTGAGAAAAACAGAGTCACACCAGCTAGCTTAGCTGACAGCTGACTGACTCGCGTATTGGGTATCTAAAAAGGCCGCGATCTCCTTGGCAGCCAGATCGAAGTCGATAAGCGCCATGTTCCTGCCTGTCTTCTTGCCGACGGGCGGAGTGAAGGCCAGACGCCTCTCGCTCTGGGTTAGGGTCTGCCAACGCACCTTAGGCGCAGAGCGTCTGCCCGCGTAGAAACCGACTGTCGGCACATTGTGTAAGCCGGCGATATGCAGAGGACCGGTAGAGCCTGCCATAAACATGTCGGCGGCGACCAGAGACTTGGCAAAGTCGGCCAGGCTAGCGAGCGGCTCGGCCATCACCACCTTGATCCCTTGGGCACTGAGCAGGTCATAGATCTGCTGGGCCAGGGCGATCTCCTGGCCGCTGAAAGTCAGCACGAACTTGCACTCAATTGCGGTCAGCCTATCTACCTGAGCCAGCAGGCCGGCAAAGTCGCTGGGGGAGATGCCGCCCGATGAGCCGCCGGTGCCGGGATGGGCGAAGATCAGTCGCTCCTCTCCTTGTTGGCCATAGTGATCTTGCCACTTGCGCCGCTCGTGGGAGAGATCCCAGTAGCGTGTCGGCAGTGTGGGGACAGGTATTCTGTGATCGGCTAAGAAGCGCTCGACCATCATGCAGCTCTTACGCCAGCCACCCAGCCCTTTAGGCACCTCTATGCTGGTTCTGTGCTGGTACAGATACTGATACCAGTTCAGCTTAGGGGCCAGCTTGTAGGGAATATCCAGCTTGCGTAGCAGTCGGTAGGTGCGGATCTGTGAGCGTGACACGATAACCGCATCGTAATGACGCTCGGCAAATGTCTTAGTGATCGCCTGGTCGTCGCCATCATCCACTATCACATGGTCTATGTAGGGGCAGGCCATGGCGAAATCTTTCAGTGCAGGATCGACGAAGACCTCAATGCTGGCGTTGGGTAGCGCCATTTTAAGCTCATAGAGCGCGGGCCAGGTGAGCACGAAGTCGCCAATTTTATCATTGCGAATGACTAGTACGCTTTTAATCATATGAAAACTTATCTGATGGGAGGTTGTTAGTAGGCACAGCGCCTAAGGCCGAATGCTTAAAACAAGCGTGCTTAGAACGACGGTTAATCTCATCTATCATAGCATCGGCGAGTGTCTTGCCGAGCATTCTCCCACGGCATTTTTACACTATTGATGCAAATTGTAACTTTTAGGGATTTTTTCGACAATAAACAATTCGATGCCGGTGGTTCAATCCGGGGGGGAAACTCGTTAAACTAGGCGCAATTCCGCCATTAACTTATACCAAGCCAAAGTAAGGGCTGCGAGCCATGCACACGAAAGCGATTTATCCTGGAACATTCGACCCCGTCACTAACGGTCATACCGACCTTATCGAGCGTGCGGCGAAGTTGTTCAAACAGGTGGTGATAGGCATCGCCGCCAACCCCTCCAAGCAGCCGAGGTTCAGCCTGGAGGAGAGGGTAAAGTTGGTCAAAAGGGTGACCGAGCATCTGGACAATGTCGAGGTGGTGGGCTTTAGCGGCCTGCTGGTGGACTTTGCCAAGGAGCAGAATGCCAGTGTCCTCGTGCGTGGCCTGCGGGCGGTATCAGATTTCGAATATGAGTTTCAGCTCGCCAACATGAACAGGCGCCTGAGCGCCGACCTGGAGAGCGTATTTTTAACCCCGGCCGAAGAGAACTCGTTTATCTCTTCGACGCTGGTGAAAGAGGTGGCATTACATGGTGGTGATGTCAGTCAATTTGTGCATGAAGAAGTAGCCAAAGCGCTGCAAAAAAAGGATTAATTTGCCCGTTATGATGGAAAAAATTCGCGCTTATGTTGTTGGAGGCGTCGCAGCCTTAGGCCTGATGATCACCTCCTTAGCCCACGCGGCCCCCTGGGTCGATGTGTCCGATATCTATCTCAGAGCCGACATTCAGGCCCTCGCCGATGCGGGAGTGATCACTGTGCCCGTCAATACCTACCCCCTGATGTGGTCGGGTATTGGGAGCGATCTGAGTAAGGTGGAACCCTCAGTGCTCTCGCCAGGTCTCGCCACCGCGTTTGCCCGGGTGAACTTCTACTACCGCAATGCGGTCGAGAATCGTGGTAACAGCCGCATCAAGCTGGCTGGCAGCAGCGACCCGGCGCGCTTCCAGCATTTCGGTTCCGACTATCGCGAGAAGGCAGAGGTACAGGCGTCCCACGAGTATCTGGGTGACAGATTTGCCTTCAAAGTCGCGGCCTCGGCTCACTATGACCCCATGGACGAGAAAGAGATTCGCCTGGATGACTCCTATTTTGCAGTTGCCCTGGGTAACTGGATGGTCACTGCCGGCGCCGTGGATCAATGGTGGGGACCGGGATTCGATACCGCGCTGCATCGCTCCAATAATGCCCGTCCGCTGCCTAGCCTGATGCTGAGCCGCAACAATGCGGCGGCGTTCGAGACGCCCTGGCTCTCCTGGATAGGTCCCTGGACACTGACAACCGGCATCAGCTACCTGGAAGAGGAGCGCGCCGTCGCCAATCCATTGCTGTGGAACTTTCGCGGCACCATACGTCCCCTGAGGCAGTTAGAGATGGGGATCTCCTGGACCACAATGTTCTGCGGCGAGGGCGAGGAGTGCGGCCTATCGACCCTGTTCGATGCCATCGCCGGTAATACCACCTGTGTGAACGGTGAGGCGAGCTGTGACCCTGCTCTGGAGTCTAAGATAGGCAACCAGATGGCGGGCTTCGATATTCGTTACGCCGATACCTGGTTCGATATCCCGGTAGGCCTCTACTTAGAGCGTACCTGTGAAGACTCGAGTGGCCCTATGCCTTGGGATCTGGCCGACTGCGCCAAGCTGTTCGGCGCCGATACCCGTTTCGAGTTCGATTCTCAGCAGTATAAGCTCTTCTTCGAGTATTCAGATACCATGGTGGCCTGTGGCGAGGATCAGAATGTCTTCAACTGCTTCTATGAGCACACCACCTATAAGAGTGGCTCGCGCTACTATGGCCGCTCACTCGGCAGTACCTATGACAGCGACGCCAACGTCTATGTCTTGGGGCTTATCGGTCAGTTTGCCAATAGCCATGGCTTCACCTCTCTGCTGCGTTATGCTCAGTTAAACAAGGATGGAAAGACGGTCAATAATGGTTGGGCACCCAAGCCGCGTAAGGAAGATCTGTTGATGCTGGAGCTCAGCTATCGCCTGCCAATTTGGAAGGGGATGATGAGCCTCGGCGGCACTGTGTCTCAGTCTGAATTCGAGGCGGACGACAAGGATACCAATGCGACCCTGTTCGGCAGTTATGAGTATCGCTTCTAATATTTAGAATAGTTGTATAGCTAAGGCTTTAGCTGAAAACGAGCAATTAAAAAGGCTGACATCTTGTCAGCCTTTTTGCTTTTTGCGGCAGGGAGTTGCTCAGGCAGGGGTATCCAAGCAGGTCCTAGCGTGGCTGACACAGGCCGCAGAAGACGGTAGCCCTTTGCCCCAGTTTGATCTCGCTCAGCAGGTTGCCGCATTGGGTGCAGGTCTCGCCGCCGCGGCCATAGACATGCAGCTTCTGGGCGAAATAACCGGGTTTGCCATCGGCGTTGGTGAAGTCTTTGAGCGTGGTTCCGCCCTGTTTGATCGCCTGGGCCAAGATCTGTTTTACCTCGGCAACCAGCACGGTAAGCCGCTCCCTATCGATTCGTCCCGCCTCGGCCTGGGGGTGTATGCCGGCGGCAAACAGGGCCTCGTTGGCATAGATATTCCCTACGCCCACCACGATATGATTGTCCATCAGGCAGAGCTTGACCGCCTTCTTCTTACCTTCCAGTGCCTTGGCCAGATAGTCGACATTGAAGCCCGATTGCAGGGGCTCCGGACCTAGCTTGGCCAGCAAGGGATGGGCGGCTTCGGGCAGCTCGCACCAGAGCCAGGCGCCGAAGCGTCTGGGATCGTTAAACCTGAGCACCTTGCCGCTGGCCAGTTCCAAATCGATATGGTCATGCTTCTCCACCGGCGTCGACTTGGGCAGGATCCGCAGGCTGCCGGACATGCCGAGGTGGACTATGGTGGTGCCGGCATCGGTATCCAGCAGCAGGTATTTGGCGCGGCGGCGTATGCCTCTGATGGTCTGTCCGACTATCTGCTGGGCAACCTCGGGGACGGGCCAGCGCAGCGAGGCGTTACGCACGGTTAATCCTGTGACCTGCTGATCCAGCAGGTGGGGGGAGATCCCTTGGCGGGTCACTTCGACTTCTGGGAGTTCGGGCATAGGTGTCTCTTCGTTTTACTGGTTTAGGGATTATCGAGTCTGAGGATCGGCTGTAATGACGGGCGTAGGCTCGGCGGGATCCGGTACCAGTTGCCGGCCGGTGAGCTCAGCAGCCCCTCCTCGGGATAGATGAGCCAGAGCTGGGGCGTCTCTATGTCTCGGATCTGGATCACCAACTCATGGGCGGACGTGGCTAAGCCAGCGGGCTTGGCGATTGGCGAGACCAGGATGCCACTCCAGGCCTCGGCCCATTGGCGGCAGTTGAGCACCTGAGGGTCACACTGCCAGCCGAAGCCCTGCTGGGCGAGCCAGAGATCGTCATATTGCAGCTGAAACAGGGGCGCCTGTTGATCGAAGAGGGGCTGGGCATCTTCCGGGATCGCCTGGCGGTGACGTTCCAAAAAGGTGAGTATCGCCACCATGGCGATGGAGGCGAAGATGATGATGTTATTCCATTTTCTTCGGGTCAGGGCCATCTCGAGTCAGACTCATTCAATATCAGATGTGTCAGAGTCTATCACCGAAAATGGCCCAGGGCATTAGCCGCCGGTGGCATTCATGAAGCGTAGGATCTGGGTTTCGCCCTCTGGGCCGAAGTGATGTTCCTTGGGTTTGAGCTTGATCGCCTCGAGAATCGCCTGCTTCAGGCGCGCGATATCACCGGGATATTCTCTGACAATTGCCTTGAGGTCCACCGAGTTTTCGTTACCCAGGCAGAGGAGCAAACGTCCTTCTACTGTGACCCTCACACGGTTGCACTCGTGGCAGAAGTTGTTGCTGTGGGGTGAGATGAAGCCCACATGAATCTTGCTGCCTGGCATGGTGTAGTAGCGGGCCGGGCCACCTGTACGCTTGTCGGACACACAGAGTGGATAGCGCTGGCTGATAATCGCCTTAACCTCGTCGCTGCTGCAGTGACGGCTCTTCTTGCGCTCGTCGATGATCCCTAGTGGCATCTCCTCGATGAAGGCGATGTCCAGTTCGCGCTCGCGGCAAAATTCGATGAGATCCAGCACCTCGTCGTCATTCTGGCCACGCAGGATCACGGCGTTGATCTTGATGCGGTTAAAGCCTGCCGCCTTGGCGGCATCGATCCCCTGTATTACCCGCTCCAGGTTGCCGTTGCGGGTCAGCTGGGTAAATAGCTCGGGTTTCAGAGTATCCAGGCTGATGTTGAGTCGACTTAGTCCCGCCTCATGCATCTTGCCGGCAAACTTGCTCAGGCGCGAGCCGTTGGTGGTCATGGACAGCTCT
Organism: Shewanella halotolerans; assembly: GCF_019457535.1. NCBI lineage: Bacteria > Pseudomonadati > Pseudomonadota > Gammaproteobacteria > Alteromonadales > Shewanellaceae > Shewanella > Shewanella halotolerans. The sequence goes on along the minus strand of NZ_CP080417.1, from coordinate 4,481,757 downwards.
TTGAGGCCGGGGAGTCGTCCCAGCAGCTTGACCAATTGGTCGCAATCGGTGCGCACCAGAGGCTCGCCGCCGGTGAGGCGGATCTTCTTAACCCCAAGTTCGGTAAAGGCCTGGCCTATCCAGGCCAGTTCCTCCAGGCTAAGCACCTGCTCTCTGTCGAGGAAGCAGGGGTCTTCACTCATGCAGTAGACACAGCGAAAATCGCATCTGTCGGTCACCGAGAGACGCAGATATTCCACGGTGCGGCCAAAGGTATCGACTATCAAACTCATACAGAATCACCTACGGCGGCGGGGTATTTACTTCACCCGCCTGGCTAATCCATTGTCGACTATAAAAGATCGGCAAAGGGTTGAATATAAACGGTATCACCCACGTTGAGCTGCTCGTCTTTCTCGGCGATCACGATAAGGCAGTTACCCTTCACCATTGAGCTCAACATGCCCGACCCCTGAGCACCTGTGCTGGTCACATGCAGGCGACCGTCAGCGCCCAGATGATAGACGCCGCGGGTAAACTCTGTGCGGCCGGTGCGGCTGCGCAGGGTGCAGTCGGCGATGGCGGGCACTAAGGTCGGCGCCCATTCCAGTTCGCCTGCTAACTTGCGCAGCGCAGGCTGAACGAACTGCATGAAGGAGACCATCACGGCCACAGGGTTACCCGGCAGGCCGAAGAAGAGGCTATCGCCTATCTGACCGAAGGCCAGTGGACGACCCGGACGCATGTTGATGCGCCAGAAGTTGATCTGTCCCACCTTGGCGAGTGCCAACTTGATAAAGTCGGCATCGCCTACCGAGACACCGCCGGAGCTTATCACTACATCGGCCTGCTGCGCCGCGCCTTGTAGGGCGTCGACCAGGGCTGATTCGTTATCTTCCAGGATGCCGAGATCGATCACCTCGCAACCCAGTTGTTTCACCATGGACTTGATGGTGAAGCGGTTGGAGTCGTAGATGCTGTTAGGCTTTAAGGGCTCGCCCGGCTGACACACCTCGTCGCCAGTGGAGAAGATGGCGACCTTAGGACGGCGATACACGGGCAGCTTGCCGAAGCCCAGTGAGGCCAACATGCCTTGATGGGCGGCCTTGAGTCTGTGTCCGGCGCTCAGGGCGGTCTGATCCTTGGCAATGTCTTCACCGGCTTGACGCACGTGTTGTCCCAGGCTGATCTTGCCTTGGAAGCTGACGCTGTCACCGCGATCTTCTGCCATCTCCTTCATCTGCACCGTATCGGCGCCGTCCGGCATGGGAGCGCCCGTCATGATGCGCACCGCCTCGCCGGGGTTGAGTGTGCCGCGATAGCTGTGACCCGCCATCACATCGCCCACCAGTGTGTAGCTGTCTAGCATGGGGTCTGAGTAGGCAAACGCAAAACCATCCATCGCCGAATTGGTGTGCTGGGGCACGTCCACCGGCGAGATGGCATCTTGGGCCAATACCCTGTCTGTGCTGTCGTCGATGGCGACCTCTTCGGTGGCCGATACAGGCGTGACGTAGGAGAGGATCTTGTATATTCCCTGTCTCACCGACAGCGTCTTGCTGGTGTCCAGCTCGCAGCCGCACTCTGGCGCGAGGGGGAGCGATGGCGTGCAGGGGCGCCAGTTGTTGGCGTATTCGATGACGAAGTCGGCTATCTGGCCCACGTCGTTGATATCTAAGCGTCTGAGATCCGAGGGCAGCTCAGTGTCGTCGCAGCAGGCGATGGCCTGAATGTGCTCGTCATGGGTATGGATAAAGGGCTTGCCGTGGGCGGCGCGGTGCAGCTCGACCTTAGGCAGGGCCAGCTTCTTGAAGCCCTCTACCAGGACGATATCCACCTTGTCGGCCTCGATCTGGGCCAGCAGGTGGGGCAGCTCGGGCGCATCCTCGACAGGATCTTCCGTCATCAGTGCCCAGCGCACATGGGAGGCGACCAGCATCTGGCGGGCACCGGCCTTGCGCATTTCAAAGCTGTCCTTGCCGGGAATATCCACATCGAAGTTGTGATGAGCATGTTTGACAACGGCTAGCCGCAGGCCTCGACGATTGAGTTCGGGGATCAGTTTCTTTAGTAGGGTCGTCTTGCCCGTGCCACTGTAGGCGCAAAATCCGAGGACGGGGATCGGCAGTGGATTGTTAAACGGTACGCTCATGTACACCTCTATTTTTAGTGGGCAATTGCCTCGGAAAGTTGTTGTTTTTGTTCTGGCGTGTTGACGTTCACGAAGGCGTTGGGCTGATCGGAGAAGTCACACACCACGCACTGGTGTTTGGCGTACCAGAAATCGATCTTACGCTCGCCGGCATCTAAGAAGGCCTTCATCGACCCTCGCAGTGCGGGCTTCATCAGTAACACCACGGGTTGTTCTCGCTTGCCGTCGCTGGCCACTGCCATCTCGGCATCTTCGGCTTTGATCGCCGCCAGCATACGCTGTACCAGATCTGTCGGCAGTAGCGGGCAGTCGCAGGGCACTACAAGGAGGTAGTCGGCCTGGGTCTGTCCCATCGCCGTGATCATGCCGGCCAACGGCCCTAAATAACCCGAGTCTTCGTCACTCAATACTGGGTAACCAAACTCAGCATAGCGATCCTGGTTGCGATTTGCGTTGATCAGGATCTGCTTAACCTGAGGTTTTATCCTGTCGATAGCATGTTGAATCATCGGCTGATCGTTTAACTCGACCAGTCCCTTATCGTTGCCGCCCATGCGTCTGGCCATGCCGCCGGCAAGGATCACGGCATCAATTTGCGGTGACATATCTCAGCTCCTGCTGTGATGGGGTGAAGGGGCGCTCATCGAGAGTCGACGGGCTTACCCGAATTGCTTGTGCCTGTATCTGCCAGGTCTGCTCGCACAGACTGGTGAGTGAACAGCTTTGATGGCTGCTGATCAGCATGCCTGTGCCTTGTTGTTTCAGGTGGCTGACCATGGTCAGTACCAGCTGCTGGGACAGCTTGTCCATGTTGGAGGTAGGCTCGTCCAGCATCAGTAGGCGTGGACGCATGATCCAGGTGCGGGCGATGGCAAGACGTTGGCGCTCGCCGCCGGAGAGGCTGGCGGCTCTTTGGTTGAGCAGGCTGCCCAGCTGGGCCATCTCGATCGCCGTCTGGGTACGCGAGGCGATCTCCTGTTCCGTCATGTCGCAAAGGGGCTGCACATAGTTGAGGTTGTAGGCCACGCTACCGTCAAACAGATAGGGGTGTTGGTGCAGATAGACCGCCTTGCCCAGCAAAGGGTTGCGGCGCCACCATGGCGTTGGGCTAAAGCCTTCTGTGCGGATCTCGCCACTACTTGGCGCCTGCAGGCCTGCCAACATCTTCATCAGTGTGGTCTTGCCGCTGCCGTTGTCGCCCTGCAGGTGAATGGTCTGGTGCTGGGCCAGACTGAGGCGATCGAAACGGTACAGCAGGCGACTGCCGAAACGCATCTCTATGTTGTTGGCGATGATCTTGACCATGATTAAAGGCTCCTAGGTTCGGCTCTACCTCTGAGGGTGCCGAGCGTGAAGTTGAGCACTAAGGCCAGAATAAGCAGTACCAGTCCCAGGGCGATAGCCTGGGCGAAGTCGCCCTTACTGGTTTCCAGGGCGATGGCGGTGGGGATATTGCGGGTGACGCCGGCGATGTTGCCGCCCACCATCATGGAACAACCCACCTCGGTGAGAATGCGGCTAAAGGCCGCGACTATGGCCATCAATAGCGGTACTTTGAGTTCGCGGCACACCAGCCAGACGGAACGCAGCCAGGAGGCACCTAAGGTGCGTGAGGTTTCCCAGGCACGCTTGTCGACGCTGGTAAAGGCGGCCTGACTCATGGCGATTAACACGGGGGCGCAGATCATCATCTGTCCCAGTATCATGCCTTTCTGGGTAAATAGCCATTTTAGATCGCCCAGTGGGCCCATGCGGGTAAGCATCAGATAGACCAAGAGGCCGATCACCACTGTGGGGATAGATTGGGTCGTCTGTACCAGATTCGTTGCAAACCAGCGTCCGGGAAAACGGGCGAAGGCCAGCACGAAGCCCAGTATCATAGAGGGAATAAGGGTGATCGCCAGCGCAGCCAGAGAGACAGAAAAGGAGACGCTGACGATAGACCAAACATCGGGATCTAATGAAAACAGCAGGCTCAACGCCTGCTGTATTAGGGCTAACCAGCCTTCACTCATTCGCTATATGTTGCCTTAAATAGTTGCTCACCCTGTACGGTGTAGCTGTTAATCATGCCTTGGGCTTCGTTGCCGATCAGCCAGTCACTCAGCGCCTTAGCACCTTTGTGGTTAAGATCTGGGTATTTCTCAGGGTTGATCAACATGATTTGATAGGGGTTCGCCAGTGTCTTACCGCCATCATAGTCAACCGCGAGATCTAGCTTCGCCTTGTAGGCCACGAAAGTGCCGCGGTCAGATAGTGTGTAGGCTTGTAGCTCGTTGGCCATCAGCAGTGTCTTACCCATGCCTTGGCCCACGGCGCGGTAGCCGTTAAATGTTGGCTCGACCTTGGCGCCTTTCCAGATGATCAACTCTTTCATGTTGGTACCTGAGTTGTCACCGCGAGAGACGAAGCCCACGCCAGAGTCGGCTATTTTAGCAAAGGCCTCTTCGGCTGTCTTACTGCTACGGATCTTCGCTGGGTCATTTTTCGGGCCCAAGATCACAAAATCGTTTTCCATGATACCGCGTGGCATCATGCCATAGCCTTCATTAACGAATTTGGCTTCGGCAGCCGGAGCGTGAGTCATTACCACGTCCACGTCACCCTGACGAGCAAGTTTAAGTGCTTTACCCGTACCTGTGGCGATAACCTGAACCTTGTAGCCAGACTCCTGTTCAAACTTAGGCAGTAGGTGCTTGAGTAGGCCAGAGTTTTCTGTGCTGGTGGTGGTGGCCAGTTTAATGATCTCTTCTGCCTGGGCCGAGGTTAATGTTAGGGCACTGGCGACGATCGCTAGGCTGAGTATCGATTTTAGCTTTAGCATTTTTGCTCCTTGGCATCTGCTTGAGTGCGTGATGTTGCCGGTATCACGCCGATTGTGTGTAAATAACGACTCTGTTTCAGCAAAAACAGTGCCAAATCCATTATCTGTAAAAAAAGCTCACAAGTTGCCAACAAAGTGTGAAGCAGATCGCAAGCTCGGCAAATTGTCGCCAGACATAATGTCCCAGAGCGTGATTCTACTGGTTCAGGGTGACCAATTGGCCGAGGTTTGATGCTAGAATCTGTTCAATATGAGTCAAAATGTCCAAAAGAAGACAATATGAGCCAGCCTAATAAAGAGATGAAGCCCCTACCATCTGCCGTATCTGTGCTAATCGTCGACGATGAGCCGGGCATGCGCAGCTTCCTGAAGAAGGCGCTGTCGAAGAAGTTCGCCCTGGTGGAAACCGCCGGTAGCGTCGAAGATGCCGAGCAGCTCAGGAGCCGCTGTCACTTCGATCTGCTGATCGTCGATATTCGCCTGCCGGGTCGTTCCGGCATCGAGTGGGACGAGGCGCTGAGCGATCAGGAGCGGCGCTCAGACATCATCTTCATGACGGGCTATGCCGATATGGACGTGGCCATCAAGGCGCTGCGTGCCGGCGCCTCTGACTTTATTATGAAGCCCTTCCACCTGGAGCAGATGATGAAGGCGGTTGACCGCTGCATCGAACGTCGCCTGCTCAAGCGCGAAAACCTCATGCTGCGCCGCGAGGTCTCCATCGGTCAATCCTCCACCATCATAGGCAGCAGCGATGCCATGATGGAGGTGAAACATGTGATCGAGCGGGTGGCGCCCACCAACGCGGTGATCCTGATCGAAGGCGAATCAGGAACGGGTAAGGAGCTGGTGGCCAGACAGCTGCATCTGCTCAGCGGTCGTCAGGGGCCATTCGTGCCGGTCAACTGTGGCGCCATCGCCCCCGAGTTGCTGGAGAGTGAACTCTTCGGCCATGCCGCCGGTTCCTTCACCGGCGCCAAGGGCAACCGTGAAGGCCTGTTCAGCTTCGCCTCGGGCGGCACCATCTTCCTCGACGAGATAGGCGAGATGCCGCTCAAGATGCAGACGGCTCTGCTGAGGGTGCTGGAGCAGCGCACCATACGCCCCGTGGGCAGCGAGAAGGAGATCAATATCGATGTCCGGGTGCTGGCGGCCACCAACCGTAAGCTGGCGGATGAGGTTGAGGCCGGCAACTTCAGGCGTGATCTCTTCTATCGACTCAACGTATTAGACATAGTGATCCCACCGCTGCGGGAGCGCCCCGAAGATGTGGTGGAACTGACCCATCACTTCACCCGCCTATTGGCCGCCGAGCTGGGGGTTAAAGAGGTGGTGTGGAGCCACGAGGATATGCTCAAGCTGCAACAGCATGAGTGGCCGGGCAACATCCGCGAGCTGCGCAACATGATTGAGCGCTGTATTTTGCTGGGTAAGCCACCGGCGGAATATTGGAAACAGCAGCCTAAATCAGAGGCAACTGGCGAGCTGGGTTATCCGCTGGACTGGTCGCTCAAGGAAGTTGAGAAACACCATGTGACCTCGGTAGTCGACCTGCATCAGGGCAACAAGTCTGCCGCCGCGCGCGATCTCGGGGTTTCCCGTAAGACACTGGATCGTAAATATAAAGAGTGGTTCGAACTCAATCATCTCGAGGAAGAATAACAGTGTCTTTTTTCTCGCGTCTCTTTGGTGTCAACTGGCAGCAGCTGCAAGCCAAGGTGCGTTATCGCATCTTGATCCTCACCCTGCTGCCCATTTTGCTGACCTTGGTGAGCCTGGTGTTCATCACCATCTACTGGAATATCAGCTACACGGGCAAACAGCTCTTCATGAAGGTGAAGGCCGACCTTACCGTTGCCAGCAACACACTGATCTCTGTGCAGGAGAAGCAGGAAAATCAGCTCGAGCTGGTGCGCGCCTCCTGGGAGTTTCAAAACGAATTTCGCGATCTCGATACCGACAGCAAGGCCGCCAGATCTCAGCTGGCCGAGCTGCTCAAGCAAAAGCAGGCCGAGCTCGATCTGGACTTCCTCAGGCTGATCAGCGTCTCCGAGGCGGCCCAAGACCCGGATCTTAGGGTGATGCTGCCCAAGATACAGGACAATCAGCCCTTCTCGGGTTTAATGGTGTTGCAGCCCCAGCGTCTGGCCCGTTTGGCGCCCAACCTGGAGCAGGAGGCGGTGATCACCCTGGTGGATACCCCAAGATCCCAGAAGCCGAGCAAGGATGTGGAGAAGCGCGGCATGCTCAGCCGCAGCCTGCTGCCGATCCTGGGCAGCGATGGCACAGTGGGCTGGTATCTGGACGGCGGCATCTTGCTTAATCGCGACATTCGCATCGTGGACCATATTCGTGACCTGGTTTATGACAAGGGTACGCTGCCGGAGCGCTCCATCGGCACGGTAACCATCTTCCTCGACAACACTCGCATCAGCACTAACGTGCCGCTGAACTTCTTCCCCCAGGACAGCGAGAAGCGCGGCCGAGCCCTGGGTAGTCTGGTGTCGGAAGAGGTAAGGCAGAAGGTGTTGGTGCAGGGGCTGCTGTGGGTCGACCGCGCCTTCGTCTACAACGACTGGTTTATCTCCGCCTATGCACCGCTCAAGGATATTCGCGGTGAGCGTATCGGCATGATCTACACCGGATTTTCCGAATCTCCCTTTATTCATAACTACCTGCTGAACATCATAGAGCTGGGGACTATCCTCATGTTGGTGCTGCTTGTCTCTGGCCTGCTGGTTTACCGCGGCGCCTACAGCCTGCTACAGCCGATCGAGCGTATTCACCATGTGGTAAAGGCGGTGCAATCGGGGCGTAACCTGAGAATCGGATCCTTGGGGCTGGAGCGCGACAACGAGCTGGCGAATCTGGCCGAGCAGTTCGACCGCATGCTGGACCTGTTGCAGCGACGCAACTCGCAGATCCAGGCGGCGGCAGAGCAGCTTGAGGTCAAGGTCGAGGAACGTACCCGCAGCCTGCAGGAGAAGACAGAGGAGCTACAGCGTAACGTGGCCCTGCTGAACGAGACCCGCCAGCAGCTAGTGACCAACGAGAAGTTGACCGCCCTGGGTGAGTTGACGGCAGGTATCGCCCATGAGATCAACAACCCCACGGCGGTTATCTTGGGTAACATGGAGCTGCTGAAGTCTGAGCTAGGCGACAAGGCCGAGGATGTCGAGGAAGAGATAGATATCGTCATCGAGCAGGTGGGGCGTATCAGCACCATCATTCGCAGCCTGTTGCAATACAGCCGTCCGGGCGAGTTCAACGCGCCGCTGGAGATGCATCAGCTCACGCCGATCGTCGAGGAGATGGCTATCCTGGTGCGTCACTCCATCAAGAAGCAGGAGGTGGTGCTGATCCAGGATCTCAACGCCAGTTATCCTATCGAGGTGAATCGTCCTCAGCTATTACAGGTGTTGATCAACCTGGTGGTCAACGCCGCCCACGCCATGGATGGACAGGGACGCATCTGGATCCGCACCTACGACTGGGTGCAGGGCGGAGAGCCTATAGGGGTCAAGATAGAGGTGGAAGATGAGGGTAAGGGGATCCCCGAGGAGCAACTGGGGCGCATCTTCGATCCTTTCTACACCACGCGTCAGGACGGTACCGGACTGGGGCTTTCCTTGAGCTATGGCATCATCAAGCGTATCGGCGGCACCATAGAGGTCAGTTCCACGGTCGGTAAGGGCACCCTGTTTACCATAGGCCTGTACCACAAGGCGATCGACGATCAGTTCAATCCGCCCTACGAGGGGCTGCATTTCTCCAGTGCGCTGGATAAGAAGGCGCGAGAGGCCTAGTGATTGGTAAGGCTTAGTGATTGGTGAGGTTTAGGGATTCGTAAAGATTCCCTGGGCAGCTCGGTAAGCTTGGGCTTCAGATAAAAAAAGAGCCGGAATACTAATATTCCGGCCACAAAGAGTGTGTGAGCAATGTTGTGCTTGCGAACTCATCATAGTAAGCAGAGATGAAGTGCTTAAAACAGACTGAGTTTTGGAACGCACCTAAATAGTAATAATTATCATTTAGGTTTGCAAGCTTTTATCGTGTAAAGATTCACGATCAACATGCTTTAGTTCAGTAATTTGTTTAAAACCAACTTGTTATCATCGATATTGGCCGCGATATTTTCCAAGCCGGCTATTTTATAACCCTGTTGGATTAGCAGCTGTAACATGCTGGCGAAGCGGTTATAGGTCTTCACCGCCAGGGTGTTGAAGCCTTGGGTCTTGGCCCAGCGCTCCTGATCTTGCATCAATGCCTTGGCCAGTCCCAGCTGACGAAACTCAGGCAGAATGGCGCCCAGCCAGCTGTAGAACTCACCATTGGTCTCGCCATAGCCTATCTTGTAGCCCGCCAACTCGCCCTCGATGCGGATCAGCTGTACCAGAAAGGTTTTGCCGCTGAGGCGCGCTTGATAGTCTTCAGCCCGATGACGGCCGTCGAATTCGGGCACCTCCTGGCTTAGGCCAATCAGAGTGTCGATGAGCTCATCGCTCAGCTGGGTGTGATGCTCGATACTTGTGGTGTACATCTTGGCTCTCCAAAGTTTGTCGCTAGCAAGGCGGCACTGGTGAAAATTTGAGTGCCGCGATGATAGTACAAATCAACTGGTCAGGCCAGTTCGCTTTGCGATTTTGTCTGGCCTTCTCGCAAAATTCGCTCCTGCAATACCCTGAGCAAGACGCCGTAGGCGGGCAGAAAGAGGCCCAGGCTGACGATCAGCTTAAAGCCGTAATCGACGCTGGCGATCTCCATCCAGTGCTCGGCCATGAAGGGATCACTCGAGGCATAGAAGGCCACGCTGAAGAACACCAGGGTGTCGATAAGGTTGCCTATAACCGTCGAAGCTGCAGGTGCTACCCACCAGGCCTTGGCCTGTCTTAGGCGGGCGAACACGGTAATGTCCATCAGCTGGCCCACCAGATAGGCGGCGAAGCTGGCGAAGGCGATACGAAACACGAAGTTGTTGAACTGCGCCAAGGCGTCGCCACCCTGAAAGCTGCCCTGATGGAAGAGCACGCCGATCAGATAGGAGATCAGCAGCGCAGGTATCATGGCCCTGAGGATGATCTTACGCGCCGACTGCTGGCCGAAGATTCTCACCGTCAGATCTGTGGCCAGATAGACGAAGGGAAAGCTAAAGGCGCCCCAGGTGGTATGAAAACCAAATAGCTGAAAGGGTAGCTGAACCAAGTAGTTACTTGCTGTGATAATGGCAATATGAAAGCTGACGAGCAGCAGTAGCGCACGCTGAATCTGCGCTTGGGATAACATTAACATCTTGTGGCCTTTTTAGTGGGTTAACGCGGGGTGAGGGAACCCGCTTAGAAACTGGATAAGGCTTATGCCTCGGTTAGCCGTCTCCAGGGTTGGCCCGGGAGACAGGGCGGCAAATTATAGTCATTAAGACCAAATGAGCAAGGATTTTGCGCCGTTTTCTCTGCCCAGCTCCCGCCTGGACCACATAAAGAGACTACACTTGGTGGACTATCACCATGATTTCGAGGAGGGGGCCGATGAGATCTTGGCGTTATCTTGTGGTCATCTTGTGCGCCTGCCTGTTAGTGAGTACGCCCAGGCGCGCCGCATCCGAAGAGGTGGAAGAGATCACTGTCGTGACCGGCAACTGGCCCGGTTACAGCACGCCCGATGGCAAGGGCTATTATCTCGCGCTGCTGCAAAGCGCCTTTCCCGCCCCCAAGTGGAAACTCTCGATAGATTTCGTGCCTTTCTCCCGCGCCCTCTACATGGTGCAACAACAAAAGGTCGATGTGGGGCTGGGCTTCTATATCGACGAAGTCAAACCCGACTATTACTGCGACCTGCCGGTGGAGGTGGATCAGGTGGACGCGGCCCTCACCCCAGAGCTGGCGGCCATCTGGCAGGATATCAACAGCCTGAAAAAGAAGAAGGTGAAGGCGTTGCTGGAGTATCGCTACGACACCTTTATCAAGGTGCCCATGTATTACGAGGAGGGCAGCGATCTGCTGCAGATGCTCAATCATGTCAACAACGGCAAGATAGACGCCGTGCTCGACTACAAGCGTTCCCTGCAGGGACTCGCCAGCCAGCTAAATCGGCCACAGCAATATGTGATCAAGGAAAACGTGTTGAATCCAGAGGTGTTTTTCGTCTTTCCTCAGACACCTAAGGGCAAGCGTCTGAAGGCGATCTTCAATGGCGCCATGGCGCGCATGGCCGAGAGTGGCGAGCTGGATAGGCTGTTTCAGGCCAACATCAGCTATCGCGTCCGGGTGCCACTACCCAATTAAATTACACTTCGGTCAGAATAGACATTATGGTCTTGAGCTTATTCTCCAGCTCGTTCCATTCCGCCTCGGCCTCAGAGCCCGAGACGATGCCCGCACCGGCAAACAGATTGATGCGCCCGGGTTCGATCAGCGCACTACGAATCGCCACCGCAAACTCGCTCTCATACTTGTTGAAGTAGCCACAGGCACCGGCATACCAGCCACGGGTGTAGCCTTCTCGCTGGCGAATAAAGTTGATGGCCGAAGCCTTTGGCAGGCCGCCCACGGCAGGGGTGGGGTGCAGGGCCTGCAGGATCTGAAAATCGTTCACCCCAGGCTTGAGTTCTGCGCGAATGGCTCTGTGTAGATGCTGGATGTGGCTCAGCTTAAACACCTTGGCCAGCTCGTCGGCGCCCACATAGTTGCTCAGTGGGGTCAGGGCATCGACGATATGTTCGCGTACCAGCTGGTTCTCATGGCTGTTCTTGGTGTCGTCCAGCAACTGCTGCGCCAGCATGGCATCTTCGGCCTCGTTGAGTCCGCGTGTGGTGGTGCCCGCTAAGGCCTCGGTAAATACCTCGCGCTGGCGACGTCGGTAGAGACGCTCCGGCGTGCAGGAGATAAAGGCGCTGTCTGGGCTGAATTGAAAGCCAAATTGAAAACTGTTCTGATTGCGACCCTGCCAGCTGGCCAGCAGCATCCAGGGATCCACCTTTTCGTTCACCTCGAGTTGCGTCAGACGGGACAGCACAACCTTAGGCGTGTCCTGAATAAACCTGTCATGGGTGACCTGGTTGACCAGCTCGTGCCAGCGCAGCTTGTTGGGACGGTCGCTGCGACTCAGCAGCTGGATCTTGTTCGGTGGCGCCAGCGGCTTGGGTGGTACAAGGGCGGCGAGGGCCTGCTGTGCCAGGTTACGCTCCTGCTCGATATCGCCGGATTCGACATTGAGGTTGACCAGCAGCTTGTATTCATCGCCACTGCGTCTCAGCTCGACCCTGGGCAGGATGAAATGGGCGCGGCCATACTCGGGCCAGCACTCGGTATGACGATCGAAGGCGACGCCGCCGTAGTAGCGTATCTCCTGATTGGTCGAGAGTGATCTCTGGGTCTGATAGGCCTGAGAAAGCTGGTTGTCGTCTACCGCATCTTCGAAGATGAAATCTTTACAGCACCCCAGGGCGGCGACCTCTTCCTGGGTGTCGCGGCCATGCCAGTAGATCCTGGGATAGCAAGGTTGGCTGGCGATCCAGGCGATCATCGGCATAACGCAGGCCGTCACCGACAACTGAATGATCGGCTCACCCTGGGGGTGTATGTCGAGTTTTTCGAGTTTGCGGGATAGGGATTGTATGGCCTGTGGCAGCGAGGAAACGCTCAAGAAATACTCCAACCTGGTAAAAAGTGCGTGAGTTTGAGGGCGGGTTAAGGACATCAAACGCGGCGAATGTGAGACTTATCTGAATTGGTAATAAGAATCTTTACCACAAACTAATGTGCCGACTGTTAGCTGTCAAGTTACAGGCGGTTAAGCTGTGAGCTTGTCCAAGAAAAGAGAGATTTGTCAGTTTTTTCGGAAGCATTTCAAGCCTGTGTATTTTTGTCTAATCAAGGTTTTACGCTGGACAAAATGTCCCTTGTCTATCGTCGTTACCGCGGCATTTGTTCAAATTTGTCGATCTGGGTTTGTTTTTGGTTTTCGTTAGCTTGTTGCTACAGGTGTAAGCCGGAAGAATGACGGCCATAGGGAAATGACACAGCGATGAAAGCATGAAAAACAAACCAATCAGTCTCAAATTATCACTCGTGGCCGCCGCGGTTGCCGCCAGCCCTCTGGTCATGGCCGAGGAAGTCAAACACGAGCCCATTTTAGATGTGGCCGAAGTCATAGTGGTGACCGGCGAGAAGCCGACGCCGCTGCAACAGACCACAAGTAGCTGGACCATAGGCGCGGATGAAATTCAGGCCATGGGTGCCCAGAGCCTGGATCAGGTGCTAAAGAATGCCCCCGGCGTCTATGTGCGTACCGGTGGTCAGGGAACGCCCAGGGTCGATGTGCGCGGCTTTAAGGCCAGACACGTTATCTATCTGATCAACGGCGTGCCCGCCAATGGCGCCGAAGATGGTCAGTTCGATCCTAGCGTGGTACCCGCCAGCCAGATCGCCTCGGTCACCGTCTCCATGGGGCCAACCTCTGTGCTCTATGGTCCGGGCGGCGCCGGTGGTGTGATTAACATCCGCACTAAGCAGGGCGCCGACGTGCCCGGCTTCTCCGGCCATATTGAGGGCGGCGAAAATGATACCTTCAACGGCGACGTGACAGTGGCGGGTTCGGGCGAACGTTGGCAGGGACTGGTGTCGCTGTCGCGTCAGCAGATAGACGGCTGGCCCGTGTCTGGCGATCAGCCGGATACCGAGGTGCAGCAGGGCGATACCCGCTTCAACAGCGATAAGACGATCAACAACCTGTTTGCCCAGGGCAGCTACTGGCTGTCGGACGATACCCAACTGATGGCAAACCTCAGCCTGCGTAGCGGCGAGTGGGGCAAGCCCGCCGTCGATGGCACCACCTCTGGAAAGGCCAAGTTTGAACGCGTCGACGACTACGATGCTCATACGGTGCAACTGGGCCTGGCCCATAGATTCAACGAACTACTGACCCTGAGGGGCTTCATCTATCAGAATCAGTCTGACGTGCTGGAAAACCGTTATCTGGATGACAGCTTCGCCGGCCTGCAGCAGAGCCTGGACGGCCGCTCTGTGGTCAGCGGCGGTAACCTGCAGCTGATCGCCGATTTCGATAAGGGTCACCTGCTGACCGGTGCCCTGATCGCAGAGCATCAGAGCTGGGAGTCGGAGAGTAATCAGGTAGATACCGACACTACTGGTTCTGGAAGTGGCACAGGAAGTGGCACCGGCAGTGGTTCAGGAAGTGGCTCAGGTACTGGCTCTGGCAGCGGATCTGGAACAGGAACTGGAGGTGGTTCGGGCTCAGGTACTGGGGGCGGATCAGGCTCGGGATCGGGAACCGGTAGCGGTTCGGGTTCAGGCAGTGGAACTGGTTCGGGTAGCGGATCTGGCACAGGTGGCGGTTCTGGCTCAGGAACCGGCGGTGGTAATGGCTCTGGTACTGGCGGTGGTAATGGCTCTGGCGGCGCCGAGTCATTCGACGATTCGTCCTGGCTCTACACCCTGGCGGCGGAATATCAGTATCAACAGGATAGTATCGGTGCCAGCCTAGGCGGCGCCCTACATGAGCAGCAACGTGTGCGCGAAGATGAGTCCGACTACTCGGCGCAGGCTTCTGCCTACTGGCAGGCCGCCGAAGCGACTCGCCTCAATCTGGGTGTGGCCCGTAAGGTGCGTTTCCCATCGATGCGCAACCTCTACTCACTCTCGTCGGGTAACCAAGATCTGCAATCCGAGACCTCTAAACACCTGGAGCTGAGTCTGGCACAGGGGCTGGGTAGCAACACAGATCTGAGCCTGGCGGCCTACTACACGGATGCAGACAACTATATCGCCAAGGATGTCGATGGCATCTATCAGAACATGGGCCGCTATCAGTTCAAGGGGGTCGACTTCCTGGTGCGTGATCAGAGTATCGATAACCTGTCGCTGAGCTTTGGCTACAGCTTCCTCGATAGCGAAGACAAGGATGCGGCGCCGGGGCTAGATACCTTAGAGTATCGTCCGCGTCATCAATTCAGGCTACAGGCGGATTACGAGTTTAGCTTTGCGACCCGCATCAATCTGAATATCGAGCACATCATGGGCCAGGTGTACCACACCGAAGAGAAGGTGGCCGGTCAGAAACAGCTGGTGGAGAAGTCGCTGGATGACTACACACTGGTGGATCTCAAGTTGAGCCAGCCTATCGCGGGTGACGCCCTGTCTGTCTACCTCAGAGCCACTAACCTGCTCGATGAGCGTTACTATCAGAGCGAGGGGCTGCCTCAGGCGGGTCGTCAGTTGTTCCTGGGCGTGAACTGGCAGCTATAGGCATAAACCATGGCCCTGGTGCGACTTAGTCAGATCCATTTTAACTTCCAGACAGCGGCGCAGCCGCTGTTTGAGGATCTTAATCTGACCATAGCGGCCGGCGAGTGTCACCTGATCCACGGCTACACCGGCTGTGGTAAGTCGACTCTGCTCAAGCTGCTGCTGGGGATCCTGGAGCGTCCCTGGGAGGGGGAGCGTGAGATCGCCGAGGGGGCTACCCTGGGCGTGGTGATGCAGGACCCCAATGTGCAGCTGCTGCGCCAGACCCTGGGGGCCGAGGTGGCCTTCGCCCTGGAAAACTTAGGGGTCGCCAGCAATGAGATGCTGGTGCAGGTGCGCTCGGCCCTAAGACGGGTCGGCCTCTATATCAGCCTGGATACGCCCATCGCCAGCCTCTCGCTGGGTCAGCGCTATCGCCTGATGATCGCCGCCCAGCTGGTGCTCGAGCCGGACCTCTTGCTGCTCGACGAGCCCTGGGCGCAGCTGGACGATCAGGGGGTAGCTGAGTTGTCGGCCGTGCTCAACCAGCTCAAGCAGCAGGGCGTGGCCCTGTTGATCGTCGAGCATCACAGAGGTGTCTTCAGCGATCTGGTCACCCACAGATGGCAGCTCAGTCAGGGTCAGTTGCAGGCGTTAGCGCCGGCGGAGTGTGAAGCGACTGCGGAGCAGGTAAGTTGGCGCGAGTCGCCGGCCTGGCCGCAGGGCAGCGCCGTCATCGACAGTCATGGCTTTACCTTAGCGTTTCGTGAGCGCCAGAAGCTGTTCGACGCCGACTCCCTGCTGCTCTTCCCCGGTGAGATTGCCGCCCTGGTGGGCGACAACGGCTGCGGCAAGAGTACCCTGCTCAAGAGTCTGGCCGGTATTCAGGCGGATATCGATCCCTTGGGCATCAAGGTGTTTGGCAAGAAGCCCAAGTTGGGACGCTTCGGCGCCGACCTGGCCTTGCTGCACCAGCGGCCGAGTCGACAGCTGTTTGAAAATACGGTTATCGAGGAGATGCAGTTTAGCCTCAAGCGTTTCGGCCTGCCGCTGGAGCGGGCCATCGAACTCCTGGGGCAACTTGGGTTGACTACATTGGCGCGGCACTCGCCTCATACGCTCTCCTACGGTCAGCAGCATCTGATCGCCCTGGCGTCGCTCGCCTGTCTTAGGCCCAAACTACTGCTGCTGGATGACCCCTTCGCTGGGCTGGACGAGCATTTTACCGACAAGATAGTGGCGCTGCTGATGGAGCTGAGCCGTCGGGGCACAGCCCTGGTGATCGCCAGTCACAGGCCGATTGCGGCGCTGCCGGTGGATCGCCTCTGGCGGGTGGTGGATGGGCGTCTCGAGACCCTCTCTGCCTCGCTGGGGGCCTCGCCACAGGCGTATTCTCGTGTGGGCTAGACGCGGCGTACGTGCGCCTGGAGTGCGCCGTGCTAAACGCCACTTCGCGGTTAACGACACCCGCTGGTGCGCGCTCGCTATCTTGCTCGCACTGGGGCTCTCCAGCTGCGCCTTCCTGTTGCCCCAGTCATGGCTGCATTACCTGGGGCTGGCGAACTTGCTGTTACTGATACAGGGGCGTTACCTGGGCGGGCGACTCAGGGGGCTGCTGGTGATCTTCACCAGTCAGTTGGCGATCACTAGCCTGCTCTATCTGCTGCTGCACGGGCTCGAGCGTCTGCCCGAGGGGATTATCGCCGTGTGCCGCATCTTGATGGCCATGATCCCCGGCTGGTGGCTGTCGGTGGCCTGCTCGCCCCAGCGTATCGGCGAGGTACTCAGCTTCTGTCTGCCCCACAAGTGGGCCTTCGTGCTGGCCGCCTGTTTCGGCATCTTGCCTTACTTAGGGCAGGAGACGCGGGAGATCTATCAGATGCAGGTGATGCGCGGCGCCAACATTCGCCTCAAGTCGTTGTGGCGACTCAAGCATTGGCGCGAGCTGATCTACTGCGTGCTCTATCCGCTGCTGATCCAGCTGTTAAAACTATCCAAGCAGATGGCCACCGCGGCCAGGCTGCGCCAGTTTGGTCGTCATCCCAAGCCGACCCACTGGCCCTATTAGTGAGAACCAAGCGTATGAACAATAAAGGATTCAACCTAAATGACGCCCTGTTTATCGGCTTCTGTGCCACCCTGCTGGTGGCGCTGAAGGGGATGCTGAGGCTAAAACTAGGGCTGTCGGGACATTCCATGTTCCTGATGAGCTTCTTCTATTTAATTTGCTATGGCGCCGTGGGTAAACGCGGTGCCATCAGCCTGTGTGGCCTGCTGGCGGGGATGATGGCCATGACCCTGGGCGTGGGCAAGGGCGGTCCCTTGCTGCTGATCAAGTTTGGCCTGCCAGCCATCACCATGGATATCTGCCTGCTGCTACTGCCCAGCCTGCTGGCGCTCAAGTGGCGCTGCATCATACTGGCGCTGGTGGGCACCCTGGCCTGGGCCAGCAAGGGGCTGATCGAGGGGCTTCTGGCGGGGATGAGCACGCAAGTGGTGGCGCTACAGTTCGGTAAGAGCCTGCTGTTTGGCAGCTTCTTCGCCCTGTTGGCGGCCATGTTGGTGCCGCCCGTACTGGAGCGACTGCGCAGCCACGATCTAATTGATAGAGAGGAGATATAAGCATGGTGAGAGCATCTGGGTTGAGATCTTGGTTGGTGTGCATCGACGATACCGACGATATCGGCACCAAGGGAACCGGGGAGATCGCCGAGGAGATAGCGCATCTGCTGAGCGACAACCACCTGAGCCGCTGCGCCTTCGTGACTAGGCATCAGCTCTATGTGCACCCGGATATTCCCTACACCTCACACAACAGCGCCATGTGTTTTCAGGTGCGCACCGCTAAGTCTCAGAATGAGATCTTAGAGATAGCCGTGGCCCATCTGCGTAGCGAGAGCGCCGCGGCCGCAGACCCCGGCATCGCCCTGCTGGATCTGCAGCATGCATGCGATCGTGAGGCGCTCATCGCCTTCGGCGAGCAGGCTAAGGAGGAGGTAAAGACCAAGGCGCAAGCCTACGCCCTGGCCGAGCAGCTTGGCATACATCTGAGCGAACATGGCGGCACTGGGCAGGGGATCATAGGGGCCCTCGCGGGGCTGGGGCTTAGGTTGCAGGGCAACGATGGTCGTATCAAGGGGCAGTTTAACCTGCCCGGCCTAGAGGCGGGTGAGGTGTCACTCTCGGTTGGTGAGGTGATCGAGCTGACCGGGGTCGACCGTGTGCTCAGCGATTGCGGCGAGCAGCTCTGCTTCAAGACGCCCCTCTATCTGTCTGGCAAGGTCAAGGCCGTTTATCGGGATCATCAGGTCTCTCTACTGGTGTATGAGGAGCAGGGCCGCTGGCGCAACGCCCTCAAGCAGCAGCTGAAACACTATTAACGGCCCACTGCTAAATCGATGAGGAATAGCATGCAGCAAGCATTTGAACTACGCCAGGGGCGCTGGCAACTGACCCTTGCGGAGGAAGATTACGGCACCTCGCGGCAACTGGCGGCTGGGTGCGACGGCTTCATCGCCGACGATGAAGATGAGCAGGTGGATGATATCGAGCGTTCCTGCGTCAATTGTGCCCGCCGTCGTTGGTTGATCGACGCCATCGAGTGTACCTTCTTGTAGCAGTATATTAGTCTTTACTTTACAAAAACTTGCCTCATTTTCGGTGGCTGGCAAATAGGGATGAATCGGCCTTCAGCCTGAAACTATCCTCGCCGGCCTCTGGCGTTCTGCCGCGCCCAGGCATACTATAATTCCCTCCTATCACAGTGTTTTCACAGGCAATCGCACCGAAGCTAAGGGATTTAGACTAGGCTAAAAAGGAGCGGATGCGAAAACCGGGTGATTTTTTGGAAAGCGGTATGACCGAAAGTGTGAACGAAAAAGCGGATGTCATGAAGGTGCCGGTGCCAAACCTGGCGCTGGGTATGTATGTTGCGGCTATCGATCATCAGGGAAGAGTCAATATCACCAATCCGGGACAGATTAAAGATCGACAAGCCATAGATAAGCTGGTGCGTAACGGTATCGAGTATGTTTGGGTCGACGTAGAAAGGTCGGCGCCAGAGTGTGGACTCAGGCCGAAACAAGAGCCAGAGAAGATAATACGTCTGACCCGGGATCAATCCCAGGAGAAGGCCAAACGCCTGATGAGCGAGGCGAAAGATCTGGTCAAGAAGGTCTTGTCCGAGACCTTCGAGGGCAAGGCGGTCAAGGTAGAGCCCTTCGAGGCACTGGCGGACAAGATGCTCGAATCCGTCATGCTCGATGCCGACGCCTTCAAGTGTATCTCGGCCCTGCGCTCCAAAGATGCTTACCTGCTGGAACACTCCATCAATGTCGCCTTCCTGCTGGTGACCTTTGGTCGCTATCTCAAGCTTAAGCGTAGCGTGCTCAAAGAGTTGGCGGTGGGCGGTATCTTGCACGATATCGGCAAGGTGCGCGTCAATAATCGCATATTGCACAAGCCGGGACGCCTGACGCCTGAAGAGTTTGAGCATATGAAGCTGCATCAGGTTTATGCCAAGGAGATCCTGGCGGAAACCACTGGCCTGTCGCAGATCAGCCGCGACGTCTGCCTGATGCACCACGAGAAGCTCGATGGCAAGGGCTATCCCAATGGTCTGCAAGGGGAGGAGATCTCCCTCCATGGCCGCATGAGCTGTATCGTGGATATCTTCGACGCCCTGACCGCGACTCGCTGCTACAAGGAGGCGATGAGCCCGGCCGCCGCCTTTAAGATTCTCCTCAGCCTGACCCCCTTCCATCTGGATGAGAAGCTGGTGTATGAATTTATTCGCTGTGTCGGCATCTACCCTGTGGGTTCACTGGTGCAACTATCCGACGGTCGGATTGGCATAGTCTGGGAGGCGAAAGACAGAGATGCCCTGCATCCAGTGCTCAAAACTTTCTATTCGGTGAAGCATAAGCATTACACAGAGGTGACCATGGTGGATCTGCTTAAATCGGATCTCTTCATCGAGCGCGGCGTGTCGCCCAGCAGCCTGGATGTGGACCCAACGCCTTTCTACTGATCAGGCATCAACGTTTCACTGGATTTGCGCGCCGGCTAGCAGAAGTCCCCTGTGCTGCTGTATGGCGCGTCGTGGGCGGTTACACTGGCGCCAATCTCTTACCTAAACTGGCTTAACTCATAGATGAACAGACGAGAATTTATCCTGGCCGGCGGCGCGGTGTTCGCCGCCGGTCTCTCTCCTAAGCTTTTTGCCGCGAGTCCGACTTCGAATCAAATACAGACGCATTCCCCGTCGGGTGATCAAACCCAGGCGCCGCTCAAGGTGCTCGCCCTGGTGTTTGACGACTATGAAACCTTAGATCTTCATGGCCCGCTAGAGATGTTGGGGCATCTGCCCAGCGTCGAGATCACTCTGATCGGCCCCCAGTCTATCGTGCGCAGCTATCAGGGGCCGAGAGTGGTGGCCGATCGCCTGCTCGATGAGGTGGTCGAGTGCGATCTCCTGCTGGTCCCCGGTGGCATGGGCACGCGCAAGCTGGTGGACGACGCCCGCCTGCTGGAGTGGCTAAAGCGTCAGGCCAAGGTCTCTAACAAGGTGTTCTCCGTCTGTACTGGCGCAGCCCTGTTGGCTAAGGCCGATCTACTCAATGGCGTAAGCGCCACCACCAACAAGATGGCCTATTCCTGGGTGATAGGATTAAACGACAAGGTTATCTGGCAGCCCAGCGCTCGCTGGATGGACGATGGCCGTTTCCTCACCTCATCCGGCGTGTCGGCGGGGATAGATGCTGCCCTCTTCTATATCGCCCAAACCTATGGCGAGGCCCAAGCGCGGAAGATAGAGGCGCTCACCGAATATCAATGGAACAGCGACGCCGACAAGGATCCCTATGCCGTCATAAGTTAGTCGATTTAGTGCTTAGCCGATTCAGCTATTTGTTAGTAAAAACGGATATTTGCTGAGATTTCGGCGCCAATAAATAATAGCCACTCGATCATTTCGCCAGACCATTTGGTCAAATATAAGGAGGCAAAGATGAAGAAGTGGCTAGTGCTTTTATGTTGCGCCTTCCTGTTGGCGTCCTGGCTCACCACAGGGCTAACCCGCTCCTTGGTGGAGCTGGCAGCCTTTATCACCATAGTGACTTTGGTGTGGCGCTACAGCACCTCAGCTAAAGTTGACGATGTAGAGCAAAGATCCCGCGCCGATAATCAGCCAGAGCAGTAATCCCAGGGCCATCGGCCGCATTCCCGCCTGGCGCATCTTACCTATGGTGATCCCCGCGCCTATCATAAACAGACAGAGCACCAACACCCGCTTCGACAAGGCAAAGATACCGTCATACAGCACCTGTCCTTGGGGCACCAAGTGCGCCAGCAGTATGGCGAGACAGTAGAAGAGGATAAAGAAAGGCACGGCGACCTTGCGTCGATTGCCCCCAAACGCCATGGCACTCACCAGCGCAACCGGCACTATCCACAGCGCCCTGGCCAGCTTGAGGGTGGTCGCCGTGCGCAGTGCCTCGTCGCCATAGGCCGAGGCGGCGCCTACGACCGACGAGGTGTCGTGGATGGCGATGGCGCTCCACACCCCAAAATGATACTGACTCAGCTGCAGCAGATGCCCAAGGGCCGGAAACAGAAACAGGGCGATGGAGTTGAGCACGAACACGGTCGCCAACGCTATGGCCGTGTCCTGGCTGTCTGCCTTGATGGCCGGGGCCACGGCGGCGATGGCGCTGCCGCCACAGATGGCGGTGCCCGAGGCGATCATATGGCTCAGCTTGGCATCGACTCTGAGCAGCCTGCCCAGGGCCGTCCCCAGCAGCAGGGTGAAGACGATAGAGCCTAAGATAAGCCCGATATTTTGGCTGCTGGCGCTGATGGCGGCGTCGAGCTGAATACCGAAGCCCAGGCCGATAATGGCGTAAGCCAGCAGCTTCTTGGTCAGGGCGCCGATATCCAGATTGTGGGGCACCAAACCTAGGCTGGCCAGGGTGAAGCCTATTACCAGGGCGATGGGCGATGAGATCACCGGTGTCAGGCAGAGGGCACCGGCGACAAAGAAGATCGCCTGAGCCGGGGGAAAGGGCCACTTTTGAAACAATGCTTTCATCGGTTCCATATCTTGTTTAACCAGATGGGCAGGTTTTATCCTGCCCACCGTTTTCGAATGCCGGGTGTTTTACCACAGAATCGAGCCTATTAACCTTACCTATGTCAGGTTTCGCCGCGCCGTCTTGTGTTACGCCACATGCCTCGACTCATATCAACGCCAAGTCTAGGGCTAGCTCAGGAGGAGCAGGCTACCCAGGCCGAGGAAGATGAAGAAGCCCACCACGTCTGTGACCGTGGTGAGGATCACCGAGCCCGCCACCGCAGGGTCTATACGCATCTGCTTGAGCACAAAGGGAATAACCGTACCCGATGAGGCGGCCGCCAGGCTGTTGAAGACGATGGCTACGAAGATGATGCCACCCAGCGCCAGGGAGGAGAACCACCAACTGACCACCACACCTATGAGGGCGCCCAGTAGCACACCGTTGAAGGCGGCGATCTTCAGCTCCTTGTCCAGCAGCAGGGTGAGGTTGCTGCGCTTCAAGTGGTTCAGCGCGATACCCCGCAGGGCCACCGCCAGTGTCTGACTGCCGGCGATGCCGCCCATGCTGGCGACGACCGGCATGAGTATGGCCAGGGCCACCACCTGTTGCAGGGCATCGCCAAACAGGCCGATCACCCAGGAGGCGAGAAAGGCGGTCAGCAGGTTAGTGGTCAGCCAGATGGCTCGCATGCGCGCCGCCACGCCAACCGGGGTGAAGAGGTCTTCCTCATCCTGTGGGGTCTCAGACACCAGCACCTCCAGGCTTCGCTCCTTGAGGCGGTGCATCAGGGTCGACAGGGCGATGGCGCCGATGATCTTGCCGCCTTTCTCCACCGGCACCCATGCAAAGCCTGCTGCCGGATTAAACTGCTGCGCCGCCTGGGTGATGTCCAGCTCGTCGCCTACGGCCTCGAGTTCGGTGAGACATTCAGACAAAGGCGTGGCGGGATCGGTACGATAGAGCTGCTCAAGTGTGCAGCCACCGTGGAACTGCCCCTCGGCATCGACGCCATAGACGGCCACATATTCCCGCTGCTTCTGCTTGTTCAGCCGCTCCAGCACTCGGCCGACGGTGGCGGTGGGGCGCGAGCGCAGAATATTGTTGTTGAGGTAACGGCCGACGGCCTCATCCTGGTAGCTCAGCGCCTGCTGCATCTGCTCCGTGGTGAGGGCTTCTTGCTGATCCAGATAGTCTTCGACAATATCGCCGGGCAAGATCTCGGCGAAGGTGAGGATATCTATCTCAGAGATGCGCCGTGCCAGTCCCTGTAGCTGCTCTGGGCTAAGCAGGTCTAAGACGTGGCGGGCGGTTTCATAGTGCAGCAGGTGCAATATGGGCCAGCCGCGGTCGATTGGGATCTTACGGCAGATGGGCGAACGATACTGGTCGCTCACCGACTCCAGCAGGTCGGCCAGGTCGGCATCGGAATAGTCGCTGATAAAGCCGAGAGAGGGCAGCTCCTCCGCCTCGGGATGGCTGACAATGTCGATGACGCGGGCGAGTAAATCGTCTCTGGCCGCCTGATCGGTTTGTGCTGTTGGGTCTGGCATTGTCATAGGGGATGTCCTTGGTTGAGCTTGGGGGACAGTGTAAGGGAAAGCCGTTAACTAAACCATTGAAACGCTGACCTTTGGTCGGCAAAGGTGTGGTGAGTGCCTGCGATAACAGGCACTCACTGGCTAGCCGTTAATCAGAAAACTCTGGGAGGGGTCCACCAGGACGCGATCGCCCATGGCCTCGCGGCCCAGTAGCATCAGGTAGGTCATGTCCTGGCGATTGCTCAGGGTCAGTTCTATGGGCCACTCATGCTCCCCCAGCTTGAGGGTGGTCGCTATCACGCAGCGCTGCTCTACCTCGCCGTTGGAGGACTTGATGCGGCGCGAGTCGCGCACCGGCGCCTTACAGTGGACTATCTGCTCCAGGTCATACACGTCCGGGTGCAGGTCGAAGGCGACATAGGGGCGCCCGCCCACCTTGATCCGCTTGAGGTTATCCACGTGCAGGGCAGAGGTCTTGGCGCCCGTGTCGATGCGCACCTGCAGATCCTTGATGCCCAGATCCGGCAGATCGCAGGCCTCTAAGTTGCCTATGATGATCTTGTTCATCGCTTGTATCCCTTAATGTCTCGGCCGCCCCTAGATGGTCTGGGTGGTCAGCGGCATTATCTGATCGTTCATTATCTCAATATGTTCCGCCACCTCGTCGGCAGCGCTACCAAAGTAGGCCACATGGAACATGGCGTCTCCCTCCAGCACCAGGGGGATATTCTGCTTGCCGATGACGATACCCGTGCGGTTCGATACCACGCTCTGGATCAGCTCGCCCAGTGGGCTGTTGATCTCCGCCAGCACCTGGCCCTTCTCCACATAGGCGCCCAGCTTGGCAAACTCGCACACGAAGCCGCTGGCCGAGGCGCGGGTCCAGTCGCTGCGGTTGGCGATAAAGGGGGCTATCTTCTTGCGCTGCTGACGCTTACGTATCAGCCCAAGTGACGACAGCACATTGCGGATCCCCCGCTCGCCCGTCTGTATCGACAGCTCATCAAACCTTAGCGCCTGGCCTGCCTCATACAGTAGCACCCGGGTGCCCTTGTTCACCGCGGCTTCCCGCAGCGAGCCGTCGCGCACGTTGGCGTTAAGCAGCACAGGCACGCCGAAGGCCTGAGCCAGGGCCAGGGTCTGCTCGTCATCCAGGTTGGCGCGGATCTGCGGCAGGTTAGATCTGTGGATCGCCCCGGTATGCAGATCGATACCATAGTCGCAGTGCTGCACTATGCTGTTTAAGAAGGTGTACGCCACCCGTCCGGCCAGCGACCCCTTGGGCGAACCGGGAAAACAGCGGTTAAGGTCACGCCTGTCGGGCATGTAGCGGCTCTGATTCAGCACTCCATAGACATTGACCATGGGCACCAGAATCAAGGTGCCCTTGAGCAGCTTAAGCTTGCTCTGGATCAGCCGGCGGATGATCTCGATACCATTGAGCTCATCGCCATGCACCGCGGCGCTGACAAACACCTTGGGGCCATCTTTCTTGGCCCGGATCACATGCACAGGTATCGACACCTGAGTGTCCGTATACAGGCTGGCCACCGGTAGTTCAAGCTGGTGCTGGGTGCCAGGCTGGATATCGACACCCGCTATGGTAAGTGCTTCGCTCATTTAGCCTTTTCCGCGCGTTCTGTTGGCGTTGGGTTTCGCCTTCTTCTCAATAAATTCATAGATCAGCCCGGCCACATCCTTACCTGTCGCCTGTTCTATCCCTTCAAGTCCCGGCGACGAGTTCACTTCCATCACCACTGGGCCGTTGTTCGATTGCAAGATATCCACACCACAGAGGTTGAGCCCCATTGCCTTGGCGGCGTTGAGGGCCGTCGCGCGCTCATCCTTAGATAGGCGCACCAGCTGGGCCACACCACCACGGTGCAGATTAGAACGAAACTCGCCTTCGGCCGCCTGACGCTTCATGGCCGCCACTACCTTATCACCCACCACGAAGCAGCGGATATCGGCGCCGCCCGCTTCCTTGATGAACTCCTGCACCAAGATGTTGGCCTTGAGACCCATGAAGGCCTCGATCACGCTCTCGGCCGCCTTATTGGTCTCGGCCAAGACCACACCTATGCCCTGGGTGCCTTCCAGCAGCTTGATCACCAGGGGCGCGCCGCCCACGTTCTTGATCAAATCCTGGATCTTGTCGGGCTTGCTGGCAAATCCGGTACGTGGCAGGCCGATGCCCTTGCGTGATAGCAGCTGCAGGGATCTCAGCTTATCGCGAGAACGACTGATGGCCACAGACTCGTTGACGCAGAAGGTGCCCATCATCTCAAACTGGCGCACCACGGCCGTACCGTAGAAGGTGATCGACGAGCCGATGCGAGGGATCACGGCATCATACTTAGGCAATACCTTACCCATGTAACGCACGGTTGGGTTGCTGCTGGTGATATCCATGTAGCAGTGCAGTGTATCTATGATGTCCACCTCGTGGCCGCGCGCTTCGCCGGCTTCTTTCAGGCGTTGGGTGGAGTATAAGTTTTCGTTGCGAGATAAGATTGCAATACGCATCTCTACTTCCTTAGTGTAAATCTTTAAGTAATTAAAATAATGCTTTCAAATTCAAAGTGATTGTTGGCCTCAGGGCGAACAATCGAGAGCGACGGCGCTAGGCGTCGCGTGGGGGTGAGGTCACCTAAGCACGGCGCGCGGCCAGCAGAAAAGCTCAGTTGGCTTAACTATAGTCATAATTGGCCACCACCGTGGCGCCGCTGACTTTTTTCCTTGGTTTTCATTCGATTGTCTGAGGTTTTCCATCGCCTGTTTAGGGCGCGACCTTATTGATAAACCCCAGCGGAGAAAAGCTAATTTTTTTTGTCGTGACCACAATGGATTTTGTTGCCGAACCCAAGCCATGACGGGAGTGTTATCTACGCTGGATTTGACTCACTCTGCAGTACCGTGCAAGTCACACTTTTGGCTGATGTTCAGTGATTCAGCGCCAGGAGTAGACTAAGGCAGGAGTGAAGGATAAGGCTGATAGATCTGCTTAAGACTTAGTTAATTTGATAATCCGCTTTGCTTATTGCTTCGCATATAAGAGTTTGGATTATCGTGTTGCCTGTTAAATGGGAAGCATTGCAGGTCTCGTCCTTTCCTTTAAATAAGCGGCTCCGCATTGTTTTTGGGCCTGCTCACTTTTCCTTGTTATGCAGTGGTGTTATTGATATAAATTTCAGATGGTTAAAAAATTTGTCGCGATCTGTATTCGGTGACGGTGATTTACATGGGCGGCATTCTCGCTAATAAGCGTTGGCCTTACTCTGGAGAGTTCATGAGGATTCTTGAAAAAGTAGATAAATTAATCGAAAAGGGACAGGCCGTATTGGCTTCACATCGGCCGAACCCGCCAGGTGTTATTGGATTCCCAACTTGTGACTCAGGAATATTTGCCACGTGGAAAACACAGTCACTGTCTTTATTAGAACGGCAATTTTCATCTACAAGTGCATATTATCTAGAATTTCAAGACAAGGTTAAACAACCCTACACCGGATCAATTAGTACAGGCATTGGTGTTTTAACAGCAGTTAAAGAAGAAATAGAATCTGGAGATGTCAGTACGGTAACAGACACCAAAAATCCTATTCAAGTCATAGAGAATCTGTGTGATAGGTTCCATTTAGTCGCTAGGCAGTTACGAGAGCGGCACGATGAAAGAGACACAATAGATATTCAAGATGAATATGATGTCCAAGACCTTTTTCATGCGTTACTACACGTTGATTTTGAAGATATCAGGCCTGAAGATTGGGTTCCAAGTAATGCGGGAAAATCCACGCGCGTCGATTTTCTACTTAAACCTGAAGGAATCGTTGTAGAGATCAAGAAAACACGAAAAGGGCTTGGGGCCAAAGAAATTGGCAGCCAACTCATCGAAGATATTCATAGGTATAGTTCACACCCTGATTGTGATGCTCTTGTATGTTTTGTCTATGATCCAGATGGTCGTGTAGCAAATCCGCGTGGTCTGGAAGCTGATTTAAACAAAGATAGTGATGAGCTAGTTGTTAAAACATTTATCAGGCCGTAAGGCTAACAAGTTGCTCAAATACGTTCCGGCCACAAAAAGCGAGGCCTCCGCCGGACTCGCTAATGCTCGCCTTTTAGCGGGGCGTTAGCCGATATCTCCACAAGATGAGCGCCAATTCTCATCGCGGCAGCATTAAAAAGGCCAGACATCTGTCTGGCCTTTTGCTGTTCTCTCAATTAAGAGACAAGCGTATTAACGCATGGTGACGAACTCTTCGGCGCCTGTGGGGTGGATGGCGACGACGGCGTCGAAGTCGGCCTTGGTGGCGCCCATCTTGATGGCGACGCCGAAGCCTTGCAGTATCTCATCCATGCCGTAACCGATGCCGTGGATGCCCACGACCTTCTCCTCTTTACCGGCGCACACCAGCTTCATCTTGCAGGCCTGACGGTGGGCGGTGACCGCAGTGTACATTGAGGTGAAGCCTGAGTTGTAGACCTTGACGTTCTCCTCGCCATATTGGGCGATCGCCTCGGGTTCGGTGAGGCCCATGGTGCCTATGGCCGGGTGGCTGAATACCACGGTTGGTACCAGGCTGTAATCCATCTTGGCATCTGTCATGCCGTTGAACAGGCGCTCAGATAGCAGGCGGCCCGCCTTCACGGCAACCGGGGTCAGCTCTATGCCACCTTCTATGATGTCGCCGACGCAGTAGATGCCTTGGGCTGTGGTGTTTTGCTGGGCATCAACCACCACATAACCCTTGTCGTTAAGCTTAACATCTGTGTTTTCCAGGCCGATCTTGTCGGTGGATGGACGACGGCCGATGGCCCAGATTAGGGTATCGATCTCATAGCTCTCGCCATTTTCCAGCTTGAGGGTCAGCGAGCCGTCGGCGTTCTTGGTGACAGATTCTGGAATGCTGTGGGTGTGCAGGCTAGGGCCGTCTGTGGCCATAGACTCCATCAGGGCTTCGCTCAGCATAGGGTCGAAGCTGCGCAGCGGTGCGTGCTTACGTACAAACAGGTGAGTCTCGCTGCCCAGGGCATGGAGTACACCCGCCAGCTCGACGGCGATATAGCCTGCGCCGACTACGGCCACACGCTTAGGCTGCTCGTTGAGGGCGAAGAAGCCATCTGAGTCGATACCATATTCGGCGCCCGGAATATTAGGAATGGTCGGGGTGCCGCCGGTGGCGATTAGTATATGGTCGGCGCTGTAGTGCTCGCCATTCACCTCTATGGTGTTGTTGTCGACGAAATGGCCATAGCCGCGCACCAGGGTGACGCCGTTGCTGTCCAGGCCTCTGTCGTAGGCGCCGTGGATGCGCTCTATGTAGGCCTCGCGGCTCTCGACCAGCTTGCTCCAATCGAATTTATTGACCGATACGTCGAAGCCATAGTCTTTGGCGTACAGGTGCATGGCCTCGGCGACTTGGGCGCCATACCACATGACTTTCTTAGGGACGCAGCCGACGTTAACGCAGGTGCCGCCCAGTGCCTTGGCTTCGATCAGCAGTACCTTGGCACCGCGCATGGCCGCACGGTTGGCCGAGGCGATGCCGCCGCTGCCGGCGCCTAAACAGATATAGTCAAAATGTTGAGCCATCTTTTTCTCCAAATTCGAAGGATTGCATATGGGGGTCATTGTAGGGGTAAAGCGACAAGCAAACCAGAGGCGTGTGCGCCCTTTAGCAATAGACCCGCGTCAGGGCGTATGACTTTCAAATGAGTTTGCGTTTAGCGCCGGTATTGGCACTTGTGATGGTCGCTCTGGCTTGGCCCCTCGGCGCCGCACTTCATGCAGACCCATTCGCTTTGGCGGGCGCGAAGCTCCTTGTCCTGATAGCCGTAATCCTGTTTCGCTTGCCGCTTGAGGCTCTTCTCCAGATGCGACATACGCTTGTCGAGCCAGCGGCAGCTGGGGTCGTCGGCCACATGTTGGCGACTGGCGAGCTGCTGTTTGCGGCTTAGCTGTTTTTGACTTAGTTTCTTAGTGCGTTTCTGTTTGGGTTTTTGGGTGGATCTCTTATCCCGGCGCGACTTGGGCTGCGTCGGGCTGGCGCGATAGTTAAGGGCGCCGGTTGGGTTGTCAGGGATGACGAGTGGATTGCCCTCGCTGTCCAGGGCGCCGTCGGCGGGCAGGGTGATAGTCTCAGTTGTGAGCGGCGCGTCTTTTTCTTGGGCCTGAGCGGCGCAGATGAATAGTAGCGAGAGTGCGATGGTGTTTAAGGTGAAATAGGTAAGCGTTCGATAGTGGCCAGACATTCCGTGTCCTCCAAGTCAGGGCTGGCACTCCTTGCCAGCCTTAGATAAAGCTAGTTCATGGCGAGCCAGCTTTCAATGAAGGACACAGCCTAGGCTGTCGGTTTCAGGCTATAGCCCTAGAACCTGGAACCTAGAGCCCTAAAAGCTAGAGCCCTAGAAGCTGAAGGTGAGGTGCAGGCCCGCGTAGGTGTTGTTGAGGCTGCCCTTGGTGTCTGGGTTTTCCTGCTTAATATCGTCCTGGGCCAGGGTGCGGCTCAGGTGGCCCGAGAGTACCAGACGGTCGGCCAACTGATATTGGGCCTCGAGACCAAACTGAAAATGGTTAGGGCCGTTGTGCGCTTCGGTCACATATTGGAAGTCGAACGCCTGGGTGACATAGGGCGTCAGTGTGAGTCTGTCTGAGACAGGCCATTCGCTGTGCAGGCTGGCCTCGACAAAGTAACCCGCCGCCTCGGTGGAGTAGGTGTAGCTCAGCGAAGGGGTTAACCAGGCGATGCCTGTGTATTCCAGGGTGGCGAACAGCTCGTTGTCGCCGCAGCGCTCATCGCCGTAGGCCTCGATGCGCTGGTAACCCAGGGCGGCACTTAAGTTGTCGCCAAGCTCGAAGCCATATTCCAGCCCCATGTTCCACTCTATGTAGTATTGGCTATCGCCACGACCGACAGTGGTAAACAGGGTGAGATCGTCTATCTGCACGGCGGCGGTTGCCCAGTAGATGCCGCCCTTGTCTAAGTTGCTACGCCCCTCTGAGATATATTTCGAGTCCCAACCCAGGTCGAGGATGACGTTTGTATCCGGGCCTTCGCTGTGGCTGATGATGTTGTTGATATGCGAGTCATCGACAGTGCCGGTAATGGCCTGGTCGGCGGCGTTGGCGGTACCGGCCAGCAGTAGACCGATAATATAAGAGTGGCTGATCAATCTGTTCATGGGTGTAACACTGAAATAAGTTTGGGATCGGGATGAATGATAATGGGTCAAATATTAAACATAAATGAGAATTGGTTGCATTTGCGATCCGCTTGGCAATATCTGTGTTGTAAATGTGAAGTAAATATAGCCTTGTTTTAGATCAAGGTTTTTCATCCGGGCTGCTGTTAGGTCTCAACTTCCAGGTCTTCAGTGTTAGGTTTGTAGACCTAGCTGTTAAATCCTGGGTTTAGCTCTCTTCTGCGGGCTAGTTTGCTAAAGATGCTTGAATAGTCGCGCCGTCGCCCATACATAATCTCAATACCCTAAGATTGACGAGGACAACAGATGAGTAACCCTTTGCTAAGCGGCAGTGAATTACCGCCATTTTCGCAAATCAAACCCGAGCATATTCAGCCAGCCGTCGAGCAGGGGATTGCTAATTGTCGCCAGAAGATCGATGAGGTGCTCGCCAGTGGCGGTCCCTACACCTGGGATAATCTGATCGCCCCGCTCGAGCAGGTGGATGGCGAACTGAGCCAGATCTGGTCGCCCGTGTCGCACATGAACTCTGTGCTCAGCACTGATGAGTGGCGCGCCGCTCACGATGCCTGCCTGCCGCTCTTGTCTGAATATGGCACCTATGTGGGTCAGCATCAGGGGCTGTATCAGGCCTATAAGGCGCTGAAGGAGTCCGACGAGTTTGCCCTGCTAAGTCAGGCGCAGCAAACCAGCATCACTCACAGCCTGCGTGATTTCGAGTTATCTGGCATCGGATTGAACGATGAAGATAAACAAACTTATGGAAAACTGGTTAAACGTTTATCTGAGCTAACTAGTAGCTTCTCAAATCAGCTATTGGACGCCACCCAGGCCTGGACCAAGTTGGTGACCGATGAGCAGGAGCTGGCTGGTCTGCCCGAGTCTGCCATTGCCGCGGCTAAGGCGATGGCCGAGGCCAAAGAGCAGCAAGGTTGGTTGTTTACCCTGGACTTCCCCTCTTACCTGCCCGTGATGACCTACAGCGACAACCGTCAGCTGCGAGAGGAGTGCTACCGCGCCTTCGTGACCCGCGCCTCGGATCAAGGCCCTAACGCAGGAGAGTTCGACAACGGCCCGCTGATGGATGAGATATTAGATCTGCGTCATCAGCTGGCTAAACTGCTTGGCTTCGACAGCTTCGCCCATAAGTCGCTGGCGACCAAGATGGCCGAGTCGCCACAGCAGGTGCTGGATTTCCTTAACGAGTTGGCGGCCCGCTCTAAGCAGCAGGGACAGAACGAGCTTGCCGAACTGACCGCATTCGCCGAGAAAGAGTTTGGCGTGAGCGAGCTGGCCCCATGGGATCTCACTTATTATGCCGAGAAACTCAAGCACCACAGATATGAGATCTCCCAGGAGCTGCTGCGTCCTTACTTCCCGGAAGATCGTGTGCTTTCAGGCCTCTTCTATACCGTGTCGCGCCTGTTCGGCCTGACCATAGAGGAGCAGGAACATTTCGACAGCTGGCACAAAGATGTGCGTTTCTTCCATATCAAAGATGCCGAGGGCGAGCACAGAGGCAGCTTCTTCCTGGATCTCTATGCCCGCGAGGGCAAGCGTGGTGGCGCCTGGATGGACGATTGCCGCGTGCGTCGTCAAACCGCCCACGGCCTGCAGAAGCCGGTGGCCTACCTCACCTGTAACTTCAATGCCCCGGTCAATGGTAAGCCTGCGCTGTTTACCCACGACGAGGTGACGACCCTGTTCCACGAGTTCGGTCACGGCATTCATCATATGCTGACCAAGATAGACGTGGCGGGCGTATCAGGCATCAACGGTGTGCCTTGGGACGCGGTGGAGCTGCCGAGTCAGTTCATGGAAAACTGGTGCTTCGAGGAGGAGGCCCTGGCCGAGATCTCCGGACACTTCGAGAGCCATGAGCCATTGCCTAAGGCCATGCTAGACAAGATGCTGGCGGCGAAGAACTTCCAGTCAGGCATGATGATGTTGCGCCAGCTGGAGTTTTCGCTGTTCGACTTCCGCCTGCACCTGGAATATGACCCGGCAGAGGGTGCCCATATTCAGGCCAAGCTGGATGAGGTGAGAGAGCAGGTTGCCGTGGTGAAGGCCGCCGATTTCAACCGTTTCCAACACAGCTTCGCCCATATCTTTGCCGGTGGTTACGCCGCGGGTTACTACAGCTATAAGTGGGCCGAGGTGTTGTCGGCCGATGCCTTCTCGCGCTTCGAGGAGGAGGGGATCTTCAACGCCGATACCGGTCGCAGCTTCCTGGAGAATATTCTCGAGATGGGCGGAAGCCTGGAGCCAATGGAGCTGTTTAAACGCTTCAGAGGCCGTGAGCCAGAGATCGACGCCCTGCTGAGACACTCGGGCATTCAAGGCTAATGCCTTGTTCTGATTAGTCTAAATAAACGCGAAAAGGCCAGCCCTGTGATTAGGGTTGGCCTTTTTTATGGGCAAGTGCTTGGGATTAGTAAGCGCCCGCACTATAGGTCAGCTCATAGCTGTGGCTGTAGATCTCTAAGATGTTGCCGAAGGGATCTTCCATATAGATCATGCGGTAAGGCTTCTCGCCTGGGTAGTAGTAACGTGGCGCCTGCATGCGCTTCTTACCGCCGGCGGCGACAATCTTCTCTACCAGGCCTTCGAGATCCGGGTCCTGCACGCTGAAATGGAATACCCCCGTCTTCCAATATTCGAAGTTGTCTTCCGGGTTCTCCTGGTTGGCAAACTGAAATAGCTCGACGCCTATCTTGTCGCCGGTAGCCAGGTGGGCGATACGAAACGAGCCCCATCCCGCGCCGAAGACGTCGGTACACATCTCGCCAATGGCGCTGTCATCTTCCACAATTTCTGTGGGTTTCATGATGAGATACCAGCCCAGTACCTGGGTGTAGAAGGCGACGGCCGCATCGAGATCCGGCACCGAGATGCCTATGTGTGAGAAGGTTCTTGGGTAAGCTGGGTTGTTCATGCTGTGCTCCTGTTGGTGAGTTGGGCACAGATTACAAAGTGAACTAAATTATGTAAAATTATCAAAATTAATCATTTTGAGTACAAAGCGTGATGATGAATCCTATCTGGTTGCGCAGCTTCTGCACCTTGGTGGAGTTGGGGCATTTTACCCGCACCGCCGAGCGTCTGCACATGACCCAATCTGGCGTCAGCCAGCATGTGCGCAAGCTGGAGGAGCAGCTCGATACCCAGCTGCTACTGAGAGAAGGCAAGAAATTTTCCCTGACCCACGCCGGGCGTCAGCTATACCAGCAGGGGCAGGCGATACTGCAATCCCTGGCTCAACTTGAGCAGGGGATCAAGCAAGACCCGCCCTTCGCCGGAGAGGTACGCCTGATCTCCCCCGGCAGCGTCGGCCTCAAGCTCTACGGTGAATTGCTTGAGCTGCAATGCGCGCACCGTGAGTTGTCGCTGGATTATCGTTTCGCCTCCAACGCCGGGGTCGAGCGCGCCATCGCCGCCATGGAGGCGGATATCGGCCTGATGACCCGCCAGCCAGAGCTGTCCGAGGTGCAGGCCGAGGCGATTGCCGAGGAGCCGCTACTCTTAGTCACGCCAGCGGACCAAAGGTCTCTCTCCTGGGAGGGGCTGCTACAGC
This sequence comes from Shewanella halotolerans, assembly GCF_019457535.1. Lineage (NCBI taxonomy): Bacteria > Pseudomonadati > Pseudomonadota > Gammaproteobacteria > Alteromonadales > Shewanellaceae > Shewanella > Shewanella halotolerans. The sequence continues at coordinate 4,447,170 of NZ_CP080417.1, read as the reverse complement.
TGGGCTTTATCGATCATCCCGACGGCGCCCACCATGCCAAGTTGCTGCTGGGGGCTAACTACCCTGAGTTCGAGCACTGCGATCAGCTGCCGAACCGGGGCTTCTCGAATCAGATAGGTCTGATATTAGAGCCTGTGAGTCGTGGCCTGGGCTTTAGCGTCTTGCCTGCTTATGCGGTGGAGGCCTTTGCCCGTCAGGATAAGATAACCGCCCATCGGCTGCCGGTAGCCGTCAGCGAGACTATCTATCTTTGTCGTCGACGTCAGGCCGTGCTGCCGAGACGGGTCGATTCGCTCAGCGAGGCCATTAAGGCCTGCCTGGCTTAGCAAGTGAGTAAGGCCTGTTTGGCCTGGAAAGATCTGGCCTAGAAAGATCAGGTTTAGAAAGCGAGCGAGACCGGCGGTTTCACCGGTCTCGCAATTGGTATTAAGGCGTGTAGTAGGTTGCCGCGCCTGGGCCGACCGGCAGCCCCAGGGCAAACACCCAGATGAAGAAGAAACAGGTCCAACCGATGAAGAAGACGATAGAGTAAGGCAACATGGTGGCGACTAGGGTGCCTATGCCCAGGTGCTTCTTATACTGGGAGGCCACCGCCAGGATCAAACCGAAGTAGCTCATCATGGGGGTGATCAGGTTGGTGACCGAGTCGCCGATACGATAGGCGGCCTGAATCGTCTCTGGGGCATAACCCACCAACATCAACATGGGCACGAAGATAGGTGCCGTCACCGCCCACTGGGCCGAGGCGCTGCCCAGCATCAGATTGATAAAGCCACACATCATGATAAACAGCAGGAACACCAGCGGACCTGTGAGGCCGATGGCGTTGAGGGCATCGGCCCCTGCTACCGCCAGCACGGCGCCCAGGTTAGTCCACTTGAAGAAGGCGACAAACTGGGAGGCGAAGAATACCAGCACGATATACATACCCATGGTGCTCATGCTGTGGGACATGGCGTCGATCACGTCCTTATCTCGCTTCATGGTGCCCACCACCTTGCCGTACACCAGGCCAGGAATGGCGAAACAGATGAAGATGAAGGCCACTATCCCCTTGAGGAAGGGCGAACCCGCAACCAGCCCCGTCTCTGGGTGACGCAGCGGTGCATTTTCCGGCACCACAGAGAGCGCCAATATGCCGCCCAATACTAAGATAGACAGACCAGCCATCTTCAGACCCTTGATCTCCAGCGGCGTGACGCCATCCATCTTCTGATTGTGCAGATCTATGCTGGCCTCGCTGGGATCATATTTGCCCAGCTTGGGCTCGACGATCTTCTCAGTGACCAGGGCGCCGAGAATGGTGATGACAAAGGTGGAGGCGAACATGAAGTACCAGTTGACCTCTGGGCCTACTAAATAGTCGGGGTCGATCATCTGCGCCGCCGCTTCGGTGATGCCCGACAGCAGAGGATCCACCGTGCCCAGCAGCAGGTTGGCGCTGTAGCCGCCGGAGACACCGGCGAAGGCCGCCGCCAGACCCGCCAGGGGATGGCGCCCGAGGGAGTGGAAGATCAGCGCCGCCATGGGGATCAGCACCACATAGCCCAGCTCGGCGGCGGTGTTGGAGACGATACCTGCGAAGACTATGGTGAGGGTAACCAGACGCTTAGAGGCGCCCATCACCAGGGTACGCATCGCGGCCGACAACAGGCCGGAGCGATCGGCGATGCCGACCCCCAAGAGGGCCACCAGTACAGTGCCTAAGGGAGTGAAGCCGGTGAAGTTGGTCACCAGGTTGGAGACTATCATCCTCAGGCCTTCGGCATTCATCAGGCTGACCACGTGGATCAGGCCATCCTCGCCGCGTCCCGCCGCGCCGACCGGACGGGGATCGTTTACCGTCAGTTCTAAGTAGCCGGCGATGCCGCTGATCACTATGACGGCGGCGCAAAACAGGGCGAAGAGGGTGATGGGATGGGGCAGGAGGTTACCCAGGTGTTCGACCAGGTTGAGAAAGCGGACGAAAATGCCCTTCTTGGTCGTCGATGGTGTCGGGGGCTGACTGGCCACCAGACCATCTTCTTGGTTGGAGCTCATGGTGTTTCCTTCATCTTGGGCATCTGGGTGCCCTTATCATTTTGACCGCCTGTAGGCGGAGTGTTAGCACTTTATGATGAAGGAGTTGCTTTAACTGAAGCTTAATTTGCCAGATTTGCCCACCCATAGCGGGTTATGGCGAGTGGTTAATGGAGAGTACTGAAAGTAATAGTGGCGGCTTCGTTCAGGCAAAAAAAAGCCCAGCTTAGTCTAAGCGGGCCAATGAAAGGATGATGATTGAAACCAAAGCCCAACTAGGGAAGATTGGGTTGCCTCTTGGTTGATTAAGATAATAGCCCAGGCTGGCTGTACGAATACTGAACAGGCGACAGCTTTAAAGGCTGGAGCCGCGATTGGACAAACGCCGGTGAAAAAGTGAAAAACTTCATTAGGCCGTCCTCTGCCTGCAAGGCCTGATCTCACTGGTCAAACTCTGCGCAACTAGCAGGCTAAGTTTGAATGCAGGGGCGACAGTGTCTATGAAATACGCAGCAGATCGACCGATTTTTGCCCTAATGCCTCGCTGATTGCCGATAAAGCCTGTCATTTTGACCCTTGGCTTGGGGGATGATTTTGATGCAGCAATATTGCATCAATCTATATAACGTTGTTTTGTATTGCTATTTATCTTTGATTCGCCGCTTGTTGTGCTTTTTAGTGCGCGCCGAGTTAAAAGCGGTGAAGCTAGGTGAAAAGGATGCTTTTAGCGCAAAAATGGCGTGATAAATATCATTTTTGGTGAAAAAAGATGAATATAGCAGCAACGCCTTGCCGTAAATGGCACTGATAAATTGCTGGAAATCATCGCGAAAATCGGTGAAGCTGGTGCGTTAACTAACGAGATATAAGAATAACTATAGGGAAGGAACTCAAAGATGGAAGGTTTGCTGTTAGGCCTTGGCCTAGTCGTTATTATCACCTACCTCTGGTATGTCAGCCTGATCAAGAAGCGTAACGCCGTGCGTGAAGCCTTGTCGGGTATCGATGTGCAGCTGAAGAAGCGCGCCAACCTGGTGCCCAACATCCTCAAGATTGCACAGAAATTTATGGATCACGAGAAGTCGCTGCTGACGGAGATCACCGCGCTGCGTACTCAGGTGACCGCGGGCTATGACCTTAACGATGCCGCCGCCATCAAGGAGCATCTGGGTCTGGCAGAGCAGCTCAACAGCAAGATGGGCCAGCTGATGGTCAGCGTCGAAAACTACCCCGAGCTCAAGTCTGACAAGACTATGGTGCAGGCGATGGCGACCTATAGCGAGGTCGAAGAGCATATCTCGGCGGCCAGACGTTTCTACAACGCTGCCGTGTCCGAACTCAATACCGCGGTGGAGATCTTCCCCGGCTCAATTATCGCCTCTATGGCCAAGGTCAAGGTGATGCCTTTCTATGAGGCCGATGAAGCGTCTAAGGCGCCGATCGACGCATCCGATTACCTGAAGTAAGCCGGGTTCAGATGCCATGAACCCCATCAGCTTCATCCTCGGGGCGCCGATTAAGGCCCAGCGTGAGCCGCAACGCCTGCGGGCAGACCCCGAGGAGTTGGTACAATTTAAGGCTTATTATGAAGAACATATCGAGCCGCTCACCCGTAAATTTGAAAACCACAGGGTCTCCAGCCTCAAGGCGCTGCGCGGGCGTATCTATACCAGCTTAGGGATCCTCCTCGGCCTGGCCCTGTTGATCCTTATCTTTAGTATGTCCGGTTACCTGGATATCCCCTGGGTCTTCTTCATCGTGTTGTGCCTCCCCTTTGGCTGGTGGAGCTATCGTCCGCTAAAGCGCTATAAGCGGGATGTGAAGCAGGAGGTGTTTCCCAAGATCTTTCGTTACTTCGGCCCCGACTTTATCTTCAGCACCAGCCATAACATGAGCCTGACTCAGCTCAAACGCTCCAAGCTGTTGCCCCACTACGACAACGCCTCATTCGATGACTATGTGCAGGGCACCCATAAGGGGGTGGAGATCGCCATCAACGAGCTGTGTCTGACCAAGCAGGTCAAACGCGAGAAGAGCACGGAGACAGAAACCGTCTTTCGTGGCGTCATGGTGCAGCTCAGCAGCCACAAAAGGTTTAAGGGCCATACCGTGGTGGTGAAGAACCGCGGCGGCCTGGTGAATTTCCTCTCCAGCAGCTTTAAGAGCCTGAGTCGGGTCAAGTTGGAAGACCCGAGATTCGAGAAGCAGTTTGATGTCTTCTCCAGCGATCAGATCGAGGCGCGCTACCTGCTCACCCTAGGTTTCATGGAGCGTCTGCAGTCACTTGCTAACCTGTTTTCCGGCAAGATCCAGTGTGCCTTCTACGAAGACAAGCTGTTGATCATGTTGCAAAGCGGCGACAATCGTTTCGAGCTGGGCTCTATCTTCAACGGCGCGACCTTCGAGTACGAATTTAGCCAAATTAACCGAGAGATGAAGCAGCTTTTTGCTATGATTGAAGTACTTAAACTCGATCAGAACATTGGATTCTAATGCCTAGCCGTGCTCGTCCTGTGCCTCATTTTGTTCAAAAGCTGCTGTGTCTCTGGTGCGGCTTGGCGCTGTGTCTGCCTTTAGGTGCCACCGAGCAGGCACAGAAGCCGCGCTACAAGGCGAGCTATTCTAAGCATGGCATCTTAAGCAACGGCGATGCCCCGCGCCTGGATGAGACCGACGACAGCAAGATCAAGGTTTATCAATACACCCAGGCCAACGGCGTGGTGGCCTTTGCCGACCATGCCCCGGGCGACAGCGAATTCAGGGTCTTGTTATATGAGTGCTACGCCTGCAAACCCGACTCAGATCTCGACTGGCAGAAGATGCCGCTGTTTAGCGCCGAATATGATGAGTTGATCTCACGGGCGGCCAAGACCCATGGGCTGGACCCTGCGCTTATCCGCGCCGTGATCCACGCCGAATCCGCCTTCAACGTATTTGCCCTGTCGCGCAGTGGTGCAATGGGCTTGATGCAGCTGATGCCGGGTACTGCCAAGGCGATGGGGGTGAAGAATCCCTACCGGCCCGAGCAGAATATCGACGGCGGCGCCCGCTATCTGGCCAAGATGCTGGCAAGGTTCGACGGCAATATCGATCTGGCCTGCGCCGCCTATAACGCCGGCCCCACCACAGTGACTCAGTACAAGGGGATCCCGCCCTATCCGGAGACCCAGGCCTATGTGAAACGGGTCAAGATACTGCTGAAACGCTATCAGAAGCTGGGGTAGATGAGATGCGCCAGACCATTATCGAACTGGAACTCGCGCTACTTAGCCCAGAGGTGCGCTGCGATGCCAATGTACTCGACGAGCTGATCCATGCCGATTTCTTGGAGGTGGGCGCTACCGGGATGAGCTTTGGTAAGCCCGAGGTGCTGGCGCGTCTGCCCAAGGAGAAGCCGCCGGCGTTTAAGATAAGTGATATGCAGTATCGCTTGTTGAGTGAGGACCTGGCTCAGCTCAACTATCGCGCCTGCTTTAAGCCGGTGAACGAGGTGGATAAGCGCTATTCGCTGCGCACCTCGCTGTGGAAATGCGATGGGGGGCGTTGGCAGATGATCTACCATCAGGGCACGCCCTGCGCGCCCTTCTTCTAAACACTAAAAGTATTCGTTATTGAGGGCGTTATTCGCCCACTTCCCAGGTGACCTGTACATGGCCACCGCCCTGATTGAGCAAGGGATCCAGATATTCTAGCGTCGTCTCGGCTATCTCATCGAGCTGCCAGGGGGGATTGATCACCCAGAGGCCGGCTGCCGTCATGCCAAACTCCTCGCTGTCAGGTTTTATTGCCTGCTCTATGCGTAGCTGACGCTTGATGCCGCTCTGCTTGAGCAGCTCGAACATCGCCTCCGTCTGCTCGCGCTGCACCACGGGATACCAGATCATGAAGACACCGGTGGCGAACTTCTTATGGGCCTTGATCACCGCCTTGGCGACCTCCTGGTAATCGCTCTTCATCTCATAGCTGGGGTCGATGAGGATGACACCGCGACGCTCGAGTGGTGGCACGGCGGCCAACAGCCCCTTGAGGCCATCGCCCTTGATCACCTTGATCTGCTTGTCGCCCAGTTGCTCTTCAAGTCGCTGATGATCTGTGCCGTGCAGCTCGTGCAGCACCATGCGATCCTTATCTCTCAGGTTCATGTCGACAAAGGCGGGCGAGCCTGGATAGAGCTCTAGCTCATCTGAACCATTGAAGTGTTTGATATCGCTGACGTATTGGCTAAGTGCCTCGGGCAGGTCCTGCTTGTCCCACAGCTTGGCGACCCCCTCTAAATACTCGCCTGTCTTCTGGGCAAACTCATCGGATAGCGCATAGCCGCCGGCGCCGGCATGGGTGTCGATATACACCATGGGCTTATTCTTCTTATGCATCAGCTTGAGGATTTGCAGCAAGATGCTGTGCTTGAGCACGTCGGCATAGTTTCCGGCGTGGTAACCGTGGCGGTAACTTAACATGAATATTCCAGATGATGAGGGCGCTAGCCTGATAGGGCGATTATAGGGGGGATGCCAGCCCAGGTACAGCGCCTGGGCCTAGGCCGATAACAATGCCATATTCAGCGCGGCGCAGTTTTGGCATAATGGCGGCGTGATTTCATAATTGACCGAGCCAAAGTGACAGCATCATCGACCCAGCCCGCCTCTGTGGGGATCTTTTTTAATCGCCAATACCCGACCCTGGAAGCCGTGTGTGACCGTTGGGGGCTGGAGTTCGACGCAGACGCCCTGTTTGAGCTGGTGTTCGAAGATAACTGCCTAGTGTTGAATAAGCGTGACGAGCCCAAGCTGAAGGGGATATTTGTCGATTTCGTCTCTGGAGCCGTGGCCCACAGACGTAAGTTCGGCGGTGGCCGGGGTCAGGCGATCGCCAAAGCCGTTGGCCTTAAGCAGGGGGTGACCCCGAGTGTCGTCGATGGTACCGCAGGTCTTGGGCGAGACGCCTTCGTGCTTGCCAGCCTGGGTTGCACTGTCACCATGGTGGAGCGTAATCCCGTGGTTGCCGCCCTGTTGGAAGACGGCCTGCGCCGCGCCTATGATGATGCCGATATCGGCCCCTGGATGCAGGAACGCATGCGCCTGCTGCATGGCTCCAGCCTGACGACGCTGGCCGAGCTGGGTGAGCAGGTGGATGTGGTCTATCTGGATCCTATGTATCCCCACAGGGAGAAGTCGGCCCTGGTGAAGAAGGAGATGCGGGTATTTCAATCGCTGGTGGGCGCCGATCTCGATGCAGACGGCCTGCTGGCCCCCGCCATGGCGCTGGCCAGTAAGCGGGTAGTGGTTAAGCGCCCCGATTACGCCGACGACCTCGACGGCGTCAAACCCAGCACCCGCATCGAAACCAAGAAGAACCGCTTCGATGTCTACGTCAAGGCCGCGATGAAGAGCGAGTAGGGTAAATGCAAGCCTATTGAATGGGTAAGGAGTTTACAAATTAGAGCATTTATCATACTCAGTGAAGTGCTTAACTTATTAAATAAGCCCGTTAAGTACGGGCCTATTTTTGCGATTAAAGGTCATATTCAGGCCTGACAACATCAAACAGGATATACAGGAAGATCGATAATAACTATCACCACTTTTTAGTGATCCCGCGACCTCCTTCATAGCTTTGACTGTACGTTGCACGCACATTCTCCCTTGTTTGAGTCACTGTTCGTTTCTCATCTTCTTGCATTACCTAGAAAACCTGGTAGCCCTTCTTCAGCCAGAGTGCCTATCGATGACGTTATGTGTTTTTGTGATTTTTATACCAGATCAACAGGGTAGTCAGGGGCAAGATAATTTGGCAGCAGGCCTTCATCTACAGAATCATAAATACTTTACTCGGCACTGCCGAATGTCTGCTTGGTGATATGGCAGTTCTGGATAGTAGCCTTATTCGTGAGAACTGATTTGGATATTAGGCGTAAGGCAATAAGTTCGAATAGACCTGCATTCATAATTTAAATTCCTTTTACATCGAATCTTCAGCCTAAAGGAAATCATAAAAAATTTTCAATCCCACCTGTGACAATCCGTAACCAAGATCTCTCATTAAGGCAGTCTCTTGACTCATTCACGGGATGACAGTGTTACAAAATCAATTTGTGTATGAGGTAAGTCGCAACAATGAACAGAGGTTCAAGGCGAAAAAAAGTGTAATCACCCGTAAACATTTTCCCTTGAGATAATTTTGCTGACAAATGGTTATAACGATATAGCGTTTTGCTATATGCATGATTTTGTAGTTTTTTTCACTGCGCCAAAAGACTGACTCTTACCTATGTGTCTCGCAACATACTGATTTTAATTGATAATTAATTATTCTGAGTGTTCGCGTGCTGCTCAGTATATACCTGTAAAAAATATATGGGTATAGCGTGATCCAGATCACAAAAAGTAAGAGTGGGGGCTATTAATTAACCAGGGATGATCCGTATAGTGTCACCCGTCCAGTTAACAAAAAATAAACTCTAAGGCAACGTTTTTGTTACGAATTATCACAAATTTCTGGGCTTGGCAGGATGTGAAAGAAGGTCGCAACTGTTGTATCTCATCCATGCCAGATAAAACTAAAAATATAAGGAGCAATAAATGAAAAAGCTCTGCATCCCTTTGATAGCAACTTTATCTACCTCAGCCTTCGGCGATATCAATGAAGATTTAGTCAGTTGGCATAAGTTTGAACAAGTCTCGGGTGTTTCTCTATCTAATGAAATTTCAGGCGGCATGCCGCTGGACATTCAGGGAAACTATCAGTTGGTTCCTGGACCTAAAGGCAATGCGATCCGCATTGGAGGTCAGGGTAATGAACTTAAGGGGCTAATGAATGGCTGGCAGCCCAGCGAATATACTGTCAGCTTCTGGAGTCGGTTGGCGTTTCCTAACGGGGACAAAAGTTTTAGCCACCTAGGAGCTGGCTCGGATCGCTTCGGTTTTAACATTAAGCGTAGCGGCGAAATTAATAGTTTCGTGAATTATTATAATCCTTTGATTTTAAGTTCCTCGCAGCAACTTCAGCCCTTGCAGGAGTGGAATCATTGGACGGTTAGCTATGATGGTCAGCAGCTAACACTATTTCAAAATGGCAAACAGATTGCTAACCAACTGAGCACCGAAGAAGTTAAACCCTTTTGGGAGTTTAAAGTCGCTTTTGGTAGCGAGTTAGCCAATGCTGCTGATGTCGATGCTAGCATTGACGAATTGCGAATTTATAGCCGAGCTCTAACCGGGCTAGATGTTTGGCAACTGTATGATTCACCTGAGGCTGAATACATTGGCGGGGTCACCCTCACACTGCCCCCTAGTCCTGCAGTGGCGGTGAATGACGCCGAGATCACGGGTTCCTTGTATCATTTTGCTTCAGGTAGCCACATCCCCTTCTCCGGCGGTTGGGGCGAATCCTTGACGCTGGATAATCTGCCCAATGGTAAGTACCAGTTGACGCTCGACACGATCGCGGGATATGTGCCTCGGTTGCTGCCCAAGGTAATTGAGATCAGCGACGCCAATCCCAGCGTGCAGCAAGCTGTACTCTACCGGGATCCTATCGAGGTCAATGAGTTGTCCCCGCTACCCGGGGTGCAGGTGGAGCTGTTCTCCCAGGGGCTGTTCCAGCCAAGGCAGATGGCCATGGGCAATCAGGTGCTTTATGTGGGCTCCAGTGCCATACCTGTGGATAATGAGGGCGCAGCCGGGCTGATCTACGCCATGGCAATCGACCCGCAAACCGGTAAGCCGGGCGAGCCTTACGTGGTGGCCAGCGGGTTGGAAGAGCCCCATGGTGTGGCCTACCGCGACGGTAACCTTTATTTCTCCACGGTCGGTGGCCTGTACAGGATCAGCGATATCGACAGCCGCTACCGTACCCTGCCGACACCGGAAAAAATCTACACCTTCCCGGCGGACGAAGGTACGGTATTGACCGGCAGTTTCCGCTACTGGCACCAGAAACACCCGCTGAAGTTCAACCCCTACGACCCCAACGACAAGGGGCTGTACCTCGCCATAGGTCGGCCCTGCAATGTGTGCGTGATGGAAGACAGGCGCTATGGCACCATTTTGCGGCTGGACCTGGACACACTGCAGACAACCTTGGTGGCCGAAGGGATCCGCAACAGTGTCAGCTTCGACTGGCACCCGGTGACTAAGGAGATCTGGTTTTCCGATAACAATCGCCAGGGCTTCGATAACCCGGACGAGATTAACCGTGTCACCAGTTGGGGGCAGCACTTCGGCGCGCCCTACGTGTTTGGCAAAGACATTATCGGCATTACCCAGGACGAGTACGACGGCATAACAAGCGCCGCCGTGCCGGCCGGCGGCGTGCTGACCGATATCGCCCCGGCGGATATCAGCATTGCCAATTACCGTGCCCCTGCCTTCGAGGTGGAAACCAACAGTGCCCCCCTTGGAGTCATGTTCTGGGATAGCTACCCCGCGGCCGCCAATCAGCGGCATCTGCTGTTTGCCACCCACGGCAACGGCCAGAAGGCGGTGCGCCCTGCGTTGGAGTTGCGGATGCTGACAGTCAACGACAACGGCAGCGTGGCTTTCGAACAACCCTTGGTGAACGGCTGGATGCAGGACATAGACACCGCATCCTACGCTTGCCTGACCTCGGCCTGTATTGGTCGCCCGGTGGAGATGCTTGAGCTGACGGATGGCTCCTTCTTGCTCAGTGATGACAAGGCCGGGGTGATCTACCGGGTGTCCTACCAGACACCGGCGCTCAACAGCAGCCTCACCATTCAGGTACCGGTCAAACCCGATGCCGCTATCGAGGATGAGTTACTTGCCGGTCGGTTGATCGATGCCCAGGGTAACGAGCGGCGATTCTACGTCAACTGGCAGGAGAGCGAGTTCCGATTCGCCGGTCTGCCGGAAGGTGACTACACGGTGGTGATGAACTCCCTGCCGGGCTGGCAGCCGGATCAGAGCAGCTACAGTCTCAACATCAGTGCCAGTAACCTCAATCCTGTGCTCAACTGGCAATTTCAGCCGGAAGTGCTCAATGGCACCCTGTCGGTCAGTCTGCCCGCCAAGCCCGCGGGCTATACCGGCACCGAACTGCCTCAGGTGATCGTCACCGGCGCCCAGGCCCAAACCCTGGCGCTGAATTGGGGCGAAACCCGTCAGCTGGAGCTGTCTTTCGGTCGATATCAACTGGCATTCAGTTATCTGTGGGGAGGATTGCCATCACCTACAACCCAAGTGATCGATCTTAGCGAAAGTCGCCCACAAATCCAGGTGAACCTCGATTACCTGATCACCGCCGACGCAGGAAAGCGCATAGCCGAGCAGCAATGCAGCGCCTGCCATGGTACGGGGGCCCAGGGGCTGGTCACCGAATCCATTGCGTCCAACTGGATTGCCCTGGGCTTCGATCAGCTGATCACCAAGATTGATGGTATGCCGCTGCACTGTGACAGCAACTGTGCCGAGCAGGCAGGCCGTTACCTGTGGGAAACTCAGTGGGCCCAATTTGGCGCCCCAAGCTTGCCGCCACCGGCCCATGAGGTACAGGGCACGGCACCCGAGGCGCAAATCGACAGTGCTCAGGTGCAGCAAGGGGTCATCAGCCTGAGCTGGTCATACGCCAATGAAACCGGGGTGCCCGGTGCCGTCAGTGGCCAGAGCCTGGAATACCGCTATCTGCAACCCACGCCCAGCGCCTGGCAATCCGCCGTGGTTTCCGGGCTGAGCACCCAACTGCAACCTGGTTTCGGCGGTGACATAGAGCTGCGCCTTGTGACTATGGATGCCCAGGGTAGCACTAGCTACTCTGCGCCGGTGCAGGTAAATCTGAGCGGCTTGGCAATGTGGAAGCTGAGCACAGATGGACTCTATATTCACTGGAATTTTGATCAGCTGTCTACCAATCAGGCCGTCGATGTTTCGGGTAACGGTTTGCCTCTGAGTATCGAGTCTGCCAGGTACGTCGAAGATGCGGCGGCCGGGTACGCGCTCAAGCCCTTCATGAAGGATTACTCGGCGCAGCTGGATCTGAGTGTCGAGCAGCAGGTGGATTTGTCACAAACCGACATTACCCTGTCATTCTGGCTACAGATGAAGGATGAACAGGACTCCTGGGGGCGCAATCAGCTGTTTTATGCCGGTGATAACTTTGCCCAGGATGCATTGTTCTTCGGTACCGGCGGCAGCTACAACTTCTTCATCAAGACCCAGCAGAGCGGCTACAACACCTGGACCTCGCCAGCCAATGTGATAGTGCCGGGTCGCTGGCAAATGTACACCTATGTGCGCAAACAAAACGGCGACGTTACCGTGTATGTCAACGGGCAACAAGTGGCGCAAACCCAGCATCTGGCACCGGGCAATCCGCTGCGGCGGATAGTGTTGGATGAGTTTTACGACACCGCCCTGGATGAGTTCCGACTTTATAAGCGCAGTCTCTCCGCCGACGAGGTGCGCACTCTATACCTCAACCCCACCGCCGGTACCAAGAATGCTGCCGGGGGCGCGATAGACACGGGCAGCATGAGCGGTGACCAGTTGTGGCAGCAGTTCAACTGCGCAACCTGTCACGGCGTCGATGGTCTGGGGGCCACTCCCATTCTGGAGTCTCTGTACCGGGACGACATCATAGATCTCATCCGCGACACCATGCCCTATGGTAATCCCGGAGGATGTGATCAGGCCTGCGCCGAGAACCTTTATGCCTGGATGTACGATGAGTTCATCACCCATGGCAGCAATCCGCCCGCCATGCCACCGGCCATCGACAGTGGTCTCAATGCCAGTATCGACGACACTCAGGCCGCTTGGCTGCTGTACAAGGCGACGCTGAACCTGGGAGCCAGGCTGCCGAGCGCCGAGGAGCAACAACGCCTGGCCGACGAGGGGACTGCGGTGCTGCCACAGCTGCTCGATGGGTTGCTGGAAGAAAACGGTTTTGCCGAGCGCATCGGCGAAATCTACCATGATGTGCTGCACACTAAAGGCGACATGGCATCGCTGGGCTCCGTTAACGCCTTCGCCAGTAACCTGGGAGGCGATGTTAATTGGTTCTATAAGGTGACGGCCGATACCCATATGCAGGGACAACTGTGGCTGAGGACCACCAATGCCCATAACGCCGAAAGTACCGAACTGGTGAAATACCTGGTGCGTAACCATAGACCCTTCTCGGAGATACTCACCGCCGATTACACCATGGTGAACTATTACAATGCCCGTTCCTATGGCATTGAAGGCCAGTTTAATTTCCGCCAGCAGGATGAGCCTGAATATGAGGAGTTTCCCTGGGATGAGACCGACTTCCAGCCGGTGAAATTGGGTATCGCCCATGCCGGGGTGATGACTAATCCTGTGTTTATGCGCCGCTATCCGACCACCCCAACCAACAGAAACCGGCACCGTGCTTACAGCTTCTACAAGAAGTTTTTGGCCACCGACATTCTGGAGATTGGTGGTGAGCGGCCAAAGGCCGAGGATCTGGTCGGTGAAGGCTTGCCAACCCTGACCAACCCTGTCTGTACCGGCTGTCACCAGGTGATGGATCCCGTGGCGTCTTCATTCCAGCATTGGGCTGGCAGTGAATATGTCTGGACCATGCCCACGATCCCTTGGGACAACAAGTACTGGCCACAGAACGAGATCCTTGCTCCCGGCTTTAACGGCAAGCTGTCACCTAGTTATTTCGACCCCGATGTCAGCCCGCTGCAATGGTTGATGGGGGAGGCGATACAGGATTCGCGTTTCGCCCTGTCGGTGGTACGTACCTTGTTTGAGCCCGTGACCGGATATCCGCTGCTGGCCAAACCGTTGGAGACGGACAGTGACACCAGCAAGTCCCGCTATGCGGCCCAGCAGCAGGACATCAACAGCCTGGCCACCGGGTTCAGTGAGGGCAACTTTGACCTTCGCGCCCTGGTGAAAGATCTGTTGCTCAGTGACTACGCACTGCGTGATAACGCCTTTGGCGGCAGTCGTCTGTTGCTGACGCCTGAGCAACTGGCGCGCAAGGTCACCGCGGTATTCGGACAGGATTGGGAGGAAGGCGTGTACTTCGACTGGCTCGAGGAGCAGGGCACCCAATTGATGTACGGCGGTATAGATCATCTCAGCGTACTGGACCGACAGCGGGTGCTCTCCGGCACAGCTGCCACTGTGCAGAGCTGGCTTGCTAATGATTTTGCCTGTCAGATAGTGCCGCAGCAATTGGCGCAAACGGCAGATCAACGTTTGATCGCCATGGGATTGGACCCAGAAGGTGTGGGGATCCGCATTGCGCCGAGTGAGTTTGTGTTTAGTGATGGGCAGCTGGAAGTGAATGCCTACCAGTCCGTGGGCTACGGTGATGACTACGTCTACCAGTTCGCCTGGGGCGACGACAAGGAAATCAGCGCGACCCTGAATGTGGACCAAGCCGGGCTATACCAGTTGGTGCTGCCCTATGCCAATGGCAGAGATGCACCGGTGCAGTTCCAGCTGTACGTGGACGGTCAGTTGTGGACCGACAATCTCAGCCTTGGCTACACCAAAGGCTGGTCGCGCTGGACCCATGAGGTAACCAATGCGATTGCCCTGAGCGCCGGTAGCCATGAAATCCGCCTGAAGGCCCTGGGATTCAGCTACGTCAAGATAGACGGGCTTTTCTTCCGGGATGTCGACCGCACCGAGGCGGCAGTTCGCAGCAACCTGCAGCAGCTGATGTACCGCATGTACGGTGAGGTGCTGGCCAGTGACTCACCCCAGGTGACCCGGGCATGGCAACTGTATCAGCAGCTGCTGACCACGGGGCGCAATGCGGTGCGCAGTGACGAGGCCAGTGTTCAATTGGACGGTGCCTGCCAGGTACAGACTCATCGTCAGGCAGGGGTGAGTTATCCCTATGAAGACAACAGCGATCCCCACTTCTATGTGCGGGCATGGATGGCGACTTTGACCTTCATGCTTAAAGACTATCGCTTCTTCTATCAATAATGGCTGCGGAGATTTAACGATGAACAGAAGAGAATTTATAACCGGTTTCGCAGCCCTGGGTGGCCTCCTGGCACTCGGTCGGCTGAACCTGGCCAATGCCGCCAGTGCGGGCGAGCAGTTTTGGGTATTTGTCAGTGCCAATGGTGGTTGGGACACCACGGCGGTGTGCGATCCCAAGGGGAATATTCCCTACAGCAGTAGCTTGGGTCCCATCAACCCCTTTGGCATGGCGGATATTCGCCAGGCGGGAAACCTGCGCTTTGCGCCGCTGCTGGACAGCAATTATGGTGGCACAGATCAGATGGAGACTTTTTTCAACAGCCAGTACGAGCATCTGCAGGTGTTTAATGGTTTGGATTATCAGACCAACAGCCATCAGGTGGGAATACGGGCCTCTCTCAGCGGTCATCAGTCGCCCCTGTATCCGGTGACGGCGGCGGTCATTGCCTCGCTCAACCAGTCCCAGTATTTGATGCCTTTTTACCTGGGATCTGGCTATGGCAATACGGCTAATTTGGTGAATGCGTCACGCCTGGACGATCTGCGCCGGGTGGAGGATTTCACCAATCCGGAGCGGTATTTGACCCCTTCGGTCATGGACCTGGTGAATGATGAACATCAGGCGGCCATGGCGGCGTTGAGTAATGGCGCCAACGAGGCCGAGCAATTGATCCAGACGCAGTTCAGTACCGCCCATGCCAATGGGCCGGATCTGAAACGTTTGCTGGATAAACTGCCTGCAAGCCCCGCCAGTGGTGATAAGTTGAAAGCCGAAATTACCGCGGCGGCCTTTGCCGCGGGGTTGTCCAACACGGCCGCGTTGTCCATTGGCATCTTCGACACCCACAGTAACCACAACAGTCGCCATACCCCGGAACTGATGAACTACTTCGAGGTGGTCAATCACCTGATTGCCCAGCTGGAGCAGCAGGGTATTGCCGACCGGACCACCTTGGTGCTGACATCGGACTTTGGCCGCACACCCTACTACAATAGTGATCAGGGCAAAGATCACTGGAACGTGGGTTCCACTATGGTTTGGAGCCGTCAGTGGCAGGGAAACCGGGTTATAGGTGCGACCGACGGCCAGCTCAAGGCGTTGGCGGTGGATCCTGATACGCTGGCATTGTCGCCTGGCGGCGTGGTGCTGAGTCCGGGCCATATTCATGCGGCTATCCGGCAACGCATGGGTATTTCCTCGAGCAGCCATATCAACTTCCAATATCCCCTGGGGGTGGATTTGTTGCAGCTGTTCACCTGAGTATGTCTCTCGATAGCGGGCTAATTATTTAGCCCGCTTGGGGAGTCACTATATAAAAACTATAACAATATCTTGGAGCTAGCTATGAAAAAGCTACTGCCCCTGGCCGCGCTTTTGCCTTTCGCCGCCTATGGGGATATTTCATCGGGCATCATCACCTGGCACAAATTTGAGCAGGTAGAAGGAACATCATTTTCAGGGGAGTTGGTTAACGACGAGCCCGCGACGGTGACGGGAAACTTTCAAGTCGTCAGCGGCGTGGATGGGAATGCCGTGCAACTGCAGGGAGCCGGCGATACTCTGGAGCGTAAAATTGCCGGCGGTAAAGACTTTCCGCAATTTACCGCCAGTTTCTGGATGAAACAGGTCTACGAGAACGGCCTCACCAACTACACCACCATAGGCAGCGCCTGGAATCGATTTCAATTCATTGTCAGTGGTGACAATGTTAAGGTGGTCATTGCCAGTAATGTGGTGATCGATCTGACACCTGAGCAGCTGCTGCAACCTGTGGACCAATGGAATTTGTGGACCACGAGTTTCGACGGCTCTACCCTGACCCTGTATCAAAACGGGGTACAGATTGCCCGGCAAACCGGGGTGACCCCCTACAGCGATCCCTGGTGGAACATCAAGGCTCAATTCGGCAAGAACCTGACCGACGGATCCTTGGTGAAAGGGAGTCTGGACGAGCTGCGTCTGTACGATCGGGCGCTGACGCCGCTGGAAAGCTGGCAGTTGTTCGATTCGCCGGCGCAGGATTACCCTGGCCAAATTACAGTTGAATTGCCGCCCAGCCCGGCCGCCGCGGTGGACAACATCCCGGTGACGGGGTCGCTGTTTCATTTCGCCTCCCAGGTCCGCATTCCCTTCTCGGGCAGTTGGGGTGAGTCGCTCATGCTGGACAATCTGCCCGACGGCAAGTACCAGCTGACCCTGGATACCGTCGCCGGCTATGTGCCGCGCATGTTGCCCAAGGTGCTTGAACTCAGTGCCGCCACGCCCAGCGTCGTGCAGGGGGTGCTCTATCGCGATCCCATTGCCGTGGAGCAGCTGTCACCGCTGCCGGGCGTGGAGGTGGAGCTATACTCCCAAGGGCTGTTCCAGCCCCGGCAGATGGTAATGGGCAACAATGTGCTCTATGTGGGCTCCAGTGCCATCCCGTTGGACAGCGAAGGTCTGTCGGGACTCATTTACGCTATCCCACTGGATCCCCAAACCGGTGCGCCTGGTGAGGCCTATGTGGTCGCCAGCGGCCTGGAAGAGCCCCATGGTGTCGCCTACCGAGACGGTGACCTCTACTTCTCCACCGTCGGGGCCCTGTACAAGATCAGCGACATCGACAGCAACTATCGTAAGCTGGCCACACCGGAAAAAATCTACACCTATCCGGCGGACGAAGGCACAGTGCTCGGCGGCAGTTTCCGCTACTGGCACCAGAAGCACCCGCTGCGCTTTAACCCTTATGATGTCAACGATAAAGCTTTGTACACCGCCGTCGGGCGCCCCTGTAACGTCTGTGTGATGGAAGACCAACGTTACGGCACTATATTGCGCCTGGATCTTGAGACCCTGCAGACCACCACTGTGGCCGAAGGGATCCGCAACAGCGTAGGCTTCGACTGGCATCCTGTGACAGGGGAAATCTGGTTCTCCGACAATAATCGCCAGGGGTTCGACAACCCCGATGAAATTAACCGGGTGACCAGTTGGGGCCAACATTTCGGTGCCCCTTATGTGTTCGGTAAAGACATCATAGGTATCACCGAGGGTGAGTATAACGGCACCGAAGAGGCCGCCGTGCCTGCCGGCGGTGTGCTCAGTGATATTGCCCCGGCCGACATCAATGTCGCCAATTACCGCGCGCCGGCCTTTGAACTTGAGCCTTTCAGCGCGCCATTGGGAGTGATGTTCTGGGACGGCTATCCGGCCGCCGAGGGACAGCAGCAACTGCTGTTTGCCACCCATGCCACGGGTCTCAAGCGTCTGCGTCCTGGGCTGGAACTGCGGATGCTGACGCTTGATAACAGTGGCGCCGTGGTCTCCGAGCAGCCGCTGGTGCACGGCTGGATGCAGAACATCGACGAGGTGCAGTCCTATGCCTGCCTCACCGACGCCTGTATTGGCCGTCCGGTGGAAATGCTCAGGCTGGCCGATGGCTCCTTCCTGCTCAGTGACGACAAGGCCGGGGTGATCTATCGGGTGTCCTACCAGACACCGGCCAGTAACAGCACCCTGACCATCAATGTTCCTGCCAAGCCGGATGCGTCGCTGACCGACGAGCTGCTGGCCGGGCGTCTGATTGATGCCAATGGGGTCGAGCGGCGCTTCTATATCAATTGGAATGAGAGCAAGTTCCAATTCGCCGGTCTGCCGGATGGCGAATACACAGTGGTGATGAACTCGCTGCCCGGTTGGCAGCCGGATCAGAGCAGTTACAGTCTCAGTATCAGCGCCGCGAACCCCAATCCGGTGCTTAACTGGCAATATCAGCCGGAGGTATTGAGTGGTGCCCTGATGATCAAGCTGCCCACCAAACCCGCCGGTTATAGCGATAGCGAGTTACCACGGGTAACTGTGATAGGGGCCGAAACCCAGACCCTGGAACTTGCCTGGGGTGAGACAAGCCAGTTGGCGCTCTCCTACGGTCAGTACCAGCTGGAGTTTAGTTACCTGTGGGGCGGTCTGCCTACACCTGCCACCCAGGTGGTTAACATTAGCGAAGCGGCGCCGCAAATTGTGGTCGACCTCGACTACCTGATCACCGCCGATCTGGGTAAACGCATCGCCGACGGCCAGTGCAGTGCCTGTCACGGTAGTCAGGCGGCGGGTTTGGTGACGCAGGAGATAGCCAATAGATGGATTGGTTCAGGCTTCGATGCCTTAGTGGCTAAAATCGATGGCATGCCACTGCACTGTGACAGCAACTGCGCGGAACAGGTGGGGCGCTATCTATGGTCGGAGAGGTGGGCGCAGTTTGGCTCTCCAGAATTGCCAGCCCCCAGGCAACCCAACACTCAAGGCGGTGCCGATCAAGCTCAAATCAGTAGTACCCAGGTCAGCGGACAGTTTGTCAATCTGGAGTGGGCGTTTGAGGGCGGCTCGACGATTCCCGGTTCGGTAAAGCGGCAGTTTATTGAATTCCGTTATTTGCAGCCGATGATGAGCGAATGGCAGGCTACGGCCGATCTGGTCACGACCAGCGCCAGTGTCAAAATGCAATATGGTGGCGATATCGAATTGCGGGTAGTGACCCTGGATAGCGAGGGAAGTACCACCTACTCGGAATCGACTAAAGTGCATTTGGCCGATCTTGGCTGGTGGAAAATGTCTTCCCACGATCTCTACATTCATTGGACCTTCGATGAGTTGACCCCCGGTCGTGCTATCGATCAGGCCGGCAATGGGTTAGACCTGCGGTTGAGTGATACGGCTTATGTTGACGGGGGAGTTGCTGGATACGCATTGCAACCTAATGGTAATAGTGCCGCCGAGTTGTTACTCGATGCGACGCAAGCCATAGATATGGCTAAGACGGATTTCACTATTAACTTCTGGCTGAAGACGGTGCAAGCAAGTGATCTGGATGGTCGCTATAAGTTGTTCCCTTACGCCAGCGGCGATTTCTACATTAAGAGTCAGGGGGAGTTTAATCTTCAGTTTGCCACCGGTAATAACAGCAGCAATAAGATCAATACAGCGGCTAATTCGCTGCCAGCCAATCGCTGGGTGATGGCGACCTACACCCGAGATGTCAGTGGGAATGCAGCCGTCTACCTCGACGGAGAGCTACATCAACAGGCACAACACGGGGCTTCTGCGCCAATTGATCGTTTCCTGTTGGCTAAGTTTGATGGTGGTTTGCTCGATGAAGTGCGCATATATAAGCGCGTGCTCAGTGCTGATGAGGTCATGACCTTATATCGTAATCCTACCGCCGGTGCGGTGGCCGATAGCGGCACCGAGATTGACGCTGGCAACATGAGTGGCGAGGAGCTCTGGTCAACCTTCAAGTGTGCCACATGTCATGGTGCAGACGGTCTGGGCAGTACGCCTATCCTCGAGTCTCTGTATCGTGCCGATATCATAGATCTCATTCGCGAAACCATGCCCTATGGTAACCCTGGGAGCTGTGATCAGGCCTGCGCCGAGAAACTGTATGACTGGATGTATCAGGAGTTAATCGTCAATGGCGCCAATCCTCCTTCGTCACCTGCGAGCATTAGCCTCTTGGATGCGACGATCAGCGATGACTATGCCCCCGAGTTGTTGCATAAGGCTGCTCTCAATCTGGCCTCGCGACTGCCGACTCCACAGGAGCGTCTGCAATTGCAAGCAGAGGGGGCCGGGGTCTTACCTGAGTTGCTTGGGCAAATGTTGGAAGAGCCAGCCTTTGCCGAGCGCATGACAGAGATATATCACGACATATTGCACACCAAAGTGTTAACTGGTGTACTCAATGGAACCAATAAGTTCTCAGAAATTGTCGGGGGTACTTCTAACTGGTTCAAGATTGATTATGTCGCCGGTAGCGATGAGAGTAATCATGCCTGGACAGAGAGTGTCGCCGCGCATCGTCGTGAGACGACCGAATTGGTGCGCTATCTGGTAGCCAACAATCGTCCATTCTCTGAACTGCTTACGGCCGATTATACTATGGTTAACTACTTCAATGCCCGCAGTTACGGGGTGGCGAGTCAGTTGAACTTCCGTCAGTTAGCCGAACCGGAAGTGGCTGAGTTTCCTTGGGATCCTGAGGACTATCAACCAGTGAAGTTGCCGATTCCCCAGGCGGGGGTCATGACTAATCCTGTGTATATGTCGATCTTCCCTACTACACCGACAAACCTCAACCGTCACAGATCTTACAAGTTTTATAAGAACTTTTTAGATACCGACATATTGGCCATGGCTGGCGAACGTCCCTCGGCGGATGATCTGTCGGGTGATGAGCCTACCCTGACCAATCCGGCCTGTACTGGTTGTCACTTGGTGATGGATCCCGTTGCATCTAGCTTCCAGCACTGGAATAAGAACTACTACGATGCAGAGTATAAGTGGCCTAACAACAAGATACTCGCAGCCGGCTTTAACGGCGAGGTGGCACCGCTGTCGGGAGTCGACCCCTTGCAGTGGTTGGCGCAGCAGGCCGTGCAAGACTCACGTTTTGCCCGTTCTGTGGTGAAAATCTTGTTTGAGCCGATCACAGGTTTCCCCCTGTTGGAACAGCCCTTGACGACGGCTAGTGATAACGATAAGTCTCGTTATGCCTCACAGCAGCAGGATATCAATACTCTGGCCAGTCGTTTCCGCGCGACTAACTATCAGGTGAAGCCTCTGGTGAAAGATCTGTTACTCAGTGGTTATGCCAAGCGAGATAACGCATTGGGAGGCACTAAGCATCTGTTGAGTCCAGAGGCATTGGATCGCAAGATCCGCGCACTGTTTGGGCGTGAGTGGGATAGCGGCCAAACCGATTGGTTGGACGATATCGCAATTCGTTTGATGTACGGCGGTATAGATCATACCAGTGTTATGACGCGCAATCCTGTGTTGTCCGGCACAGGCGCCGCTGTACAGTCCTGGATGGCGGTGGATTTGGCGTGTGAGGTGACGCCGCGTCAATGGTCACGTGCCAATGATGACCGCCTGATCGCCATGGGGCTTGAGCCTGAGGGTGTCGGGGTGAGGGTAACCCCCCAAGAGTTTGTCTTTACTAATGGCGCACTCAAACTGGATGCCAATGCAACCAAGACCTATGGCGGCGATTATGTATTCGACTTTGCCGCAGAGGATGATCAAGAGTTCACGGCTCCCCTGATTATTACTCAGGCGGGTAATTATGAATTGGTGTTACCCGCTGCCAATGCAAGGGTGAACCCTGTGTACTTCCAGTTAGAGATTGATGACCTATTGGTGGCCGACGATATTGAACTCTTGCCCACCGGCAGCTGGTCAACCTGGCGCCTGGCACAAAGCAGTAGCTTCTATCTCAGCCCGGGAAGTTATCAATTGCGTTTCAAGGGGAAAGGCTTCAGCGATGCCACCATCGACAGCCTGTTCCTGCGGAATATCGACCAAACCGAGAGCGTTATGCGCAATGCGCTGCGAGAGATGTTCTATGCCTTCTACGGTGAGTTGTTGGCAGTGGATGATGAGCAGATCACCAGGGCGATGAACTTCTACCAAAGGGTATTGCAACGGGGTGAACAGGGCATCATAGGCGAAGGTTTCGGCCGAGCCGTAGATTCTGCCTGTAATCCAGCGAATCTGGCTATCTCTGGTGTTGAATATCCGCACCTAACTAAGAATGACCATTTCTTCTACATTCGCGCCTGGCAGGCGACAGTTAGTTACCTGCTGAAAGATATACGTTTCTTCTATCACTAAGGGTTGCGAGGAGATAAAAATGAACAGAAGAGAATTTATAAAAGGCCTGGCAGCACTGACTTCTATGGCGGCTTGCAGTCGCTTCGCCCTGGCCAACACCGGCAACGCCAACGGTCAGTTTTGGGTGTTTGTGAGTGCCGACGGCGGCTGGGATACCACCTCTGTGTGTGATCCTAAGGGTAATATCGAGTACAGCAGTCCAAAGGGAGTGATCAATAATTACAACACCTCGGCGATCCGTCAGGTGGGAAATTTTCAGATTGCCCCTATGCTGAATTCAAGTTACAGCGGACCAGATCATCTGGGTAATTTCTTTAATGCTCAGTATCAAAATTTGCGGGTATTCAACGGTGTCGATTGTGGTACCAATAGTCATACCGCCGGTATGCATGCCTTTGCCACCGGCCATCAGTCTCCGGCCTACCCGACAACGCCGGCCTTGATTGCCTCCCTCAATCAGTCCCAGTACCTGATGCCTTATTATCTGGGATCGGGTTATGGTAAGACGGCTGGCATAGTGCAGGCGGCACGCCTCAATGACTTGAGTCGGGTAAGTAGCATGGCCGATACCGGTAGATACCTGCCTCAGGATATTCTGGAGATGGTGAATAGTGAGCAGCAGGCGGCATTGAGCGACTATAGCAATTCGGCGCTCAACGATGCCGAGCTGGTGGCATTGTCTCAGTTTGGCAATGCTCATACTCACGGGGGAGATCTCTCCCGTTTGCTCAACTCTATGCCGGCTAACCCCTCCAGCGGTCAGTTGTTGCGGGCAGAGATCGCGGCTGCCGCCTTTGCTGCCGGTCTGTCGACCACTGCATCTATCGGCCTGGGGGCTTTCGATACCCATAGCAACAATGACGAGGGACAAGGTAAGGAGATCCCGGCCTACTTCGAGTTGATCAATCATCTCATTGCACAACTGCAATACCAAGGGATTGCCGATCGCACCACCATAGTGATGGGATCCGATTTTGGTCGTACCCCATACTACAATGGCGATCAGGGCAAAGATCATTGGAGCATAGGTAGCATGATGGTGTGGGATAAGCAGATGACAGGCAATCTGTTGGTGGGAGCCACAGATAGTCAGCTCAGAGCGCAAGCCGTGGATCCAAACTCTTTGGCACTGTCACAAGACGGGATAATACTTAGTCCTGGTCATTTGCATGCGGCAATTCGAGCCAAGATGGGGATAGGTCAGGCTAGCGAGTTAAGCTTTAAGTTCCCATTAGGCGTGGAGACGCTGGGGCTACTCGACTAACTTGTTTGCCCATTAAAAAAGCAGGCGGCCTGGGTCGCCTGCTTTTTTATACCTGTCAAAGACCTTACTTGGGCTTGAACTAAGAGTCTCTGTGGGCCTTCATCAGTTTTCTGGTGAGGCTGAATTGGGGAACCTTCTGCTTCTGGCTGTCATTCGATGACTTATGGTTGCAAAGGTATTTCCAGGGAGTCGTTTGTAGCACTTTTTCTGTGACATCTTAGTCATGCTATGAATTTGGCGAGGTGACGTCCAATGCGTTGGATCTAATTACTCGCCTATACTCTAAAGGAATATTTTGTAATGGGCTCTTTATGAACTCGAAACTCTTTCTATTGTTTCTGCTGCTTGCCTGCCAGATCTGCGCCGCGTCTCAAACTGAATTGGGGCGTAAAAAGGTTAACATCTGCATCGATGAGACTGAGTATCCGCCCCTTAACTATTTCATTCGCCTTGATGGTCGTAAAACCAGTGTAAATGCAGGTTTCGATATCGAACTGCTACGCCTTGTGCTGTCCAGACAAGATTGGCGCGTTAATCTGGTGGCGGCGCCTTGGCCTCGCTGTTTGCTGGAGGTGGAGCAGGGACGACTCGATGCTGCCATGGCTTCATCGGCCAACGATGAGCGCAGGGCAACTTTTCTGTTGTCTCGGCCCTATTTCTATCTGAGTCCGTCAGTGGCCTTCCTCCCTGAGCGCTTTCCCCAACTAAAGCAAGAGGGACTCCCTCAACGACTGGATTCATTAGGGCGGGTCTGCGGCATTAGAGGTTTTAACTACGCTTACTATGAGCAACCGGCCGATCTCGGCATCCATCGTAGCAACGAGATATTGCAATTTAGCGACCTACTGCTCAAGCGCCGCTGTGAATTCTTCCTGATCAATCGGGAAGTTTACAGTGCCATCTTACGACTGGAGGGGCAGGAGAGCCTGGCGGATAGGCTGGCTATCTTGCCTATGGCGGGGGGCATTAAGGTACCTTTCTACATGCTGGTGTCCCGTCGTAGCCCCCATGCTCAGGCGCTGCTGAGCGAGTTCAATCGCGGTGTCGATAGCCTGGAACAGAGCGGCGCCCTGGCCAGACTCTGGACGCGTTTCACCGAGGGACAAGGTGGCAAGACTAATCCTTAGTTACCTTTCATCTCTAAATGCTTGTGCGCCATTACCAATCTGATTATTTATGTGTGAATGACCTTTAATGAGGCGGCTATTGTGATGCCCGGCGGCGAGTGTTAGCTTGCTAATCTAGTGGCGTCTTGGGAGTGAGCGATGATCAGGGTGAATGTGTTTGGCAGGTCCATGTCGGTGCGGCGTGTGGGCGAGGAGTGGCAGCTGTTTAATGAGTCGCAAACCGGGATGCGTAGCCGCGTCTATGAGGTGGTGATCCCGCCCGAGCTTGCTGAAGATCAGCTGCTTAGTTATCTGGATGATATCTATCACGAGCAGGCCAGTGCCCAGCACCCTGAGGTCAGGTTAGAGAGCAAATAGCACGTTTTGCCGGAGGGCCAGAAAAGATGATTAGACGTTTAATGGATTACCTCAGGCTTTTGTTGTTTGTCTGCGGCGTGCTGCTCGGGGTGCAGGTGCCAGCCTTTGTGGATCAGTATGGCAAGGCGCTTGCGGCTCATACCCAGGAGGCCAAACAGAGTCTGGCGGAGTTTCAGCGCGATGCCGACCGTTTCTTCGGCGGCGATATCGACAAGCTGATCGCCCACTACAAGCAGAATCCCGACGCCGTGTTCAACGCTGGCGGCGAGAGCATAGAGGCGCTGTATCAGAGGTATCAGTTGCTGTCTGCGGCGCTGACTGAGTTTAATCAATCTGGCTACGGCGGATTCGACAGGCTTGTGCTGGCGCCCCTACCAGAGATCCGAGACCAGGTGTGGCAGCATTTCAGCCACAGCATACTGCTGGATGGCCGCGCCATCGCCTTTGGCCTGGTGTTCGGCCTGTTGTTTGCCATGTTTTGCGAGTTGACGCTACACGGCTGCGGCCATTGTTGTCGCGGCGCCTATCGCCGCCTCAGGCCTAAAGCTGAGTCGCAGCCAGAAGGCAGGTAAGAGAAACCCTAACATTCGTCCGTGTTTGTCTCGCCCAATAACGGCTATGCTTCAGGTATCTGCTTAGGTTTGCGATTGGATAAGGCTCAAATTGGGCCGCCTAAGTTTTCTGTTAACCATAAGGATTTTTCCATGATAGCCCAAGGACAAACATTACCCGCCGCCACCTTAGGTCAGCTCACCGAGAACGGCATGGTCAACCATGATGTGAATGAACTGTTTGCCAACAAGAAGGTGGTGCTGTTTGCCGTACCCGGCGCCTTTACTCCAACCTGCTCCGAGGCGCATCTGCCCGGCTATGTGGTGCTGGCGGATCAGTTTAAGGCCAAAGGGGTCGATATGATTGCCTGTGTATCGGTTAACGATGCCTTCGTGATGAAGGCCTGGGGCGAGGCGCAAAATGCCAGCGAGTTGATGATGTTGGCCGATGGCGATGCCAGCTTTACCAAGGCCTTGGGGCTGGAGATGGACACCGCCGGCTTTGGGGGCATTCGCTCTCAGCGTTACGCCATGGTGATCGACAACGGCGTGGTGACTCTGCTGAATGTCGAGGCGCCCAAGAGCTTCGAGGTCAGCAAGGCAGAGGTGGTACTGGCAGCGTTATAAGTCGCTGCAAATAAAGAGGGAGCCTTTGGCTCCCTTTTTTGTGGCTAGATGTTAAAAGGCACTAAAACAGCTTTTTAAAACAAGTCTCAAAAACAAAGCTTTAATACAGGGCCTTAGAAGTAGTGCACATATTCCACGGCGACACGATAGAGGGTGTCTTCGAAGCCCAGTAGATCCACCTCGTAGTCGCGGTTGATATATTGGGTGGTGAAGTGCAGCAGGTTGTTCTGATTGGCCAGTGGCATGATCACCTCCAGGGTGAGTCTGTCCATGGTGTAGAACTTGTCTGCGTCATAGCCCCATTGTCCGTCGAAGCGGCTCCACTTGGCGCCGAGCTGCACCCCCGTGTGGGCGAAGGTGTATTTATTGCTCCATTCGAAGAAATAGCCAAAACCGGCGCGGTTGAGCTCCTCTTCGGTGCGGCCCATCTCCTCACGCGGCCAGTCGTCATCTTTCTCTTCTTCGCTGTAGCCCAGGCCGAGCGTCAGGCCGAGATCATAGTGGTTGACGTCGCTGAAGCGGCGGTTGAGTGACAGCCCGGCTACCGCCAGCTGTTCGAATTCTTCTAGCTGCTGGCTGTTGTAGTGGCCTTCGTAGCGACCATGGAAACTCAGCAGGTAGTCTTGCTGTTCGCCGAAGCGGGCGAAGGGACGCTGATAGTTGAAGCGCAGATCCATGGAGTTACGGAATCTGTCTTCATCGTATTTTTCCGAGTCGCGCTCGTAGTAGTAGGTTCCACGCACCCGGAAGTAGTTGTTATCCAGCTGGTAGACATTGTCGTAACGCAGGTCGTCCCAGATAAACGACAGGCCGCCACCACGTGACATGGAGCTGAACTCTGAATCCGGGTAGGACTCCAGGCCAGCTATGAGTGACATGGCGAAGGGGGAGTTGTCTGAGTCTGCTAGGGCAGGAAAGCTGAGTAGGCCGGCTAGGCCGAGTGCGAGCGTGGTCTTCATGAGGCGCCTCTGTGGTTCATCATCCGTTATGGTGCGGCGCACATTAGCATAAAATGGCTAGTTTTTCTGCTGGCCAGATTCCAGTTTGCTCCCGAGTCTCTATGTTAGGCGGCGTTATCCAGAGATTGTCCGTCGATACCCAGGCTGGCCTCGATGTCGGCGACCCCTTGAGCCACCTCATCGGCGATCACCTCGCTCTGACTGGCGGCGGCCATGGCGTGCTGTTTCAGCGACTCCATCGCCTGTGACAGGCTATCCAGGTGGCTGGCCTGATCGACGCTGAAGCGGCTGCCCTGCTTGGCGGTCTCTGTCATCTCTTGTGACTGTTGCTGTACCGTCTGGGTCACCTGCCAGAGATTCTGAGCCCCCTGGGCCTGCTTCTGGCTGGTGCTAGCTATTCCCTCTACGCTCAGGGTCAGTTGCTGATTGGCTTCGGTGAGCTGACTCAATATGGTCACCACCTGCTGCAAGGATTCCTGGGTGCGTTGAGACAGGTTGCGCACCTCGTCGGCGACCACGGCGAAACCGCGTCCCTGCTCGCCGGCGCGGGCGGCCTCGATGGCGGCGTTGAGGGCCAGCAGGTTGGTCTGCTCGGCGATGTTGCCGATCACATCCAGTATGGTGGAGACGTCGTTGACCGAGGTGGTCAGGCTGCCTAAAGAGAGGTGGCAGTGGCTCACCGCCTGCTGAGTCTCGTCGGCGGCGCTCATGAAGGCCTGCACCTCCTCCTGACTGGCGAGCATCTGGCTGTGGGTCTGCTGGGCATGCTGCTCGACCTGGCTGGAGAGTTCGCTCACCTCACGGGCGATGGCGCGCACCTGCTCGGTCTGATTCTGCGCCGTGTCGACTATGCCCAGTGTGGTCTCTGTGCCCTGGGTCAGCTCGGTAATGCGGTGTACCAGCTGTGACAGCGAGGTGGAGATCTGGCCTATCTTGACGCGTTGGGCGGCGTCTTCCGCCTCGAAGCGATCGAGTAGCTGATTGAAGTGACCGGCGATCTGGCCGGTTTCACAGCGTCGCTCTATGGTCAGGCGCTCGCGGTTGTTGGACTCGCTCAGGCGCATGAAGGCCTGATTCAGGTGTCTGAGGGGCTTTACCACCCTGCGTTGTTGTAACAGGAGGTAGACCAGGGCGAACACCGCCAGCACTGAGACCACGCCGTAGAGCAGGGTCTGTAGCTGTTGCTTGAGGTGCAGGTTTTGCGCCTGCTGCGCCTGGCCGAGCTGGAGCAGCTCATCTTCGATGCGGACGATGGCGGCCATCATGGCTTCCTGGGCGGCCTGGTTGGCGGTCAGCATCTGGTGGGTGTTGCTCACCTCTTTGCCATAGCGCTGGCTGAGGGAGAGCAGCTCGCTGTAATAGCTCTCGCCTATCTCTATCTGTTCCGCCTCGTCATCGCCCAGGGCAAACTCGTCGGCCTCCTGGGCCTCATACAGGCCGAGTAGCGGCAGCTTGGCCAGTTGGTCGTGCCAGTCGGTCAGGGCTTGGATCTGAGTCGCCAGCAGGGACTTGAGGCGCTGATCTTTGCCAATCAGATAGTCCTGGGTTAACTGTGACAGCTGATACACCAGAGGTGGTAGACTCTGGGTCAGTTGCAGGTATTGTTTGGCGAGTTTCGGGTTTTCCGCCAGACCCTTGTCGGCATACTCGGCCAGGTGCTGGTTGTAGGAGATCATCTCGCTCTCGGCGTGGGCCAACAGCTGACGGGGATTGCCGGCCAGCTTACCCGCGGCGCGGTATTGGGTGTCCAAGTCTTTGATAAAAGCCGAGATAGACCCCTGTAGCCGGTCGGCTTCCTCGTGAGAGAGTTGGTTCAGGCTGGCGGCTATGGTCTGAAGCTGTTGCTTGGCGCTGCTCAGCTGCTGGCTATTACCCGTGCTCAGGTAGCTCTCCAGCTGGCGGCGAACCTCGACCAGAAACTGCTGCTGCAGATCGGCCAGCATCTGATTCTTCTGTTCTATCTGGGCACGTTCCTGATTGCTCCATACGACGACACCGGCCAAGAGTGCGGCCAGCAGTAACAGGGTGGCAGAGGCCCAGAGGGAGAGAGTGGAAATTTTCATGATCGCGCGCCAGTGACAGTTTGCGCCAGAATATGACGTAATTGTTGCAAATTGATGACATTGGCACTTAGGTATGACGTCTGAGTATGAGAAGAGGGTGAGCTATTGCCAGGGTTTAGGGGAGGGGCCGAGAGGCAACTATTCCAAAGGCAGCCATACCTGGGCATGCAGGCCGCCTTCGGGGCGGTTGGTGAGTACTACCTGGCCCTGATGACGGTCGACTATCCGCTTGATGATTGCCAATCCCAGGCCTGAGCCGACGCTGCCGCGGGCGCTATCACCCTGGGTGAAGGGCTGGAACAGCTTGTGGATCTGGTCACTGGGAATGCCTGGGCCGTTGTCTTCCACGCCGAAGCCGACCCGGCGACCGTCGAAATTGGAACTCAATCTCACCCAGCCGTTGCCGTAGCGGAAGGCGTTCTCTACCAGGTTACTGATGATGCGTTTGACCGCCACCGCCTGCATAGGAATTTCGGGGCACTCGTTTAGCGCTAGCACTATCTCGCCGTCGCGGTTGGTCTCGGCCTGGGCGATATCCTGCAGCAGATCGTTTATCTGCACCAGTTCGCGATTGGCCTCCTGATCCTGGCGTATATAGGCGATAAACTGGTTGATGATGGCGTCCATATCCTCGATGTCATGCACTATGCCCTCTTTGAGGTACTCATCTTCCTCCACCATCATCTCGGAGGCGAGACGGATGCGAGTCAGCGGCGTGCGCAGATCGTGGGAGATCCCCGCCATCAACAAAGCCCTGTCCTGCTCCAGCTGCTGCATGCTGCGGGACATCTGGTTGAAGGCGTTGGTTACCTCGATGATCTCTGTGGAGCCACTGGGAGGCAGGGGCGCGGGATAGTCGCCCCGGGAGACGGAGATCGCCGCCTTCTGCAGACGCTTGAGCGGTTTGTTCTGCTTACGGGCGAACCACCAACCGCCGGCGACACTCAGGGCACCGATCACCATGAGGTAGAGGGTCAGGGGCGAGAGACCAAATTCGTTGAAGCCGGTCAGAGGCACCTTAATCCATACCGATGGCGCCTGGGGCGGGCGGATCCAGATCTCGAACTCCTTGCCCTGGGCGATGCGCACCTCGGCCTTGCCGCCCAGATGCTCTGACATCTGCGCCGATAGCAGACTGTAGTAGGCGGCGCGGTCGACCCCGGCCTCGCGGGCATCCTTAAGGTTGTAAATCTCCATGCTGTCGTCGCGCACCTTGGCGTTGAGGGCATCGACCATGGACAGGTGTTCGCGGCCGACATCTACGCCGTCGACGAACAGCAGGTTTACCTGGCGGGCGATCAGCTGGTTGATCTGCTGGTAGGTGGGCTGAATAAAGTACACAGCCACCGAGAGATAGGAGACCAGCTGATTGACCAGCAGCAGCGAGCCTATCAGCAGTACTGTCTGACTGAAGGCGCTGCGGGGAAGAAAGCGTTTAAACCAGCTCATTATTGGGGACGATGGCCGGGGCTAACGCCGCGCGGCACCGTCGGGCACAAACACATAGCCCAGGCCCCAAACGGTCTGGATATATCTTGGGTTGGCGGCATCTTTCTCGATCAGGCGACGCAGGCGCGATACCTGTACGTCGATCGAGCGCTCAAGCGCCGAATAGTCGCGGCCGCGGGCCAGGTTCATCAACTTGTCCCGTGACAGTGGCTCTCTGGGATGACTCACCAGCACCTTGAGCACGGCAAATTCGCCGCTGGTGAGGGAGATCGCCTCTTCGCCGTGGTACATCTCGCGGGTGGCCAGGTTAAGGGTAAATTCACCGAAGGTGATCTCCTCTTCCTGCTGTGTCGGCGCACCCGGGACCTCGGGGGCCTGACGGCGCATGACCGCCTTGATACGAGCAAGGAGTTCTCTGGGGTTGAAAGGCTTGGGCAGGTAATCGTCGGCGCCCAGCTCAAGGCCTATGATGCGGTCCACCTCGTCACCCTTGGCGGTCAGCATAACTATGGGAATCGTATTGCCATTTTGGCGCAGGCGACGGCAGATTGAGAGGCCATCCTCGCCCGGCAACATAAGATCCAGCACTAGCAGGTGGAAGTTTTCCCGCTCCAGCAGCCTGTCCATCTGCTCGGCATTGGCGGCGCTCCTGACCTGGTAACCCTGTTCCATCAGGTAACGCTCTAGCAGGGCTCTTAGGCGCATATCATCGTCGACAACGAGAATTTTAGAGGTTTCTTGTCCCATGCTCTCTATCCCTTATTTCAGTGCGATCGGCTCGAGGTTTATCGCTCAACTGGCTGAATTTCAATATTAATCTTATGTGCCTGCTTAATATAGCCGCTTTGCTATTTAAAAGCCTAGCGAGATTTCATTCAGAGTTGCGGTGATTTTCCACAGCGCTAGAAATAAAACCGTTGTAACATACTGATACCAATAGAAAATATATGCCTTTATACTGTTCGCCGGGAAATTGTAACCAAATTGAAACCGCCGGGCGACGGGTGGTTAGGAGATGGTTTGGCTTATCGCCTCGCCAAGGTCGTGCCACTGGGCTATTGTTTTTCTGCGGCTGCGCTGGTTATTATCAGCCGAAAATCATTCGATGTGCGGGCGGTTGCCTGGCATCTTATTGAGGTGTGACGAGAGAAAGATGAAAGCCATGTTGATCACCCGCGAAGGGTGGCAAGCGCTCGACAGAGAGCTTAAGTATTTATGGAAAGAGTACCGCCCCGAGATCACCAAGAAGGTGCAGGAGGCGGCGGCCCAGGGCGACCGTAGCGAAAACGCCGACTACACCTATAACAAGCGTTTACTGCGTCAAATCGATAGCCGGGTACGCTATCTGGTGAAGCGAGTGGAAGATCTGCAGATCGTCGACTACTCGCCCCAGCAGGAGGGCAAGGTGTTCTTCGGCGCTTGGGTGGAGCTGGAGGACGAGGCGGGCAAGGTAGTGCGCTATCGTATCGTCGGCAAGGATGAGCTGGATACCAAGCTCGGTTATATCACCATAGACTCGCCCATGGCGAGGGCGCTGATCGGCAAGCAGGTGGACGATGAAGTGGTGGTCAACACCCCTGCCGGTAAGAAGGAGTGGTACGTCAACAAGATCCAATATAAGGCGTTCGAGGACTAAACCTGCCTTCGCGATTTCAGCCCGGGTGTAAGCCTGGGCTAACGCCTCCAGCCTCAGTTAATTCGCTGATAAACAAATCAATATCTGCCTAATATGAGCCCTGTAACGATATCTTGTCACTGTGGTTTGTCATTGGCATAGCACTGCGCGCTAAGCCTTGATGATCTCGATCAAGGCACAGATGCACCGCAGCCCCTAGGCTACAGACATTTTTGGACAACCCGAGAGTCTAACGTGTCTGTATCGATCGAATCTAACTTTGGCGCCGACTACGCCGCCCATCTGCCGCTGCTTGGCGATAGCATTGCCGAGCTGCTGGCCTTCTTCGGTGTGAAACGTGTCTATGGTGTCGGCGGCGACTTCGTCGCTAACCTGATCAACACCCTGGATAAACGAGTGGCGGTATTGCCCTCGAGCAACGAGATGCACGCAGGTTTCAGCGCCTGCGCCCAGGCCGAGCTGAACCCTCTCGGGGTCTGCATGACCACTTATACTGTCGGTAGCCTGCCCTGCACCTCGGCCGCGGCCCTGGCGCGCACCGAAGGCCTGCCCGTGGTGTTTATCTCGGGCGCGCCTGGCGAGGCGGAGATCAACAGTCAGGCGCTGCATCACAGCGTACATCCCCACACGGCCTGGCATACGGATCTCGATGCGGCGCTCAACGCCTTCAAGGCGCTGGGCGTGCGCGCCGAGCGTCTACAGGGCCAGCGTCACAGCGGTCAGCCTAACGTGGCGGCGGAGCAGTTTCTACAGCTGCTCACCCATGCCTATGTGAATCGTCAGCCCGTGTATATCGAGGTGCCACGGGATCTTATCTATCAGCCCACCCAGGCGCTGAGCCTGCCGACTTGCCCGAGTGAGTTAAGGCCCCAGGCGCTTAACCTGAGCGGCGCCGAGCTGATCGCCAGTCAGATCCGCAACCAGCTGCAGCGCGCCAAGGCGCCGCTGGTATTCCTCGGTGAGAAGCTCAGGTTGAATGCGCCGCTGCTGGCGAAAGTTTTAAGTTTCTGCGAACAGAACAAGCTGCCCTATGCCACCACCTGGTTTGGTAAGGGGATGCTGGATGAGTCGAAGCCACTCTGCCTTGGCAGCTACAACGGTGTGTTCAGCCGCTTGCCACATCAGGAGTATATCGAGTCTACGGCCGACTATGTGCTTGAGCTGGGCACGGCGATTTTCCCTTCAGACACCAACAATGCCTTTAGCAGCCAGACCCATGCCATAGACAATCATGGCAACAAGACCATGCTTAAGGGCACGGCCCAGTGGGAGGCGGATATCACCGCCGTGATGGAGCTGCTGAGCGAGCAGCCTATTATCAAGGCGGCGCCCGTGCATCTGAGCCTTGATGTCGAATCTAACTTGGCGTCAACGCCTCTGAACGCCAGCGATGCTGAGCTGGGTTATCATCATCTGGCGGCCTGCATCAACGCGGTGCAGCGGGCTAGCGAGCGCCCCTTCATCTTCGTGCCGGAGGTGGGTAATTCACTGTTTGCCAGCTTCGAGCTGTCCACACTCGGCAGCGATATCGGCCGCAGCTATCTGGCCAACCCTTGGTATGCGGCCATGGGCACCAGCCTGCCTTATGCCAGGGCCGTGGTAGATCAGCTTGCCGAGCAGGGCAGCGCCCAGCCCGTGGTGGTGATCACCGGTGACGGCGGCTTCAACTTCCAAGCGAATGAGCTGATCAACCTGCAGAAGCAGGGGGCTAACCTGGTTATCGTTTACATGCGCAACAACATCTTCCATCTGGGTAAGGCCGGCGATGCGCCCATCTATGCCTGTAACCATGAGGGATTCGATCCTAAGTTGTTGATTCAGGCCTATGGTGGCAAGGGACATCTGTGCCGGTACGATGGCGAGTTTGTCGATATCCTGTGTGGCTGCATCGCCAGTGGCGGCCTGCATCTTATTGAGGTGCCGGCGCCTATCGAGGAGTCATTCCAGAGCGATACCACCCAGAAGCTCAACTGTTACATCGGCTATCGTAACGGTCAGCCTGAGGCAACGCGCCGCTGGCAGGAGCTATGCGAAAAACGCGGCTAAACTGAGAGACGTGTCGCCTAATTTACCCTGCTTTATCTAGGGTTGCGACAGATAGGGCGTACAACTTGCCCCTGGGCTGTGTTATCTTTGGCGGCACTTAACTCTCTATTTGGGCACGACGTAATCTATGCAAAATATTGCACAAATCATCGCTCAGGAACTTAATGTTCGTGAGCAGCAAGTGACGGCAACTATCACTCTATTGGATGACGGCGCGACGGTTCCCTTCGTGGCGCGTTATCGTAAAGAGGTCACAGGTGGTTTAGACGATACCCAACTGCGCACCCTGTATAGTCGTCTGGGCTATCTGCGCGAACTCAACGATCGCCGTCAGGTGATCCTCTCCAGCATTCAGGCCCAGGGTAAGCTGACCGCCGAGCTGCAGGCCGCCATAGATCAGGCCGACAGCAAGACGCGCCTGGAAGATCTCTATCTGCCTTATAAGCCTAAGCGTCGTACCAAGGGGCAGATCGCCATCGAGGCCGGTATCGAGCCCTTAGTGGATCGTTTGCTGAGTGATCGTCAGGCAGATATCGAGGCCCTGGCGAGCGAGTACCTCAATGCCGAGGCCGGGTTTGATGAGGTGAAGGCGGTGCTCGATGGTGCCCGTTTCATCCTGATGGAACGTTTCGCCGAAGACGCCGAACTGCTGCAGAAGGTGCGCCAACACCTGACTCAAAGCGCCATGATCGAGAGCCGTGTGGTGAAGGGCAAGGAGAAAGAGGGCGCCAAGTTCAGAGACTATTTCGAGCACAGCGAGAAGCTGATGAATGTGCCTTCTCATCGTGCCCTGGCCATGTTGCGTGGTCGCAACGAGGGCGTACTGAGCCTGAGCATGAATGCCGACCCAGACAGCGAGGCCAAGTCAGGCAGTTACTGCGAGGTGATTATCGCCGATCACTTCGGTCTTAAGCTGAGCGACTCGCCGGTGGATCAGTGGCTCAAGCTGGTGGTGACCTCGACCTGGCGCATCAAGATAGCCTTGCAGATGGAGACTGAGTTTATCGCCAAGCTGCGTGAGCGTGCAGAGACAGAGGCGATCAATGTATTTGCCCGAAATCTTGGCGATCTCCTGATGGCGGCGCCTGCCGGTGCCAAGGCCACGCTGGGTCTGGACCCAGGGCTGAGAACCGGCGTCAAGGTGGCCATAGTCAACAACACGGGCAAGCTGATGGCCCACACCACCATCTTCCCCCATGCACCGCAAAACCAGTGGGATAAGTCGATCCGTACCCTGGCGAATTTAGTGAAGATGCATAAGGTGGAGCTGATCGCCATTGGCAATGGCACCGCCTCACGTGAGACCGACAAGCTGGCGGGCGAGCTGATTGCCGAGCTGAAGAGTGAGATGCCGTCACTCACCAAGATTATGGTGAGCGAGGCGGGCGCCTCCGTCTACTCCGCCTCTGAGCTGGCGGCGGAGGAGTTTCCCGAGCTGGACGTGTCGATTCGCGGCGCCGTCTCTATCGCACGTCGTCTGCAGGATCCGCTGGCCGAGCTGGTGAAGATAGAGCCTAAGTCTATCGGCGTGGGTCAGTATCAGCATGACGTGAGTCAGAGTCAGCTGTCACAATCCCTCGAGGCTGTAGTGGAAGACTGTGTAAACGGCGTGGGTGTGGATCTCAACATGGCCTCTATGCCGCTGCTGACTCAGGTGGCCGGCCTGAACAAGACGCTGGCGCGTAATATCGTCGAGTATCGTGACCAAAATGGTCAGTTTACCTCGCGTAAACAGCTGCTTAAGGTGCCGCGTCTCGGCCCCAAGGCGTTCGAGCAGGCCGCCGGTTTCCTGCGTATTCGTGAGGGCGACAACCCGCTGGATGCCAGCGCAGTGCACCCCGAGACCTATGCTCTGGTCGAGCGAATCGCCAAGGCGCAGCAGCAGGCGGTGGATGCCCTGATTGGCAACACAGATCTGCTCAAGCAGATCGATGCTAAGGAGTTTGTGACCGAGGAGTTTGGTCTGCCGACCATAGAAGATATTCTCAGCGAGCTGGATAAGCCGGGTCGTGACCCCCGCGGCGAGTTCAAGACCGCCGTGTTTAAGGAAGGGGTCGAGGAGATCAAAGATCTTAAGGTGGAGATGATCTTAGAGGGCGTGGTGACCAATGTGACCAACTTCGGTGCCTTCGTCGATATCGGCGTGCATCAGGATGGTCTGGTGCACATCTCGTCGCTAACCGACAAGTTTGTCAGCGATCCTCACACTGTGGTGAAGGCCGGTGACGTGGTCAAGGTCAAGGTGATGGAGGTCGATGCCGAGCGTAAGCGTATCAGCCTGACCATGCGTCTGGACGAGAAGCCGGGCGAGAAGCAAATGTCTCACCAAGGCGCCAAGGGCCAGGCGAAAGCGGGCCAAGGCAAGGGACATCAAGGTAAAGGTCCACAGGGCAAGAACCAGGCTAAGGGCCAGTACAAGCAGCCTAAGGCGCCAGCCAACGCGGCCATGGGTAATGCCTTTGCCGATGCCTTCGCCAAATTGAAGAAGTAATCTCGCTTTACCGTTTTTAAAGGCCGCATTTGCGGCCTTTTTTATATGTGGCTTACGTATGGAACTGCTTGGTCGCTAGCACTGCAGCTAGAGCAGGAGTTCGGCAGAGAGTATCTTGAGCCGCCTGACGCCATTTTGTTTACCCCTGGCGATCACTTTCTGCTTGGCGAGCGTCAGGCCGCGGGCATTGACTATCACGCTGGCGCTGAGGGTGTTATCCAGGTGTGTCTTGTTCGCCTTGGGGCTGGGACGGCCGCTCAGCGGTGTGGGTGATTCGAAGCTATAGCTAATGAGGTAGTCAGCCATAGGGCGCCTCTGGCGTGGATCTCTGATATGAATGCATGTGTAACCGTATGAGTTGTCGTGTTTAAGCTGTTAGAAAATAACCAGTTGTTATTTTTATGTATTTACGAGGCCCTAAGGCTTGCTGGCTGACACTGTTCTCGGCAGGTGGCCATGAGGGACTCAATTGCGAGCCCTGGGCGTATCGTCTTTATGCGGCGCAGAGCCGAGAACTTTCTATTATCTGGTTGTTTTCAATGATTTTGTTGACTTGCCTGGCGCTATCCTACTCAGGGAGAGGGGAGATCGAAAGATAGTTACTATTCGATTTTTTAATAGATTACAGGGGGCACTTGGCGGGTATAAAGCGTGGGAATCCACTATTTAGCTGATAATTCACGTCTTATTTAACCTGTTACACTTTTCGAACTTTTTACTGACTTTTATGTCAAAATGGCACATTGCCGAGCGAACATGCTCGTACCCATTAAGCGATAACGATTTTGATTGAGGAAACCATGACGACGTCCCACAAGAAACATGGGCCAATGCGGGCCATTGTCTACTTTGGCCTGATAGCCCTGGCCATCACGACACTGAGCCGTATCGGCTTGGGCATCTGGCAGGCCGATAGGGTCGCCTCCGTTGATGGCTGGCCACACCTGCTGCTTCAGGGACTGAGGGTCGACTTTGCCACTCTGTGTTGGTTATGGGGCATCGCCGCCCTAGGCACCACCATCTTTGGTGGCGACCACATCGTCGGCCGTGGCTGGAAGTCGGTACTGAGAGTCTGGCTGACCCTAGGCCTCTGGTTGATGATCTTCCTCGAGCTATCGACTCCCTCGTTTATCGATGAATATGGTCTGAGACCGAATCGTCTCTATATCGAATACCTCATCTACCCCAAAGAGGTGCTCTCCATGCTGTGGACCAGCCGTAAGGGAGAGATCTTCCTCGGGCTGATCGTCAGCACCCTGAGTCTGTGGGGCGGCTGGCGCCTGAGTGGGCGCTTACTGAAAGAGGTGGTCTATCCACGCTGGTTCTGGCGCCCGGCCATTGCCCTACTGGTTATCGCCGTGACCCTGATGGGCGCGCGCTCTAGCCTGGGGCACAGACCGCTTAATCCTGCCATGGTGGCCTTCGCCGACGATCCGCTGGTGAACTCTCTGGTGGTGAACTCCTCCTATTCGCTGGTGTTTGCCATAGATCAGATGGCGGCGGAAGCCAATGCCTCTAAGGTGTATGGCAAGCTGGAGAAGAGCCAGATCATAGACAACATACGTAAAGACAGTGGTCGCCCGCTAAGCGCCTTCACCTCTGAGTCTCTGCCGAGCGTGACCTATAACCAGGCGAGTTTCCAGGGCAAGCCCAAGAACCTGGTGATCATACTGCAGGAGAGCCTGGGGGCGAGATTTACCGGTTACCTTGGCGGCCTGCCGCTGACGCCTAATATCGATGCCTTGGCGCAAGAGGGCTGGGCCTTCAATCGTCTGTACGCCACGGGTACCCGTTCGGTGCGCGGCATCGAGGCGGTCACTACCGGCTTTACGCCGACCCCGGCACGTTCCGTGGTTAAGCTAGGTAAGAGTCAGACGGACTTCTTCACTATCGCCGATCTGCTGAAGATGAACGGCTATGAGACCCAGTTTATCTATGGCGGCGAGAGCCATTTTGACAACATGCGCAGCTTCTTCCTGGGCAACGGATTTAGCGATATCGTGGATCAGAACGACTATAAAGATCCTGTGTTTGTCGGTTCTTGGGGCGTGTCGGACGAAGACCTGCTCAAGCGAGCCAATAACGAGTTTGAGCAGTTCCATAAGGAGGGTAAGCCTTTCTTTAGTTTAGTGTTCAGCTCCTCTAACCATGAGCCGTTCGAGTTTCCCGATGACCGTATCGAGCTCTACGATCAGCCTAAGCAGACCCGTAATAACACGGCCAAGTATGCCGATTACGCCGTGGGTGAGTTCTTTAAGCTGGCCAAAGAGTCCAGCTACTGGAAAGACACACTATTTGTGGTGGTGGCCGACCATGAGAGCCGCGTAGGCGGTGCCTCTCTGGTACCCGTGGAGCAGTTCCGCATCCCGGCGATCATCATAGGTGATGGCATTGCGCCTAAGATGGACCAACGTGTCGCCAGCCAGATCGATCTGGCGCCTACCCTGTTGTCTTTGATGGGCGTCTCGGGTAGCTACCCCATGCTGGGACGGGATCTGACCAAGATGGATGACGACTGGCCGGGCCGCGCCTTGATGCAGTACGACAAGAACATGGCCTATCTGCGTGGTGACGATGTGGTGATCCTGCAGCCAGAGCGTGAGCCGACCGGCTATGTCTACGACTTTGCCAACAATACCCTGACCCATAAGGCGCAGAGTGATGAGATGAAGCAGACAGCCTTGTCGTGGGCGCTGTGGGGCAGCATGGCTTACCAACAACAGCTGTATCAGACGCCGCAGCAGAACACGGCATCGAACACGTCGTCGGATGAAGCGTCGATCAGATAAAGGTGGATAACTCGGGCTCTCCCTTGGGGAGGGTCTGAGTCTGGTAGAAGCTGGCGATGTGGGCCGACACGCTTTGATAGAAGCTGCTGGCCTGATTCTCTAAGCGGGTCTTAGGTTTCTGGGGCTCTTTTGGCGTCTCAGCCTGCGTGCTACGTATGTCGCGGCGTGCCAGCGCAGGCTTCATCATCAGCGGCCTTATGATGGTGGCTGCGCCTTGTTTCGCCTGTTGCTGTTGTTGCTGACCTTCCTGCTGATGCTGGCCTTGCCCTTGCTGCTTGGCCTGCACCTTCTCATTGAGTTTTGCCTGAATGTTGGCCTGATCCGCCGCGCGCTCATTCTGGGGATTGAAGGGGCGCTCTTCGTTGCTCTTGGCGAGTTGAGGCGCAGGTATGATAGGTGGGCGTTGCTGACTCTCTACCCGCGCGCTATCGGTCGCGGCGTTGGTCGTCGCGATAGGCACTTGCGGATAGTTGGTCACCACTAACATAGAAAACTCCTAGCGTATTGCCTAAATAATAACCAAAAAGTGTTATAAATTAAAGTGATTATTCTTTAAGCGTCTGCAGCCAGGCTTCGACCCCTTCGACAAAGGCATCCCTGTGGGAGAAGAAGGGCGCATGGGAGGCCTTAGGTAGCACAAGATCCTCAAAGCGTGACTCGCAAACCGGCATCAGCGGTTGTACCCGGCGAGACACCAAGCCGTCCAACCTTCCCCACACCCTGAGCCAGGGCACTTGTATCTGATTAAGCTGGTCTCTGAGATCCACCTCCTTGAGCATCTGTAAGCCGGCGCGCAGGGCGTCTGCATCCGGTAGCGGCTTGGCCATCACCAAGTCCCTGAGCTGCTTGATATCTTGCTTGGCGGTCTCGCTCCCCATGGCCTGGATGGCCAGGAAACGCTCGATCATCTTACCGAGATCTTTTTCCAGCTGATCGCCAAACTGCCCCAGAATTTGTGGTGGAATCCCCGGCCAGCCCTCGTCATCCCGCGCCATGAAGCAGGGGGAGGAGGCTATGGTCAGCAGGGCATTTATGCGCTCTGGATAACGTAGGGCGGCGCGGGTGGCGACCAGTCCCCCCAGTGACCAACCGGCCCAGATAGCCCGCTCTGGCAACTGTCCCATGAGATGATCGACCCAGGCATCCAGGTCTCCCTCTATGGCCGGGCTATCGCCAAAGCCGGGCAGGTCGACTAACAGGAGTTGATGATCTTTGAGCGTGTGATGCAAGGGGGTAAATACGGCGCTGTTTACCCCCCAGCCGTGCAGCAGGACGATGGGGCGGCCTTGGCCTATAGTTTCAATATGCAAGGATTGCTGACTCACTAAGTT
The DNA here is from genome assembly GCF_019457535.1 of Shewanella halotolerans. NCBI lineage: Bacteria > Pseudomonadati > Pseudomonadota > Gammaproteobacteria > Alteromonadales > Shewanellaceae > Shewanella > Shewanella halotolerans. Next base: position 4,405,878 of record NZ_CP080417.1, on the reverse strand, counting down.
GCCTCTGGATCATAAGGTTAGTTAAATGGATAGAACTCATCTGCATTTATCGCGCTGGCAGTGGCTTGTGCAATTGCGGCGGTTGCTGGCGGCTAGTCTACCCAATCGCTGTATGATCTGCCATCAAAGGATGGTCTTGCCACAGCGAGGCATCTGTCTCACCTGTCTCGATGCCGGGCTCTATGCGTCGCCGGCTTGTCTGGGCTGTGGTCGAACTATGCCTCAGCAGAGTGCCTATTGCGGAAGCTGCATGACGAGTCAGCCCCTCAAGGTGGTGGCGCCTGCCAGTTATCATCAGGGGCTGGGGGAGATAGTGGCGGCTATCAAGTATCAGGGACAACTCGCCGGTCTGACTCCCTTGGTGCAGGCCTTGGTGAGGCGCATTCGGCTGCTGGCTGAGGCGAAGGTTATTAGCCTGCCTCAGGCCTTATTGCCCGTGCCCTTACATCCACGCCGCCTGCGTGAGCGCGGCTTTAATCAGGCCTTTGTTATCGCCCATGAGCTTGGCCGGGCCCTCGAGTTGCCTGTGCTGCCCGACGCCCTTGAGCGGCTCAGTGATACACCGCCCCAGGCAGGGCTGACGGGTAAGCAGCGACGGCGTAATCTTGCCGGCGCCTTTCGTTTGATTGAGGAATTCGATTTTCAGCGTGTCGCGCTGATCGACGATGTGGTGACAACCGGCACCACGGCCAAGGAGATCGCCAAGCTGTTTGAGGCGCGTTATATCCAGGTGCAGGTGTGGTGTCTGGCGCGCGCCGAGGCGCCCCACCTTATGGATCAATAGCCGTTACGGCGCCAGTTGCGATACTTAGTGTGTACGCCTCGGGTGAACAGCGAGGAGTATTCCTCCAGCAGATCTACGCCATAGAGGATGGCGACCACCAGCAGGGAGAGCTTGATCCCCACAAAGGGGTCGACCACGGCGATGCAGACACCAATCGCCGCCAGCGCCCAGATGGCTGCGGCCGAGGTCACGCCGACAACAACCCCTTCCTTGGCCAGCATGACGCCTGCCCCCAGAAAGCCAATGCCGGTGACCACCTGGCCTATGATGCGCGAGGGATCCGATACCGAGGTAGCAACAGTCATGGAGGCGGTGATGAAGATATAAGTGCCCAGCACGATCAGCGATGAGGTGCGTATCCCCACGGGTTTGCCCCTGAGTTGGCGTTCCAGGCCTATGATGAGGCCGCAGAGCACGGCGCAGCCGAGTTCGCGCCAGCGAAAGGGATCGATAGCTACCCAAGCATCAAGATTCATGGTGTGGTCCTAATTTACTATGTCTGGTGCAGAGGGCTTACGGGCGGGATGACGTCTTGGGCTATTCTGCGGGTCAATTTTCGGCGAGTGTCGATCTAAAAGGCCCCTGAGTCAATAGGGGCCATGGGATATATTAGTAGGCCTGAGGCCTAGGCCTCGTCTTCCTCGAAGATTGCCTCTATGGGCAGTTGAAACAGCCGGGCGATCTTAAAGGCCAGTGGCAGGCTGGGATCATATTTGCCCTTCTCGATGGCATTGATGGTCTGGCGTGATACATCCAGCAGTCCCGCCAGGTCGGCCTGAGTCCAGTTGCGCTCGGCGCGCAGGGGTTTTAGACGGTTCTTCATCTGTAGCTCAGTCTCCCGAAGATGATCCCCAGCATATAGGTGAGCGCTAGCAGCACCACCAGATAGGCCGCCTTGAGGTCTGGTAGCAGATCCGCCAGATCCAGAATCGAGTAGAGGGAGAAGCCAATGATGCTGACACCGACGGCCAAGGCCAGGGCATCTAGCTGTATCTTGCGCTCCATCTCATCGAGCTGACGCAGGAAGCGTTTGAAGGCAAACAGCATCCAGATGCCGATGGCGCCATGGAGGATGAAGCAGCTTACCACGACCCAGGTGCTGGCCAGATAGCCTTGGTGGGCAAGGAAGGAGGTGCCGCCCAGGCTTAGTGCCCACAGCAGGGCGAGCAGGTTCACCCGGTTAGCATTTTGAATATCCCTTGACGGTAGCCCTCTGGAGCAGATGGCGTCGATGATCTGTTTCATGTGCAGTTCCTCTCGTTTGCTAAAAATGTCAAACACCCTTTACATAACAAGTTAGGCTAAAAAAGAATCAAGGTCAAGCGTGCTTTACATAAAGTTTGGTTTGTTTGACTTTTAAACGGTAGGAAATGGCGCTGAGACTGGACTCGCTTGGAGAGGAAAGTATAGTTCGGGTGCGGATCCAAATGGACGATGGCAGGTATTTAACAGCAGTTAGCCGGATGCCAATGGCACCCGGCTAAGAGATCATCAGCCTGTTATTCGCCCTTGGTGTATTTATCTAGGATCACGGCGCAGGCCGCATCACCAGTGATGTTGAGCGAGGTGCGGATCATGTCAAACACTCTGTCCAGGGCGAACAGTAGCGGCAGGCCATCGATGGGGATGCCCGCGGCCAGCAGCACGGCTACCACCAGAAAGGAGGGGCCGGGTACGCCGGCCTGACCTATGGCGCCCAGAGTCGAGGTGAAGATAATGGCCACATAGGCGCCCAGGCTGAGATCTATGCCGTACATCTGGGCAAAGAAGATGGCCACTAGGCCGTAGTAGATGGCGTTACCGCTCATGTTGATGGTGGCGCCCAGGGGCAGCACGAAGGAGGCGGTGGGTTTAGAGACCCCCAGTTCCTCCTCACAGGTTTCCATGTTCACCGGAAGGGTGGCCATTGAGGAGGCGGTAGAAAGTGCCATCACCTGAGGCTTCTTCATGACGCTGATGAACTTCTTGGCGCTGACATTGGAGAACAGCTGCACCAGCAGCGGGAAGAAGAGGAAGCCAAACAGCAAGATGCCGAGGACAAACACGGCGAATAGCTTAAAGACCACCTCTAACGCGTCGAAGCCGAAGGTGCCCACAGAATCGGCCATCAGGCCAAATACTCCGATAGGCGCGATCACCATGACACAGTTGATCATCCAGACGAAGGCATCGACTATGGTGTTGAGCGCCGCCAGGATTGGCTTGCTGCCTTCTCCCTTTACTTTGGTGAGGGCGATGCCGAAGAAGATGCTAAAGACCAAGATCTGCAGGATATTGCCGCCGGTCAGCGATTCGAACACATTGGTGGGGATCATGCCGATAAAGGTGTCCATCACGCCGGGCAGGGCGCCATGTTCTTCGGTCACCGTCATCAGGCCGCTGGCGCTGTGGGCGGTGAAATCGACGCCGTTACCGGGTTGGAATAGTGAGCCCAGCAGGAGTGCCAAGGCGACGGCCACGCCCGAGGTGATGATGAAGAAGCCGAAGGTACCTATGCCTATTTTGCCTGCCGAGGGGCTGTCACCCAGGCTGGCGGCGCCCGAGATGATGGAAACCAGCACCAAAGGGATAACCAGCATCTTGATCAGGTGGATGAATATGGTGCCCAGGGGGGCAAACATGCTGGCCTGTTCACCCATGATAAAACCGACGGCGGCGCCGATAATCATGGCGATCACCACCTGCACCCCGATATTGCCTAATAGCCTACTTGTCTTGGTTTTCACCTTTGCCTCGTCTTGTCGTCAGTTATGCTTTTGAAATGAGTATAGTCTTGCAGGCGCGCAGCGTAGCACGGGCGAGGAGAAGAGTCTGTGAATTAAGGCTTACCCTGAGGATAAAGCCCAAGCTGAGCTTAAGTACTGAGTCTAAGTATTGGATGCGAGCGGCAGGCTTTGTGGAGAGTTGAGTCGCTTTTTTGGTAAAACGGCTTGTCTTGGCTGGACTGTTGGGGAAAGAAAGAGGATGGCATTCACCATCCTCTTTCTTATTTAGCTGACTTTTATGCCTTACTTTTGCTTAGCAGTAAGCTCAAACGCGTCCGGCTTAGGTTATTGCCCCTTGACGATCGCCTCTAGGTGTTTGTAGAAGCGCTGGTTGAAGTTGTCTTCATTGCCGTCGAAGCTGATACTGAGGTAATCGCCGAACTTACCGCTGTAGTCGGTGGCCTCGTAGATACTGACTTCGATGAGCTTATCGCCTTGGATCAGATAGTTATCGACAGAGACAAATTCGGCATAGGCGGCTGGCAGGTCTATCTGCTTCATACGCAGGACAGGCTCATCGCTTGGACTGGTGCTCAGCGACCATTGATAAGTCGTGACCTCTCCTGTGATGTTGAGCTTGATGGTTTTGTTCTCTTCATCGACCACTACATCGTCTGGGTAGAAGGCTGGCCAGAAGAGGCGAGCGACATCCGCCGTGGTCAAGAGCTCTGGATCTTGATGGCTCGGCATGGGCCAGGTGGCGAACTCACCCCGTACACGGCACATCACGTCATCTGCCTGCTTTCCACGGTAGCGGTACACCTGGCTTGGCCAGTTGAGTTCGGCCAGCTTGAGTGCCGGTGGCGTGGTGCTGAGAATGGCCTGCCACTCCTCGCCAGTGCCTGAGTATTTAGTGAATTCGATTGTGATGGGTACCGAGGTGCCACTGTACACAGTCTGGAGTGTGTTGTTTTCGTACTTAATTTCGGGCGGCTGATAGTCTTTGTCGCCTTCGATAACCCAATGTTTTAGCTCCTTGTTCCAACACTCCTCTGGAGTGTCAGTTCCGTCGCGATCATCGAATACCCGACCATTGACCTTACCCTCGACGATAGAACCTACGAAGGTGAGATCGGGCGTGCCATAAGTGAGGGTAAAGAGGCTCCGTAGTGTGGCGGGGGCCAGGGTGAAGTTGCTATGCAGCTGGTCGTCCTCAAGGAAGTGGTTATTGATCACCTGCCAGTCGGCGTCCGACATGATCTTCGCGTCTATTGGCGTCTCGATATACTCTTCGGCGATCAGTGCATTGTTGACCAGGAAGCGCACCGCCATGGGGTCGCTGGCTAAATAATCCTCGGTGCTCATGCCACTCTCTTCTACCAAGGTCTTTAGCTGGTCACGGGTAATCGACATGATGTCATCCACGGCCAGCACATCGCTGAGCTGCTCGCCGATCAGCGCCTCTAGATGACGGTGCAGTCGGTAGATGTCGATAAATTCAGGGGCGAGGGATTGCTCGGCGCTCAGTTTATAGGGATTGCCGTCGCGATCGTAGATAGTCAGCAATAGAGCGGCCAGCAGACCGCGCTGAGTGACGATATCAAGGGACGTGGTACCGGCGGCGCGCATGCGGGCAACGCGCTGATACTCCAGATGAGTCATAGGGTTGATCTCACCGCCGTGTTCCTGCAGGGCGACCAACTTACCGACACCTTCCATGGAGATCACGCCCTGATTGCTATCGGATTTGGAGGCATTGACATTGAGCGCATCGGCGCGGAATGCCGCCTTGAGCAGGGCTGGCTTGCTGCTGGCCTCAGCTGCCTGTTGCCAATTGGCGATCAGATCATAGACGGGCATCTCGATATCGCTGCTCCAGTCTATCTGGTATTTACCCTCGCCATCTGCAATGGCACTTGGCTCATCGCTATCACAGCTGGCATTTTGGTTGAGATCCACACAGACCTCGGCGCCGGCTACTGCGCCTTGGTACACCACAGTGCCGACAACACTATGGTCGAAACTCGTGGGAGGCGGCGTGCCACCGTCGGTTGGGGTATCTGAATCGTTATTGGAGCCACCGCAGGCGCTGAGTAGACAGGTACCGAGCAGTAGAGAGCTAAGGTGAGTTAAACGCATATTTGTGTCCTTACAAATATTAACAATAAAAAGGACCCGACAACGACAACTTAGCCGAGGTCCAATACGGCTGAAAGGACATTATCTATGGCTTTGATTAAATTACCATTACCCGATCGGGTAGGTTGGAAGGCGGGACTTACTGAGGGTTAGGCAATAAAAAATGGCCCCGAAGGGCCATTTTAAATATTGTCATCAGACCCAGGGCTTAAGCCTTAGGGCCAGCCTGTTTGATGGCGTCAGACACGTCGTACTTAGTGAAGTTGGCGGCAAACTCTTCGGCCAGCTGCTGAGCATACTTGTCGTACTCTGCCTTGTCGGCCCAGGTGTTGACCGGGTTAAGTAGCTTGGCATCGACGCCAGTCACAGCTACTGGCACGTCAAGGTTCAGCTTGTCGATGTGAACCGTTTCCACGTCTTTTAGCTCGCCACTTACTATGGCATCGACGATGGCGCGGGTCGTTGGGATATCGAAACGCTTACCTACGCCGTGTGGACCGCCGGTCCAGCCGGTGTTGACCAGGTAAACCTGGCTACCGAATGACTCGATACGCTTCATCAGCAGCTCGGCGTAGACGCCAGCCGGACGTGGGAAGAAAGGTGCACCGAAACAGGTCGAGAAGGTTGACTGAATCGCAGAGGTCGAGCCCATCTCGGTCGAACCCACCTTAGCCGTGTAACCCGAGAGGAAGTGGTAGGCCGCCTGCTCTTTGCTGAGCTTAGACACAGGTGGCAGCACGCCAGACACATCACAGGTCAGGAAGACTACGGCATTTGGCTCGGCGCCACGGTTCTCTTCCTTACGCTGAGCGATGTGCTCCAGTGGGTAGGCCGCGCGGCTGTTCTCGGTCAGCTCTGTGTTGCTGTAGTCTGGGATGCGTTGCTCGTCCAGAGTGACGTTTTCCAGTACGGTACCGAAACGGATCGCGTCCCAGATAACCGGCTCGTTCTTCTGACTCAGATCGATACACTTGGCGTAGCAGCCGCCTTCGATATTGAATACGCCGCCCGGTGCCCAGCCATGCTCGTCGTCGCCGATAAGGAAACGCTTAGGATCTGCTGATAGGGTGGTCTTGCCCGTGCCAGACAGGCCGAAGAATAGGGTAGTGTCGCCTTCGCTGCCGACGTTGGCCGAGCAGTGCATTGGCAGCACGCCTTTGGCAGGCAGCAGGAAGTTCTGCACAGAGAACATAGACTTTTTCATCTCGCCGGCGTACTTCAGGCCAGCCAGCAGTACCTTGCGATCGGCAAAGTTGATGATGACGGTGGCGTCTGAGTTGGTGCCATCGCGAGCAGGATCGCACTCGAAACCCGGTGCGTTCATGATCTGCCATACAGGCTTGTTGGCGACGTTAAACTGCTCAGGCACGATAAACAGGTTGCGGGCAAAGAGCTGATGCCAGGCGGTTTCAGTTTTAACTTCAATGGGTTGGTAGTGCTCAGGGTCGGCACCCACCTCCAGCTCAGAAACGAAAGTTTCTTTGTCGGCCAAGTAGGTTGCGACGCGATCCCAGAGGGCGTTAAAGGCATCCATGGCGAACGGCTTGTTAACCGAACCCCAATCGATATCATTTTCGCTGCTCGCTTCTTTCACGATAAAGCGGTCGTTCGGTGAACGCCCGGTACGCTCGCCGGTTTTTGCCACTAATGCACCATTCGCCGTTAGCTCTCCTTCGCCGCGTGCGAGTGCAAACTCAACTAGTTGTGCCGTAGAGGGATTTTTATGAGTTTGCTTAGATCCATCCGCCATCTGTAAGGTCTCCATCATTCGAGTAGGGTTGGCCGGTCTGTGCCAGCTTGTTTTTGTTTTATCTGCATGATAGGCAGAGGCCCGATTGTAACTTAAGCGGAATTGAATGTGTGAGGAAGATCGCGAAAATCGTGAAAAAAAGAGGATGCGCACAGGCATCCTCTATTAATCATGAATTTAAGCCAATGATTTACTGCTGAGTATCGGCCTTGGGGGCGTTTTTGAATAGCGCCTCGATATCGATAGAATCGAAGCTGTAGCTGCTGTTGCAGTATTCGCAGCCCATCTCGATCTTGCCCTGTTCGGCCAGGATGGCGTCCAGCTCCTCTTTGGCTACCGTCTTGAGTGCCTGACCGCTACGCTCGCGTGAGCAGGTACAGGAGAAGGTGACTTCGATAGGATCGAACAGGCGAACCTCTTCCTGGTGATACAGACGGTGCAGCACCTCTGTGGCTTCCAGCTCGAATAGCTCTTCGGCCTTGATGGTGCTGGTCAGCTGCTCAAGATGTTCGAACTCTTCGTTGTGCTCGTCCTCACCCGGTAGAACCTGAAGCAACATGCCGGCAGCCTGCTTGCCGTTGGCAAAGAGGCGGATGGCGGTAGGCAGCTGCTCAGATTGCAGGAAGTATTGCTCCAGGCATTCGGCCAGAGTTTCCTTCTCCAGCGCCACTACGCCTTGATAACGCTCGCCGTTGTTGGGCGTCAGGGTGATCACCATGTGTCCCTGGCCCATCAGCTGTTGCAGGCTGGCCTCTTTGGCGACTTCGCCTTCCCAGCGCGCGACACCGCGCAGCTGCTGCAGGTTGTTGCCATTGATCACCGCCAGGGATACCGGGCCGTTGCCCTGTACCTGGACGCTGATGTCGCCATCAAATTTCAGTGTGGCGGTGAGTAAAGAGGTGGCCGCCATCAGTTCGCCCAGCAGACGGGCAATGGCCTCAGGGTAGGTGTGGGCCGACAAGATCTCTTGATAGCTCTTCTCTAGCTGTACGATTTGTCCGCGCACATCGGCGTTGTCGAATAGGTAACGGTTTAAGATATCTTTACTCATTTGTGTCTCACAGTTAGCTTTCTTTAAAGCGTATTAGTTGGCGACGCTGTTTCTTGTCTGGCTTGGTATCCGGCGCGGGATTGTTGAGCACATTCAAGCGTCTTGCCTCGGCATAGGTCTCGCGTTTGGCTATGCTTTCTGGCGTCTCTTCATATAAGGTTTGGGCGACCACCGCCTTCTGGCGCTGCTCGGATAATTTTTTTATGACGATCTCTTTTTCGTCATATCCTTGTCGTAATCTAATCACGGCGTCGACTTCGGCCAGCTTACTCGACTTAGTGCGCTGGCCATTGTAGTGCACCTTACCGCCGTTGATCATCTCTTTGGCGATTGCACGCGTCTTGTAGAAGCGGGCGGCCCACAGCCACTTGTCGAGCCGAACGCCAAGCTCTTTTTCTGAGGTCATGGTGATCAGGTCTCCTTAGGTGTATAAAGATGTGCAAGCTCACAGGCTGAAAAAATAGTCCATACTTGTCGTTAGCCAACAGATGAGATAGCGACAGACCTCACACCCTTTTTCGGCGCGTAAAGTTAGCATAAATCGGCTCTATAGGCCAATAAAGAGACTGTTATGGGCTTGTTGCGATTAGCTGTGTAGGTTAGCATGAGCCACAGCTAGGAAATTATCATAATCAGATTAGAGGCCTGCAAAGAGGGTCCACAATAATATGGATTTATTAGACAAAGTAATATCTAAGGCCTCTGCCGTACCGCAGAAGCCTCTGAGTTCGGCCGTATTCTGGCTCGGTTTGATTATCGCTATCTATCTATTGGCGCAGATCACATGGAAGTTGGTGCCCGTCGCAGAAACCCCACAAAAATGGCAGGCGACCCCTGTCTCCAGCAGTCAGTCATCGTCTCAGGTGAATGTCTCTACGCTGCAAGCGTTAGCCCTCTTCGGTAAGGCAGATCCTAATTCGGATAAGCCCAAGCCCGTGGTGGAAGAGAAGATCACCGATGCCCCTAAGACCTCGCTGTCGATTCAGTTGACCGGGGTGGTTGCCTCGACCGCAGAGCAACATGGGCTGGCGGTGATCGAGTCGGGCGGCAGCCAGAACACCTATAGCCTAGGCGATAAGATCAAGGGCACCTCGGCCTCGCTTAAAGAGGTGTATGCCGATCGCATCATCATCTCCAACAGTGGTCGCTATGAGACCCTGATGCTCGATGGCCTCAAGTATGAGACCCAGGGGGCAGCCAATAGCCAGTTGCAAGAGGCACGTTCCTCTCGCGATGTGCGCACCATAGACAAACGTAGCAACAGCGCCGTCTCCAGAGAGCTGGAAGAGTCGCGCGACGCCCTGCTGGAAGACCCCAGCAAGATCACCGATTACCTTGCTATCTCACCAGTCAACGTCGGCGGCGAGCTGCAGGGATATCGCCTGAATCCGGGCAAGGACAGACAATTATTTGAACAGGCTGGCTTTAAGGCCAACGATTTAGCAAAATCAATGAACGGCTATGATCTGACTGATATGAGCCAAGCATTGGAAGTGATGGCGCAGTTGCCAGAATTGACCGAAATTTCTCTGATGGTTGAAAGAGAGGGTCAGCTGGTTGAGATCATGTTTAGTTTGCCGCAATAAAAAGGGTTAGGGGAAGTCATTAATGAACAACAAGAAAATACGCCGCAATCTTATCGCGAGCGTCGTGATGGGCGCCTCGCTGTTAGCGCCACAAGTGGCGTGGTCGGAACAATACGCGGCTAATTTCAAGGGCACTGACATTCAGGAATTTATCAACATAGTTGGTAAGAACCTGAACCGGACTATCATCGTCGACCCTACCGTACGCGGCAAGATCAACGTACGCAGTTACGATCTGCTTAACGATGAGCAGTACTATCAATTCTTCCTTAACGTGTTGCAGGTCTATGGCTACGCTGTTGTCGAGATGGACAACAACATCATCAAGGTGATCAAGGACAAAGACGCCAAGACCTCGGCGATCCGCGTTGCCGACGACAACACCCCAGGCCTTGGCGATGAGATGGTGACCCGAATCGTCGCGCTCTACAACACAGAGGCCAAACAGCTTGCTCCCTTGCTGCGTCAGTTAAACGATAACGCAGGTGGGGGTAACGTGGTCAACTATGACCCGTCAAACGTATTGATGATCTCTGGCCGTGCGGCCGTGGTGAACAAGTTGGTGGAAATTGTTCGCCGCGTCGACAAGCAGGGTGATACCGAGGTGCAGGTTGTGCCGCTGGAATACGCCTCTGCCGGCGAGATGGTGCGCATTATCGACACCCTGTATCGCGCCAGTGCCAACCAGTCACAGCTACCGGGTCAGGCGCCTAAGGTGGTTGCCGACGAGCGTACCAATGCCGTGATCGTCAGCGGTGACGAGAAGAGTCGTCAGCGTGTTGTGACCCTGATTAAGAAATTGGATGCCGAGCAGGCGACCACAGGTAATACCAAGGTGCGTTACCTGCGTTACGCCAAGGCCGAAGACTTAGTGGAAGTGTTGACCGGCTTTGCCGAGAAGCTGGCCAAAGATCAGGATGGCGGTCAGGCCCAGGGTGGTCGCAGCAAGCGCCGCAACGAAATTAATATCATGGCCCACCCAGACACCAACGCCCTAGTGATCAGCGCCGAGCCGGATCAGATGCGCACCCTGGAGAGCGTCATAAACCAGTTAGATATTCGCCGCGCGCAGGTATTGGTGGAGGCCATTATCGTCGAGGTCGCCGAGGGTGACGATGTCGGTTTCGGTATCCAGTGGGCTACAGAGGCAGGTGGCGGTACCCAATTTAATAACTTAGGCCCTACTATCGGTGAGATCGGTGCCGGTATCTGGGCGGCGCAAGACGAGAAAGCGACTCAAACATGTACCGGCTCGGGTGATAACCTGACCTGTACCAAGAATCCAGACAAGAAGGGTGACATCACCCTGCTGGCCCAGGCCCTAGGTAAGGTGAACGGTATGGCCTGGGGTGTTGCCATGGGTGACTTCGGCGCCCTGATCCAGGCGGTGTCGAGCGATACCAAGTCGAACGTGTTGGCAACGCCTTCTATCACTACCCTGGATAACCAGGAAGCCTCCTTCATAGTCGGTGATGAGGTGCCTGTACTGACAGGTAGCCAAAACTCCAGTAATGGTAACAGCAACCCCTTCCAGACGGTCGAGCGTAAGGAAGTGGGCGTGAAGTTAAAAGTCGTGCCACAGATCAACGAAGGCACAACGGTTAAGCTCACCATAGAGCAGGAAGTCTCGGGCATTAACGGTAAGACAGGGGTCGACGTGACCTTCGCGACCCGTCGCCTGACGACTACTGTGATGGCCGACTCAGGCCAGATCGTGGTGCTCGGTGGTCTGATCAACGAAGAGGTACAGGAGAGCGTGCAGAAGGTGCCTTTCCTGGGCGATATCCCTATCTTAGGTCACCTGTTTAAGTCCTCTTCTAGTGGCAAGAAGAAGAAAAACCTTATGGTCTTCATCAAGCCGACCATCATACGTGATGGCCTGACCATGGAAGGCATTGCCGGTCGTAAGTACAACTACTTCCGTGCCCTGCAGCTCGAGCAGCAGGAGCGTGGCGTGAACCTGATGCCAAATACCAGCGTGCCTATCCTGGAAGAGTGGAATCAGGAAGAGTACCTGCCGCCCGAAGTTAACGAAGTACTGCAGCGTTATAAGGATCGCAAGGGGTTAGAGACCAAGATGCGTGAAACCGATCCTGCGCTGAAACAGATCAACGAAAACAAGCAGCAAGATAAGCAAGATGAGTGATATCCAAGCCACGCAAAACGAGGAACTGGCCCAGGTAACGAGTGAACTCGGGCTAGCCTCGGAGGCCGAATCCGATGAGGTATTTCACTCAAGCAGCCGGGATCGTCTGCCCTTTGCCTTCGCCCACAGATTCGAGTTGGTGCTGGAGAAGGACGACGAAGCCGGATTAACCCTGTACCACACAATCAACACGCCTATCGACGCTATGTTGGAGGTGCGCCGTTACACAGGAAAAGAGCTGGCGCTGGCACAGCTGGAGCCCTCTGTGTTCGAGGCCAAGCTGACTCAGGTCTATCAGGCCAACTCTTCCGAGGCGCAGCAGCTGATGGAAGATATCGGCAACGAGATGGATCTGTTTACCCTGGCCGAGGAGCTGCCACAGACCGAAGATCTGCTAGAGGGTGACGATGATGCGCCTATCATCAAGCTGATCAACGCGCTCCTGTCCGAGGCGATCAAAGAGGAAGCCTCGGATATCCATATCGAGACCTACGAGAAGCAGCTGGTGGTGCGTTTTCGCGTCGACGGCGTGCTCAAAGAGGTGCTCAAGCCCAATCGTAAGCTCTCCTCGCTGCTAGTCTCGCGTATCAAGGTAATGGCGCGTCTGGATATCGCCGAGAAGCGGGTGCCGCAGGATGGCCGTATCTCGCTGCGTATCGCAGGTCGTGCGGTGGACGTGCGTGTTTCGACCATGCCTTCCAGCCACGGCGAGCGCGTGGTGCTGCGTCTGCTGGATAAGAATGCCGGCAACCTAGATCTTAAACAGCTGGGGATGACAGATGAGATACGTCATCAGTTCGACGAGCTGATTCGCAAGCCCCACGGCATCATCCTGGTCACAGGCCCTACGGGCTCGGGTAAGAGTACCACCCTGTATGCGGGTCTGACCGAGATCAACTCCATCGACACTAACATACTGACCGTCGAAGACCCGATTGAATATGAACTGCCTGGCATAGGCCAGACTCAGGTCAATACCAAGGTCGACATGACCTTCGCCCGTGGTCTGAGGGCCATACTGCGTCAAGATCCGGATGTGGTGATGATAGGTGAGATCCGTGACCTGGAAACTGCGCAGATCGCGGTGCAGGCCTCGCTAACGGGTCACTTGGTGATCTCCACCCTGCATACCAATACCGCCTCGGGCGCTATCACGCGTCTGCAGGACATGGGCGTCGAGCCTTTCCTGGTCTCCTCGAGTCTGCTCGGGGTGCTGGCGCAGCGCCTGATCCGTACCCTGTGTCCTAGTTGTAAGACAGAGCACACGCCGGACTTGCGTGAGCGTGAGCTTTTGGGGATCAGCGAAGACGATCCACGCACCATCTACCGGGCAACAGGCTGTTCGGCCTGTGGCCACAATGGCTACCGTGGCCGTACCGGTATCCACGAGCTGCTGCTGGTGGACGACTATGTACGCGAGCTGATCCACACGGGTCGCGGCGAGCTGGCCATCGAGAAGCATATTCGTAAGACGGTACCTAGCATTCGCCATGACGGCATGATCAAAGTCCTCGCCGGGGTGACTACGCTGGAAGAAGTGCTGCGCGTCACTCGCGAGGAGTAGCCATGCCAGCATTTGAGTACAAGGCGTTAAACGCCCAGGGCAAACAGCAGAAAGGGGTTGTCGAGGCCGATACGGCTCGCCATGCCAGGGGACAACTGCGCGAGCTGCGTCTGATGCCGCTGGAGATCACCCCTGTGGTCGAGAAGGAAGCCAAGGCAAAGAGCGGCGGTTTCAGCTTCAAGCGTGGCATCTCGGTCGCCGAGCTGGCGCTGATCACCCGTCAGATCGCCACCCTGGTGGCCGCCGGCCTGCCGGTAGAAGAGGCCCTCAAGGCCGTGGGTCAGCAGTGTGAAAAGGATCGTCTCGCCAGCATGGTGATGGCGGTGCGCTCTCGCGTGGTCGAGGGTTACAGCCTGGCCGATTCCATGGCCGAATTTCCCCATATCTTCGACGATCTTTACCGGGCCATGGTTGCCTCGGGCGAGAAATCGGGCCATCTCGAGGTGGTGCTCAACCGCCTCGCCGACTATACCGAGCGTCGTCAGCAGTTAAAGACCAAGATGACCCAGGCGATGATCTATCCCATCGTTTTGACCCTGGTTGCCATTAGCGTGATCGCCATCCTGCTGGCCGCCGTGGTGCCTCAGGTGGTGGGTCAGTTCGAACATATGGGTCAGGAACTGCCCTGGACCACACAGTTTTTGATCGCCTCATCGGATTTTGTTCGCGACTATGGCCTGATCGTCATAGGCGTCATCATCGCTCTGGTGGTGGGCGCCAAGCAGCTGCTGCGCAGCGCGGCTAACAGGATGAAGTTCGATACCGCAATATTAAAGATGCCGGTTGTCGGCCGGGTGAGTAAGGGCTTGAATACGGCGCGTTTTGCACGCACCCTGAGTATCCTTACTGCCAGTTCGGTGCCTCTGCTCGATGCAATGCGTATCGCCAGCGAGGTCTTGATGAATGTCCGGGTACGGGCGGCGGTCGAAGAGGCCACGGCCAGGGTACGTGAAGGTACTAGCCTAGGCGCGGCACTCGCCAATACTAAACTTTTTCCCCCTATGATGCTCTATATGATCACCTCGGGTGAAAAGAGTGGTCAGCTGGAGCAGATGCTTGAGCGCGCCGCGGACAACCAAGACAGAGAATTTGAGTCTAACGTCAACATCGCCCTTGGGGTGTTCGAGCCCATGCTGGTGGTCAGCATGGCGGCCGTGGTGCTGTTTATCGTCCTGGCGATTCTGCAGCCGATCTTAGAACTCAACAACATGATTAGTGGTTAACGCCCAGGCGTTTATCACCAACTGCCGTCCTAGCCGCAGATGTTAGGGCATTTTTTATAGAGGAAGTATTAATGCAAGCAAGAAACAAGCAAAAAGGTTTTACCCTACTGGAAGTCATGGTGGTTATCGTTATCTTAGGGATCCTTGCTTCTATGGTTGTGCCTAACCTTATGGGCAACAAAGATAAAGCCGACATCCAGAAGGCGGTATCTGACATTGTTGCACTGGAAAATGCCTTGGACATGTATCGTCTGGACAACAGCGTCTATCCGACGACAGAGCAGGGCCTCGAAGCCCTGGTACAGAAGCCGACTATCTCACCCGAGCCGCGTAACTACCGCGCCGATGGTTATGTGAAGCGTCTGCCACAGGATCCATGGCGTAACGATTACCTGCTATTGAGCCCAGGCGAGCAGGGTAAGATCGACATCTTCAGTGCCGGTCCTGACGGTCAACCGGGTACCGAAGATGATATCGGTAACTGGAATCTACAAGATTTCCAATAAGCCTTAAGACGAGTCTGTTTATGCGTGGCGTCCGCCAATTCGGTTTCACCCTGCTAGAGGTCCTGCTGGTCGTCTTGCTGATGGGATTGGCTGCCGCCGCGGTGACTTATACCACCAGCGGCGCCGACCAACACAAGGCGCTGGAGCGTACGGCCCGCCAGTTTATGGCGGCCACCGAGCTGGTGTTGGATGAGACCATACTCAGCGGCCATTTCATCGGCATCGTCATCGACAAGCAGCGCTACGAGTTTGTGGTCTACGATGAGGGCAAATGGAAGCCACTGCAACAAGATCGCCTGCTGGCGGCCAAAGAGATGGAGCCTGGGGTAGAGATGGAGTTGGTGCTCGACGGCTTGCCCCTAACCCAGGGAGATGAAGAGGATGAGTCCTGGTTCGATGAGCCACTTATCGAACCCAGCGAAGAAGAGAAGAAAAAGTTTCCCGAGCCTCAGGTGCTGCTGTTTCCTAGCGGCGAGATGAGCGTCTTCGAGCTGACCTTCGTCGGTAAAGATGAGCGTGGCCAAGAGATTGAGGCCCTGGTGGTTGGCGATGCCTTAGGCCGCCTGACCCTGGGCAGAGAGGATGGATTCGATGAGTAAGCGCAGGCTAGGCCTGAGTCTCGCGGGCAGACGCCGTAGCGCCGGCATGACCCTGCTCGAGGTGATCGTGGCCCTCATGGTGTTTGCCATCGCCGCCGTCTCCATCACCAAGAGCCTGGGTGAGCAGATGGCCAACATGCCGATCCTCGAGGAGCGCACCCTGGCTCAGTGGGTGGCCAGCAATCAGATGGTGGATGCCCGCCTGGAGAAGAAATTTCCAGATCTCGGCCGTAAAGACGGCAGCGTCGAACTGGCGGGAAAAGAGTGGTATTGGCGCAAAGAGGTGGTGAAAACCACAGATGATAATTTTCGAATGATACGCATCAGTGTCAGTGACGATGAGCGCTATAAGCGCATCATCGCCCAGGTGAGCAGTTATGTGCTTAAGCAAGACTAAGCGGGCACAGGGCTTTACCCTGCTGGAGATGCTGATCGCCATCGCCATCTTCGCCATGCTGGGCCTGGCGGCGAATGCCGTGCTCAGCACTGTGATGAAAAACGATGAGGTCACCGCCGAGTTTGCTCAGCGGCTCAAGTCGTTGCAACAGGGCTTCGGTGCCTTGGAGCGGGATTTTGGCCAGATGGTGGCCCGAACTCCGCGTCTGCTAGAAGGCGGGCGTGGCTCGACCGTGATTCAAACCGGCAAAGACCTGTTTGATTCAGAGTCTGAGGCCATCGTCTTCTACCGTATCGGCTGGTTGAATCCTGACGGGCTCTTGCCCCGGGGCAGCCTGCAGTCGGTGGCCTATGTGGTGCAGGAAAACAACCTGGAGCGTTGGTATTTTCCCTATCCCGAGCCGGAGTTTGGCGCAGAGCCGATTAAGACTGTGGTGATTAAAAACGTCCTTTCGGTGGAGTATTCCTTCTATGTCGAGGACAAATGGCAGCGTAAGTTTGATGCCACTAGCCTGCCCAAGGTGATCGCCATGGAAATTGAGGTGGAAGGCCTGGGCAAGATACAGCGCAAGTTCCTGTTACCTTTGGGAGCTATGCTGAGTGAAAATGGCTCGGGCAACAATAACGGTAACAATAACGGTAACAATAACGGTAATAACAACGGCAACAACAAGGGTAGTAACGGCGGCAATAACAACGGCAACAACTCGGGCGGTAATAATACGGGTGGCAACAACAGTGGCGGTGCCGGTGGCAAGGAAGATGACGATGAATAGCTTGCCAGGAAAGCAGCGTGGGGTCGCGCTGATCGTCGTCTTGTTGATCGTGGCCATGATCGCCATCATAGCCACTAATATCAACAGCCGTAACCAGATCTCGGTGCGCCGCACCATTAACCTGGCGCAGTATGATCAGGCCTATTGGTATGCGATCTCGGCCGAAGAGCTGGCCAAGAAGGTGTTGAAACAAGATTTGGACGATGCCGATGACGGCAAGGTGCATCGCCAGCAATATTGGGCCCAGGCCGATGTGGTGTTTCCCGCCGAGCAAGGTGAGATAGGAGGTCGTATCAGCGATCTGCAGGCCTGTTTCAACCTAAACGCCCTGGCGATCGAGACCACAGAGGTGGAAAACGGCCAACCCAAGCTGCCGCTGGCGGCGGTACAATTTAAGGGGCTGTTGGTGGCGCTGGGGATGGATGATTTTTCAGCCGAGCGCCTTACCCATACGCTGAAAGATTATATCGATGAGGACACGGTCGCCAGCCCGTTCGGCGCCGAAGATGCCGACTATGAGTCGCGCACCGTGCCTTACCGGGCGGCTAACACCCTGATGAGCCATCGAAGCGAGCTGCGGGCGGTCATCGGCTTCAGCCAGGAGGTCTATCTCAAGTTGGCGCCCTATATCTGCGTCATTCCTGGCTATGACCGCCAGGTGTTGAACGTCAACACTGTAGAGGTGGAGCAGGCGGCGCTGCTGGCGGGCATGTTTGATAATAAGATCAGCGTGGGCGAGGCCGAGAGCATCATTAATCAGCGCCCAGGTGACGGCTATGACAGCCTGGATGACTTCTGGTCTAATGGTTCTATCTCAGGGCTGCGTCAGGACAAGAATCTGGAATCGAGTTTTAGCCTCAAGAGTCAGTATTTTCTGCTGGAGGCGGGCGCTAAGGTTGATAGCGCCACCTTCAGGATGCAAAGTGTATTACGTGTGGGCGGTAACAACCAGCTGGACGTCTTGACCCGTCAATATGGCGGCCAAAAATAATCTCTTAGGTGGGCAGCGCTCGTCTAGGCTAATAAAAGGACAAGCTCATCGAGAGCAACTTAATGAGACTTGTGGAGAAAGACATTGAGTGAAAGATTATTTATCCGATTAGGAAGAAGCGCGGAGCAGAGCTGCTCTTGGCTGGTATGGTCGGAGCAAGAGCAGGAGATCATCGCCTCGGGAGAACTGAGCGACGCCCAGGGGCTGTCGACCCTGACCGAACGCGCCGGCAACCGTCCGGTGGATATTTTGGTGCCCGCCTCAGCCATTACCCTTACCTCGGTGCAGCTACCGGAGAAGGGGCAGCGTCAGGCGCTTAAGGCCCTGCCTTTCATGCTGGAAGAGACCCTGGCCGAGAATGTCGATGAACTGCATTTTGTCCCCGGCCCCCGCAATGGCGAGTCGCTGAGTGTTGCCGTGGTGGCTCACGAGCAGATGCAGACCTGGCTCTCCTGGTTGAGCGAGGCCGGTATCAAGGCGCGTCAACTGGTGCCCGACTGTCTTGCCCTGCCGCTACAGGAATGCCAGTGGGCGGCGATGAAATTTGGCCCGGATTACCTGCTGCGTACCAGCACGGGTAGCGGCGTCAGCCTGGATGCCAGCTGGTTCCAGGCCGCCCTGCCAAGACTCGCCGAGGCCCAGGAAGAGACGCCTATCACCCTGGCCAGCTACAGCGATCTGGATATCCAAGGGGTCGAGGTCAAGCCTCAGCCGCTGGATCTGCCTATGTTGGTGTTGGCCAAGGGGATCCTCAACGCGCCATTAAATCTGCTCAGCGGTATCTATACCCCTAAGCGCGAATACAGCAAGCATCTGCTGCTATGGCGTAACGCTGCCATCGTCATCCTGGTGGCACTGGTGTTGGCCCTGGTCAACAAGGGACTCAATATCCACCAAATGAACGTCGAGCGTGAAGGCCTGCAGCAGCAGACGGGTGAGATCTTCAAGCAGGTGATGGGCAGCTCGCGCATGGTGAACGTGCGCTCGCAGATGGAGAGTCAGCTGCGCACCCTGCAAGGCGCGGGCGGCGGCATGGCCTTCTTCACCATGCTAGACGATCTTGCCGTTGGTTTCGATAAGGTGCCTGAGCTCAAGCCGACCAGTCTGCGTTTCGACGGCGGCCGTAATGAGCTGCGCATGCAGATCACCGCCAAGAGTTATGCCCAGATTGAACAGTTTAAGGAGCTGATCTCGCCTCACTTCCAGGTGGATTCTGGCGCCATGAACAGCGGCGAAGATGAAGTGACCAGTACCTTAACCCTGAGGAGCAAGTAAGATGGACAACATTAAGACGTGGTGGAATGGCTTAGTGTTGCGCGAGCAGCAGCTCGTGGCGGCTTGCGCCATAGTGTTGGTGCTCGGCATCTTCTACTGGGGGATCTGGACGCCTATCAGCCAGGCCGAAGAGGATGCCCAGCGTAACCTGGCGGCTCAGGAGAGCACGCTCAACTATGTGAAGCAGACGGCCAACAAGATAGCCGGCCTCAAGCAAAGCGGCGGTAAGAAGGGCTTCTCCGGTAGTCTCAGCGCCGTGGTGACCCAGAGTGCTAAAAGCTATGGCCTGGAGATCACCCGCATGCAGCCCCAGGGCAATAAGATCCAGGTATGGATGGACGAGGTGCCCTTCGATTCGCTCTTGGATTACCTGAGCGATCTGGTGCAACAGAAGGGGCTCTCCCTGGAGAATATCGATCTGGCCGATGGTGAGACCGAAGGCTTCGTCAAGGTGCGTCGTATCCAGTTCTCGCAGTAACAAAGTAGTAAGGGTTTTTTGTGAGTCTAGTGAAAAAAATTGTTATCGGCGTTTTCGTCTATCTGGTGTTTCTGTTCGCCCTGTTTCCGGCGAGTCTGGCGGTTAAGTTAGCGCCCCTGCCTAAGCAGGTGAACGCCTCTGGGATCTCTGGCACCATCTGGTCCGGTGAGATTGATAGCTTAATGCTGCAGAAGCGCCGCCTGGAGCAGGTGAGCTGGCAGCTGAGCCCCTGGGGCCTGCTGACGGGCAGGGCTAACATCGACTTCGTGGTGGGCAGCCGCGCCACCGCCGTAAATGGTAAGGGTTTCGTAAGCCTGTCTATGTCTGGTATCGATGCCAGCGGCGTGCGTTTCGACGCGCCGAGCGAGTTCCTGGTGGGCAACGCGCGTCTGCCGTTTCGTACCCAGGTAGGGGGCAACTTCAGCCTGATGCTGCAAGACCTGGAGCAGGGCGTACCTTGGTGTCAGCAGCTCACGGGTAAACTCTTTGCCCAGCAGTTGCAGGTGAATAACCAGTTCGGTAAGTATCCTCTGGGTGATGTCGCCGTGGCGCTGAGCTGTGTCGATGGCAACATCAAGGTGCAGACGGATGACAGCATGAATGCCTTAGGCCTCAGTGGTCATGCGCTGCTTAAGGCCGACAAGCTGGTGCAGGTAACCGCCAAGATCAAAGAGACAGAGGCGCAGTCCGACGATCTTAAGCAGGCGCTAAGCTTCCTCGGTAAGCGCGACAGCCAGGGCTACTACCCGATCAACTATCAGGGACGGGTCCCCGGCCTCTAGTGGTTAAGATTAAGATATAAAAAAGCCCCTTTATGGGGCTTTTTTATGGCTGCTTATCTTTAGCAAAAGATCAGCGTTTAGGCCTGATTGTCGGTGACGCCTTGCTGCATCACGCGCTGGCGATATTCCAGCAGGCTGAAGACGCCAAAGAGCATGACACTCAGGTAATCGCCGTAACCTATGGTCATCAGCGGCTTAAACAGGGTGCGGAAGATCAGCGTCTGTAGGCCGTGCATCACCAGAGTGATCCCAAGTAGCAGCGTCAGCAACATGCCTATGTTGCCTTCTGCCGGGACAAACAGGTTGTAGAGCATCACGGCCCAGGCAAATAGAGTGATCCCCTTGCCGATGAGAATGATCATTTTCATTATTCAGCCTCCGGACGTTCTACTCGATAAAGACGATAGGTCACCTGACCGGCCTGTTTCTCCTTGAGAGGAAGCCAGTGGGCAGGCAAGTTTAGCGGCGGATGCTCACGCTCCGTCTCCACATAGACGAGCGCATTCTCATTGAGCCATACCTGGGCATTCAGGCCGTCGATACAGGCCTGGGCTAATCCCTTGCGAAAGGGGGGATCGATGAAGACCACATCGAAGCCCTCGGCGGGCGGCGTCTTAAGCTGCACTAAGGTGTCGCCCTGTACCACCTCGGCGCAGTCGCATTTGAGGGTGGCAAGGTTTTGTTTGAGCTGTTTGGCCGCGCCGGCCTGTAGCTCGAATACCTTGGCGTATTTAGCGTAGCGAGAGAGCGCCTCGAAGCAGAGGGCGCCACTGCCGCCGAAGCAGTCGAGCACGCGGGCGCCGGGAAGATCCCCTGCGATCCAGTTAAACAGGGTTTCCCTGACTCTGTCTGTGGTGGGCCTTAGCCCCTCGAGATCTTGGATCGGGAGTTTTCTGGAACGCCATTGTCCGGCGATGATCCTCACCTGTCCGCTTGCGGGTCGATTTCTTGCCATTTTCTACCTGTATTTTGTGGATTCATTTAGCGGAATTTGGCCTGACCAGATTAAGTGTTAGACTGTTGCGCTAAATTGAGGTCGCTATTTTAACGTAAAGCATAATAAAAAGGTGTAAAGCCCGGGGCATTAGCGAAAAAAATGCCGTGTTTTTCTGCGTCAATAGCCTAGCTATCTGGTTATAATAACGGGCGCAAAACGACTTTATAGCGAATTTTGAATCAGTTAGTTGAGTACTGGTATTACACATGGCAAAAAAAGGTTTTTTTTCTTGGTTCCGCAAAGATAAATCTGAGCAGGAAGCGGCGGCACCAGAAGTAGAAGTTTCGACCCAGGCAGAAGCCGAACAGGCTAGCGTCGAAGAAGATAATGCACGCCTAGCTGCCGAACAGGCAGAGCAGGCAGAGCAGGCAGAGCAGCAACGCCTAGCCGCCGAGCAGACAGAGCAGCAACGTATAGCCGAGGAGCAGGCTCGCGTCGAAGCGGAGAACGCCCGTCTGGCTGCCGAACAGGCCCGTCTCGAAGCAGAGAGTGAGCGTCTAGCTGCGGAACAAGCTGAGCTGGAGCGTTTAACTGCGGAGCAGGCTGAGCAGGAACGCATCGCCGAGGAGCAGGCCCGCGTCGAGGCAGAGAATGCCCGTCTTGCTGCCGAGCAGGTAGAGCAAGAGCGTTTAGCAGCCGAGCAGGCTGAGCAGCAACGCATCGCCGAGGAGCAGGCTCGCGTCGAGGCAGAGAATGCCCGTCAAGCTGCCGAGCAGGCTCGCGTCGAGGCAGAGAATGCCCGTCTTGCCGCCGAGCAGGCAGAGCAAGAACGCCTTGCAGCCGAGCAGGCAGAGCAGGAGCATCTAGCCGCTGAGCAAGCAGAACAGACAGCGCAAGAGGAGCAGGTTGAACAACAGCCCGAGCCGCAGCAGAAGCCGACCAAAGAGGGTTTCTTTGCCCGCCTTAAACGCGGACTGAAGCGCACCAGTGAGAATATCGGTAGTGGTTTCATCGGCCTGTTCAAGGGCAAGAAGATCGATGATGAGCTATTCGAAGAGCTGGAAGAGCAGCTGTTGATCGCCGATGTGGGGGTAGAAACCACCAGTCGCCTGATCGCCAGTCTGACCGAGCAGGCAAGCCGTAAGCAGCTGAAAGATGGCGAGGCCCTCTATGAGCTGATGCGTGAAGAGATGCAGAAGACTCTGGAGCCGGTGAGCATTCCTCTGGTGCCGGAAAACAGTGACGGACCTTTCGTTATCCTTATGGTCGGCGTTAACGGCGTGGGTAAGACCACCACTATCGGTAAGCTGGCCAAGCAGTATCAACAGCAGGGCAAGTCGGTGATGTTGGCGGCGGGCGATACCTTCCGCGCCGCGGCCGTCGAGCAGCTGCAGGTCTGGGGTCAACGTAATGATATTCCAGTGATCGCCCAGCACACAGGTGCAGACAGTGCCTCGGTACTGTTCGATGCGCTGCAGGCGGCGCGTGCCCGTAAGATAGACATCTTGATCGCCGATACGGCGGGACGCCTACAGAATAAGGCCCATCTGATGGATGAGCTGAAGAAAGTGGTGCGTGTGATGAAGAAACAAGATGAGAGCGCCCCTCACGAGGTGATGTTGACCCTGGATGCGAGTACGGGTCAGAATGCCATTAGCCAGGCGCAGCTGTTCAAAGAGGCGGTTGGCGTCACGGGTATCACCATGAGCAAGCTCGATGGCACGGCCAAGGGCGGGGTGATCTTTGCCATCGCAGATAAATTTGGCATCCCAATTAGGCACATAGGTGTCGGTGAGCAGATCGACGATCTAAGGCCTTTCGATGCGAAAGACTTTGTCGACGCCCTGTTCAGCCATGAGGATGATGCCAAGTAGCAAATGTCTGAACTCGGGCATAATGCCAGGGCCAGCCGATTTCGGCTGGCCTCATCAAGACACTATTGCAACAATCTAATTTCAACAATCTGATTTCAACAACCTAAGATTGGGTACTTATGATTCGATTTGAGCAGGTTAGCAAGGTTTATCCCGGTGGTCAGAAGGCCCTCTCCGACGTAAGTTTTCATCTGAAACGCGGTGAGATGGCATTTTTAACCGGCCACTCCGGGGCGGGCAAGAGTACCCTGCTTAAATTGATCACTGTGATCGAACGGGCCAATGCCGGCCGAGTAGCCATCAATGGCCACGACATTGCTAACATCCGCCCCAAGGATGTCCCCTTCCTGCGCCGGGATATCGGCATGATCTTCCAAAACCATCACCTGCTGATGGACCGCAGCGTCTTTGACAATATAGCCTTGCCTCTGGTGATCGAGGGCTTCGCCCTGCATGAGATCAAGAAGCGGGTGCTAGCGGCGCTGGATATGGTGGGTCTGTATGGCAAGGAGCGTCACTATCCCATCATGTTGTCCGGCGGTGAACAGCAACGGGTGGGGATCGCCCGCGCCATCGTCAACAAGCCGCCACTGCTGTTGGCCGATGAGCCTACGGGTAACCTGGATCCTAAGTTGTCCATGGATATCCTGCGCCTGTTTGAAACCTTTAACGATGCCGGCACGACTGTGCTGATCGCCACCCATGATCTGGGCCTGATCGCCAGAATGCGTTATCGCACCCTGACCCTGAAACAGGGGCGTATCCTGGGTGGTGACGAGCTGGCGAGCACTCACACAACTGCCAGTGCCTTCGGCGAATAATTGAGGAGAGTCACATGAGTCAGCAACCTCAATTGGTGCGCAGTAAGCTTCCTATCAGCGGTCGTATCGTGATGTTTTTTATCCGTCATATTCAACATGCCATGGGCAGCATGGGGGAGTTATGGCGCAATCCAGTTTCCTCGCTGATGACCATGGCCGTGCTGGGGGTAAGCCTTAGCCTGCCGGCGGCCCTGCAGGTGTTGGTGAAGAACGCCGAGACCATTACTCAGTCCTGGAACAGCGCCGCCGAGATCTCCCTGTTTATCGACGAGGGACGCAGCGAGCGCAGTATACAGAGCCTCATCAGCCGTATCAGCGCCTACCCTGAGGTGAGCGCCGTCAGCTATATCGACCGCGACAAGGCCCTGGAAGAGTTTCAGCGCCTGTCGGGTTTTGGCGAGGCCTTGGCTTATCTGGATGAGAATCCGTTACCTGCGGTGATCACGGTAACCCCGAGTATCAAGCACGCCAGCCCTAATGGCGCCCGCGAGCTGCTAAAGAAGCTAGAGCTCGAACCTGAGGTAAGCTTTGGTCGACTGGATATTGAGTGGCTGGAGCGCCTGCAGGCCGTGGTGAGGCTGCTGGAGCGCACCGTGATGGCCATCGCCGCCCTGCTGGTGTTGGCCGTGGTGCTGGTGATAGGTAACACCATACGTCTGGCCATCATGAATCGCCGCACCGAGATCGAGGTGATGAAGCTGGTGGGCGCCACAGAGGCCTTTATTCAGCGTCCCTTCCTCTATACCGGGATCTGGTTTGGGGTGATCGGCGGCGTACTGGCCTGGGTGATCATCAATCTGCTGGTTTGGTATCTGGACGGCGCCCTGGCGAGCCTGCTCGGCCTCTATGGCAGTACGCTGGAGATGCAGTCGCTGACCCTGGTTGAGCTGGGCGAGCTGATACTCTTGGCCTCCTTCCTCGGTTGGTTAGGTTCCTACCTGTCGGTGCGTCAACACCTAAGGGCGATCGAGCCTTCCTAGGGGCTGTGCCACACAGGCTAAGCGGGTATTTATTGCCGCAGAAATAGGCTGGCCTGGGGGCTGGACTCCCGGGAATTTATGAACTAATTTTCACTTGCAATGTCTATAGAATCGGGTGAAATTAAACCCTGTTCAGCTTCGAGTGTTGACATAGACTGTCAGATAGTTAATAGTTCATCAGCTTGTCCCTGGGCGTAATCCCTTTCTTTATACTCCCACGGAATGCTGTCCTCAGACGGCGCTGAGCACCCGAAGCGTTAAATTTAAGCAAGATAAGAAGTTAGGAGCGTTAATGACTAATCAAACGCAATCAATGGCACTAATGGTACCTCAAAGCAGCAGTAGCATAGAGGCTTATATCCATTCTGCGCACAACATTCCTATGTTGGAGGCGAATGAGGAGTATGAGCTGGCGAAACGTCTGCAGGAGACCGGTGACATTCAGGCTGCGAAGCAGTTGATTATGTCTCATCTTCGTTTCGTTATTCATGTCGCCAAAGGTTACGCGGGTTATGGTCTGCCACAGGCGGATCTGATCCAGGAAGGTAACATTGGTCTGATGAAGGCGGTAAAGCGCTTTGATCCCGATGTGGGTGTACGTCTTGTCTCGTTTGCCGTGCATTGGATTAAAGCCGAGATCCACGAATACGTGCTAAAAAACTGGCGTATCGTTAAGGTCGCGACCACCAAGGCGCAGCGTAAACTGTTCTTCAATCTGCGTAAGGCTAAGAAACGTCTTGGCTGGTTCAGCGATGAAGAGGTGACCATGGTGGCCGAAAACCTGGGCGTCTCGAAGAGCGATGTGACTGAGATGGAATCACGCATGGCGGCGCAGGATCCAGCCTTCGATCTGGCCAGTGACAACGATGACGATCAGGACTATGCCCCGGTGCATTACCTTGAGGATCATTCGTCTGATATCGCCTCTCAGGTCGAAAATGACAACTTCGAAGCCGATAACCAAACTCGTCTTCTGGCGGCCATCAAGACCCTTGATGAGCGTAGCCAGCATATTCTACAGGCGCGTTGGTTAGACGAAGATAAGACCACGCTGCAAGAGCTGGCGGCCACTTATCAAGTTTCTGCCGAGCGTATCAGGCAGCTTGAGAAGAACGCCATGAACAAGCTCAAGGGTCGCATGGAAATGTAACGCCCTAAGGTGAATAACAAAGAATGAAAAAACCTGCTATCAAGCAGGTTTTTTTGTGGCTAATCCATGGCGCTCGGCCACCGCCTGAATCACGAGTTTACGGGGTAACTTGAGTCCCGTCTGCTCGACCTCTGGCCAGGGGAAATAGCGCCGTGGGCGTTTAAAGCGGGCGATATGCTGGCAGAGAAACCCTTCGAGTTTCTCAAGCGATGCGACTTCCCCTTTGATGATGGCCACCGGCAGCAGGCCGAACTCCTCATCTGCTACGCCAAACACCAGCGCCTCCTCGATGCCGGGATAGCTTCTCAGCACTGCCTCTATCTCCTCGGGCTGCACGTTTTCGCCGCCACAGATAAACATGTTGTCCGTGCGCCCTAGTATGAGCAGCTCACCCTCGGGCGTGAATCGGCCGCGATCTTGGGTGCAGAACCAGCCATCGTCATCCAGCGGTCTGGCGATGCTATGGGGCGGTTTATCGCCCAGATAACCGAGAAACAGTGTCTCGCCGCGCACATAGATCACCTCATCGATAATATTCAGCTGACGCCCAGGCAGAGGCATGCCGCAACTGCCCTGGGCATTGGCTCTTGCCGTGGTGATCTGCGAGCTCATCTCTGTCATACCGTAGCTGGTAAATGCCGGAATGCCCAGCGGCGTCAGGCGTTCGATCAGCTGCTCATCCATAGCACTACCGCCCAGCAGCAGCGCCTTGAGGCCCTTAAGACTCTCGGGTGCGTCGTTAAGCAATCTCACTAGCTGAGTGGCCACCAGGGAGAGGTGAGTCAGAGGCATTGCCTTAAGCTGCTTTGCCAACGACAGGCCTGGTGCTGGCAGGGTTAGGGCCGCGCCGGCCAAGGCGCAGCGATTGACTATGGCCAGGCCGCCGATATGAAACAGCGGCAGGGAGAGCAGCCAGTTGTCCCCGCAAGCAAGGGGGATCTTCTGGGTCGAGCCCAGGGCACTGGCGATATGATTGTTGAGGCAGTGCACGGCGGCCTTGGGCATGCCGCTGCTGCCCGAGGTGAGTATGATGTTGCAGGGCCGCGCCGTGTCTATCCTGATTTTTTCTACTTTAGTTGCTTCTACTTTGGTTGGTTCGACTTTAGTTGCTTCTGCCTTGGTTGCTTTCTTGCTATCGCGAGTCGTGGTGAGTGACGCCTCGGCGTCTAATGTAAGCGTCAGGCCCGGTTCCGGCAGTAAGGCTTGATAGGCCTCGCCTGCCCAGAAATACTTAAAGCCGTAGCGATCGGCTATTGCGGCGATCTGCGCCTTGGGGAACCTTGGGTTTAACGGGCAGAAGATGGCGCCGAGATCGATACAGGCCCAGTAGAGGATCACCAGTGCCAGAGAGTTTTGGTCGACGCAGGCCAGCTTGTCGCCTGACGTTACGCCTAGATCATGCAGCTGGCGTGCGCACTGTCGTATCCTTTGGGATAGTTGAGCATAGTCGATGGCGCGGTAGCCGCCATCCTGCCAGTGATGCAGGGCGACTTGCCCGGGCGCCTTGGTCGCCATCAGGTGCAGCGGCGAGGTGTCTATGCTTTTCCGGCCAATGTCCTGGCTAGTTTCGTGGCCAATTTCCTTGCTGTGCTTCAAACCGCCTCCCGCAAGACCTGTTTCAGGCAGATCAGGTTTTCCAGCGTCAGGCAGCGACTCTTACCCGTAGATACCAGCAGATCGGCGCTAAAGGCGCTTAGGGTATCCAGTCCTGGCACCTCGTCAGGGGTCAGGGCCTCGCTGAGATCTCTCAGTGCATTGATGCCCAGGCTGGCTTCCAGGCTGGCGCTGAGAATGACCCGCACGCCCGCCTCGTGGGCCTTCTGAGTCAGGGTTTGAAGATTCGCCAGCGAGCCTAAGATCATCGGCTTGACGATGAGGGCGCTAAGCCCCGGCATCATGGTAAATCGGTAGCCTGGGTTACTCAGGGTCTCATCCAAGGCAAATCCTACTCCCAGGGCCTGATACAGGGCCGTGTTGTCGCCCGGGTTTTCACAAGGCTCCTCGATATACTCAATCGCCTCCAATGGCAGACAGGCGAGGAAATCGATAGCTGCTTCCAGGGTGAAGCAGCCGTTGGCGTCCAGCCTTAGCTTGAGATCGGGGCGACGGGCCAGGATGCGATGGATCATGGCAACCTCTTGCTCCATCGAGGTCTGTCCCACCTTGACCTTCACCGCATGAGTCGAGTTTTCCAAGTCATCTATGCGGGCATCCAGCGCCTGGGGCGATTCATCCTGCGCCTGATAGATGAGGGGGATGGTTCGCGCGCCTCGTCTGGCGGCGGGCAATCGGCCCGAGAGTCTGGCGTGAAGCAGCGAAAGGCCAAATGCCAAGGAGGGAAGTTGTGTCTCCTGGGCGAGTCTTGCCAGCTCGTCGACCGGTTGGTTTATCAGCTCATCCAGCAGGGGCATGAGTTGGTCGATCACTTGGTTCAGCGACTCCTGGCTAAAGCCTTTGAGGGGCTGTTCGTCCACATCCTGGCCGCTCAGGGGGGCTATCTCTACCTCATTGGTGACAGATTCGTCCTGCTCGGTTACCGCGCTGGCTCTGAGGACCAGCCCCTGACGGTTATCGATACGCTGCTTGCCCACCGGCAGCAGCTTGTCCAAGGGGATCTGATAGCGATAGAGGCTGAGTTGGCTGAGTATCATGCTTGTATCCTGAGATTAGCGATAAGGGTATCGCAAAAGGCCTCTGGCTGCGCCAGATGCACGTTGTGTCCGGCTTCCGGCACCTTGGTTAGGGATATCCCCTGTCTCGCCTGCCAGGCGCTCGCCAGGGCGAGAAACTTATCGTCCTGCAGGCCGACATAGTAGTGCCAGGGGAGCGCCAGCTCACTGGGTAACTGCGCCAGATTCGCCTGCTGCCCCAGAGAGGTGGGCAGGTAGATGCTGGCCAGCGCCTCGGGACTATTATGGGCCCGCTTCTGGATGAGCCTCTGCCGCTGCGCGTCGCTAAGGGAGGCAAACACCCCCTGCCTGTACCAGAGGGCGAGAAAATCTGTGATGGGCAGAGACAGTAACTTCTGCTGCCAGCGCCTATCCTGCTCCAGCCTCTGGGCTCTTTCTTCGTCATTGCTAAGCCCAGGATGACAAGATTCCAGATGTAGGCTGAGCAGACGCTCGGGCGCCCGTTTTACAAGATGTTGGGCGAGATGCAGGGCGATGCGGCCACCGAGTGAGTAACCCAGCAGATGAAAGCGATTTACCTTTAGCTCGTCCAGTGTCGAGAGGATATGGGTCACGACCCGCTGAAAGCCTGACGAGTCTGGATTGCCTTCGAGCGAAGGGCTGGCGCCATGACCGGGCAGATCCAGGGCGATACAGCAGAAATGGTGACTGAGCCGAGGGAGGATGGCCTGCCAGTCATCTTTATCTCCCAGCAGTCCATGCAATAAGACTAAGACGGGTCTTTGGCTGTCGCCATCGCATCGGTAGGCCAGCATCAGCTTTGCTTGATCCAGGCGGCGAGGCGCTCGATCTGTTCGCTGGCCTGATCCTGCGCCACACAGACCTCGATGACAGAGGCACCCGGGTAGGTGAGGGCATCGTCGTATGCCTCGTTGAAACTCACTATATCCTCGACGCGATTATAGGGCAGGCCGAACATGGCCGCGCCATAGCCAAATTCCAGGCCGTGGGCCAGACGATAATACCCGCTGCGCAGCTTCTCGTCGGGCACGGGCAGCAGGTTGAAGATGTTGCCGCCGTCGTTGTTGAGTATGACGATCACCAGAGTGCCCTGTTGCTTCGCCGCCAACGCCAATGAGTTGAGATCGTGCAGCTGTGACAGATCGCCGATGACAAGCGTGGTCGGGCTGGCCTTGTGGGCCGCTATTCCGCAGGCGGTGGCCAGCAGGCCGTCGATACCCGAGGCGCCGCGGTTGGTAAAGACGCGAGGCGCTAAGGGGGTGATGGGGGCGTACATGTCGTAGAGGCGTACCGGCAGGCTGTTACCGATAAACAGCTGCTGCTCACCGCGTCCGGCGATGGCGCGCACCACCTGGGCCTCACCAAACTCGGCGTCGTCTATCTGCTGCTGGAACAGGGTTGCCAGCTGCTCGTTGGCCTCGATCAGTTGCAGTGCCCAGTTGGCCTCGGAGGATCTCGGCCAGGGCAGTTGAGCAAAGGCGGCAAGTGGGCTTATCCACACCTGCTTGGCGCTATGGCTAGGATCGAGCCGGGTCTGACGCGGCAGCACCTGCCAGTAACGTTTCCATTTCTGCTCGCTAAGATAGTTAATCAGGCGTTTCGACAGCAGACGTCCGCCGAACACCAGCACAGTGTCGGCTTCCTGCAGCAGCGCCTTGGCCTTGGGCTGCAGCAGGAGTTGATCTATGTTGCCGATTGCCGCGCCATGTTGTCTCAGCTGAGACTGGGCGTCGGTCAGCAGTGGCCAGCCGAGCTTTTGCGCCAGTTCGATAAGCTGTTCGGGTTGCTGCTCGGGCGCCAGGGTGCCTGCGATAATCACGCCCTTGCCATGAACGAAGCGCGCCAGGGCGTCTGGCGTCGGCGCGCTGATCAGCTGGGCGTCGGCAAACAGGTTATAGGGCTGGGCGCTATGTTGCCAGTTGCCCAGCGGACTGAGGTAGTGAGTGAAATCGGCGCTCATGGAGCCCGGATAGAGGGGCTCTCGGTACATGCAGTTGACGTGTATCGGCCCCTTGGCGTTGGCGACCGACTCATCCAGTAGGGTGAGCAGCGCCTGGGGCGGTATCGCCATATCCGGAGTCGGCAGATTGACCTGTTTGGCATAGTCGGCAAAAATCTCCGGCTGCACGATCGCCTGATTGGCGCCGCAGCCCAGCAGCTCTGGCGGGCGATCGCCGGAGAGGACGATTAGCGGTACCTGGGTCAGCCAGGCCTCGACTATGGCAGGATAGAGGTTGGCGACCGCCGTGCCCGAGGTGGTGATGATGGCGACCGGGGCGCGGCTGGCCTTGGTCAGTCCCAGGGCGAGAAAGCCCAGGCCACGCTCATCGAAATGAAGATGCTGCTTGAGCTTGGTCTGTTTGGCCGCCGCCAGGGTGAGTGGGGTCGAGCGAGAGCCGGGCGCCATGCAGACATGTTGCACTCCAAGGCGTGCCAGCTCTTCGAGGATTAGCGAGCCCCAAAGAAGGTTCAATTCGGCGGTTTTTTCAATCTGCATAATGGTTTAACCAATGAAAGAGTTAAACGATAGTCTATCGTTAAGCATATAGTAAAGGAAACCACAGGCCTAAACTGTTACTCATGTTCAGGCATGAGAAATATCCATGTTAGCCGCGATTGTCGATCCATTCGCTCATCACCACATGGGTCTTGAGCTTGATGATGTCGGTCTGGGCGTCGATATATTCGCGGATCTCGTGCAGGCGGCGCATGGAGTTGGCCTGTACATAGACCAGGAGATCCATGTCGCCCGTGATGCCGCGACAGGTGATCACCTCGGGGATAGACTGGAACACATGCACCACATCGGCGCAGCGGGGACAGCGGTGTTGGATCTCGAAGTAGGCGGAGACCCCCTCTTTCTGAGATTCGCTGAGCAGCACCTGATAACCGCGGATGATCCCCGTCTGTTCCAGTTTCTTGATCCGTTCGGAAACCGCGCTGCGCGACAGGCTGACGGTTTCGGCGATGCTGGAAACACTCTGTCTGGCGTCTTGTCTCAGGGCGTTGATGATGGCCTTATCAAACTTGTCCAAGCTGTCCTCTCTGGTATCTGACCAAGCATATGACCGACAAAGTGTCGGTAAATCGATAAAAATCCGTCAAAGTGTCGGCTCTAATTTGATTTTCGGCGGAAATCTTTGACAGATTGTTTGACTCGCTAAGTCTATACTATCCCCATAGATAACCCTAACAGAACCTAAGATGGAACATAATCACGGTACTATTGGTCGCTGGCAAGGTGCCGGTCTGATGGCCACCACTTTGCTTGGTACAGGCGTATTTATCCTGCCGGAGATGACGATTGCTACCGCGGGCAGTGGTGCCCTGCTAGCCTGGATACTACTCACCCTGGCGATTATCCCTGTGACCCTGGTATTTGCACGCCTGGCGGGGGTATTTCCCCATGCCGCCGGTCCTGCATACTTTGTTGAGAAGGCCTTCGGCCGCACCGCCGGACGCACGACGGGACTTATCTTCCTCCTAGTGGTGCCCATAGGCACGCCCGCCGCCATCTTGATGACCTTCCAGTTTATCAATGCCCTGGTGCCCCTGGTGGGTTGGCAGCAGCTGATGACCGAGCTGGCGCTGTTGCTGCTCCTGCTCGCACTTAACCTCAAGGGAATACAGGTGTCGGCCAAGTTGCAGTTTGCCCTGACCCTGGCCATAGTCTCCGTGGTGGTGATCCTGTTCGGCGCCTGTGGTGCCAAGCTTGGCGATCTCGAACTGGCGGCGCCCCAGGCGGGCAGCGATATGGGACTGGTGATGGCGGCGGCCGGTATCGCCTTCTGGAGTTTTCTCGGTATCGAGGCGATGACCCATCTGGCCAACGACTTCAAACGTCCGGATAAAGATATGCTGCCGGCGATGATCATAGGCAGCATCTTGGTGGGCCTGGTCTATGTCACCTGCACCTTACTCCTGCTGTTTGTGCCTAAGGGGGAGGGGCTCGCCATGGTGACCGCCTTCGATCATCTGCTTGGCGGTTATGGTGCTCAGGTGATAGGAATTCTGGGGATCGCTGGCGGGCTCTCTACGGTCAACGTCTATACCGCCAGTGTGGCCAGGTTGATCTGGAGTTTCAGTCGCGAAGGCGTGCTGCCCCGTTATTTCGACAAGCTCAATCAACACAGGGTGCCGGTACGGGCGCTGGTGGCCGTGCTGATCACCATGGCCACGGTTATCTGCCTGACTTACCTGTTCGGCCAGGAGCTGGAACATCTGATCGCCTGGACCAATGGAGTGTTCGTGCTCATCTATCTGGTTTCCATGCTGGCGGCGGCCAGGCTGCTGAGTAAGCGCTATCTGCCTCTGGTGATCATGGGCGTGGCCTTCTGTCTTGCCATGGCAGTGGCGCTGGGCGCTAACATGCTCTACGCCCTGCTGTTGGTGTCTGTGCTTGCCCCGCTACTCTGGTGGCAGAAGACTCACCTGGTGCGTAAGCAGACCTGCCGTGTTGGATAGGTGGCTTAATAGCCTTAGCCGAGTCTAACATGCCAAGGAGGCTGCCCTGGCAGCCTCCTTGGGAAAAGACGATATGATTCAGATCTGTTGATCTAACTTGAAGTCGAGTCTCACCTGCTGCCTGGTTTGTGGCATGACCCGTCCCTCTTCCATTTTAGGTTTATACTTCCATTTCTTTAACGCGTTGACGGCCGAACGGTTAAAGATGCGTTTCGGATTAGCCTCAATCACCTTGATGTTCTCGACCGCGCCGCTGGCCGTGATGTCAAATTCCAGCAGCACATAGCCCTCCTTGCCCTCCTGGGCAGCCGATACGGGATACTGAGGCGATACCTGAATGATGGGCAGAGCATCGCTCGTGTCGTTTACCGCATGTGAGTCTCGGGTGGTATTGACGACCTTAGGCATCTCGATGACACCCGGTAGTACTCCTGTTTCGCTGGTTTCACTCTGCTCGAATCCCTCGACCCGTCTGGGGGGCTGAAGCGGCTCTTGTTGAGGTTCTATGATGGTTTCCCGCTGCTTCTCTTCAGGCGGTTTGGGCTCGAAGGAGAGGTTTAGGTCGGGTGTTGCAATGGCGTATGTTTGAGTGGGCCGTTCGTTATCGATGAGTTTGGCCATGAAAGCGAACAGAGAAAGGGTGATCACACCACCGACTATGGCGATAAAGGTTCGTTTTAACAGTGCAGTTTCTTTCATAAAGCATCCTTACCTTATTATGTTTGCTACAAGTTATGCCACCTATTTGTAAGCAAATGTAAATAACGAACTTATAGGGTTATCACCCTTTTTTAGACTTGGCTAATAAAAAATCGATTTCGGGTCTAATTGAGATATTTTTAATTACATTTGTGTAACCAGTAATTTACATTTGGCGTTTATCCTAGGGCGAAACAGATGAACTGGGGGTTAGGTGTGAAGGCTTTTAATTTTGTTGTGTTATCGCTATTGGGAGGCTTGATCTTGAGCGGCATCAATTCTAGTTATGCAGAGGACGTGTCGGCGATACGGGTGGCCGTAGAGCATCCAGAGAGATTGGCCCGTGACAAGGCGCGTGACGGCAGCCGGCATCCCGAGGCCATCTTGAACTTTTTCGAGGTGGCGCCTGGGCAGAGAGTGCTCGATCTCTTCTCTGGTGGTGGTTATTACAGTGAACTCCTGTCTCGTGTGGTGGGCGAACAGGGCAGTGTGCTGGTACATAACAACCAGGCCTATCTGCCCTTTGCCAAGGAAGATCTGGCCGAGCGTCACTATCAAGAACGTCTGCCCAATGCCGAAGTGATTATCAGCGAAGCCGACGAGCTGCAACTGCCCGCGGCGAGCTTTGACCGCATCTTCTTCATTCTGGGCTTTCACGACACCTATTATCACGAACCAGGTTGGCCGGCCATCGACAGGGAAAGGCTATTGCAGCAGATGTTTACCAGCCTGAAACCCGGCGGTATCGTGGCGATTATCGATCACGACGCCGCACCGGAAAGTGACACCGACACGGCCCATGAGCTGCACCGTCTGGCCAAGCGCCATGTGGTAGATGCCATGGAGGCGGCCGGATTTAAACTGCAAGGGAGTCTGGCTGTGCTGGAAAACCCAGAGGATAAGCTGACGCTGTCGGCCTTCGATGAGGCGGTGCGCGGCAAGACCAGCCGTTACGTGCTTAAGTTTGTGAAGCCTTAGCTTTTGAGAGCGAGTTTGAAAGCTGGGTGCTGAGATTGCGAGTAGGCAACTCTAGCGCGTCTTGTTGATTGCGGCGTTTCTCAGCTGAATCAGTTCGCTGTGCTTGAGGTAGAGGAGTTCGGCGGTGCGGCGGATGATCTGATCTTCATAGCGGCATAGGTTGCCATCGGCGTAGGCCAGGGTCCACATGGCGAGGATCAGCTGCTGTTTCTGCTCCAGCGTGCACTGGTCGTTGATCTCCTTGGTGAACTCAAACAGCGAGGTGGCATTGCCCTGCACCTGCCTGGCCTCGGCAATTAGCGCCTGAGCCTCCTGCATGCTCAGCGATAGCGCCGAGGTGAGCAGCTCTGGCAGCAGCGCGGCTTCCTGCTCATCCAGGGTCTGATCGGCATACACCACTTCCAGCAGCAAACAGGCGGCGGCCAACTGCAGGTGTTTGGCCTTCTCTTCGGGAGACTCCGCATGTGTCTGGGCGGTGAGAAATTGCTTTAGCTTGGCGATCATCGCGCATACCTTTCAAGACTTGGGTAGAAGTTAGAGTCCCTGGAAAGGACAGAGTTCATCTTGTGTAGATGAACTCTGTTTCATCGAGGCTTTAGAGCAGGGCGCCCAGCCCCTGCATCAGCAGATCTGTGGTACCGGCGCCGGCGTTGGCGTCGAGATACCCCTTAACGATATCGACCATGGGCTTAGCCAGTTCCTTGGAGATGCCCAGCTTCTCAAAGGAATCATAGACCTGGGCGCCACCCTGTAGCGAGCTGCCGAGATCGCCCGCCTTAGAGAGTAGGCCTGACATGCCAGAGTCGCTGTCGAGCTGCGGCGCCGCCGATAGCAGGCCATCTATGCCAGGAATCGCCTCGGCGATAGGGCCGAAGCTGTCGCCGCCAAGGGTTGTCTTTGCCAGCGACAGCAGGCTGCCCAGTCCACCTTCCGCCTGGGTCTGGTTGAGACCTAGCTGAGACATCACAGTGCCAACGAGATCGTTGTTTTGAGTCTGGGTGGCGACCTGAGGTGCCTCTTCTTTCTTGGTGAGGTCGTCAAACCAGCCAGCCGATGCCGGGCTGCTGAGCAGTAATGAGCCTAAGATAACCGCGCTGATAGTGGATAATTTCATGAATCGCCATCCCATGGTGATTAAGTGCTAGATAGGCGACCTATTCTAGCCTAGCCTGGCAACAAGTTTGTATCTATTTTTAGACATGTGTTGTGCATTGGCGGCGAAATTTCGGTATCCTGTCGCACTCACAAGTTGGTTTATATCTATCTAATGGAAAGTCACATGTCATTATCAGCGATTTTGACCGAAGCTTATAACTTCTTTCGTAACCATATCCGCCAGTTAGCCGCACTTACCGTGCCTATCTTGTTCCTACAGGTGGGGATTCAGATGTGGTTAGGAATGGAGATCAATAGCGCGGATCTGGAGAATCCCCAGTTTGGCGTGCCCCACATGATCGCTATGATGGTGCTCTTGTTGGTCTTTTCACTGCTTATCGCCGCCCTGACGCTGTTTATGGAGGTGAGATCCCATGGGCATGAGCCGTCGACCGGCATACTGCTCAAGACCAGCCTGAGTTTCGTGCCGCCGCTGCTGCTGGCCGGTGTCTTCTCTGGCCTGGCAATTTTGGCACCTGTGATGCTGTTTGCCGCCTTTGGCCCTATCTGGCTGGTGGGTCTAGTGATCAGCATCTATGTGTTCGCCCGCCTGGCTTATGTGAACTTCATGGTGGTGGTCGAGCGTCTGACGCCGCTGGAAGCGATCAAGGGTAGCTTCAAGTTTAGTGGCCCTATCGCCTTCAAGACCCTGCTGGTTCTCATGCTCTACATTCCGCTGTCGCTCATCGGCGGCACCCTCTCTAGCCTGGCACAATCCGTAGGCTTCCCGCTGGTGTTAGTGGTCGAGGTGCTGGTGGCCTTCTTCGGCCTGTTCGTCAACGTCGCTCTATTCCGTCTCTACATGGTGTCGCGTCCCAGCATAGACGAGCAGGTGTGATCCTAAAGAGCAGCGCCTTTTAAATACAGCACAGACGGAGTCCTCACCTTGCTCAGCGATATCGAACTGGTTAGCCAATTTTCGCACGACCTGGGTGAAGACTACCGTGTGGCCAAGAGCTATGTGCGTGACGTGCCGACCCAGGCACTGCTGCACGTGCGGAGCTTCACCCATAGATTGACCGATAAGCTGGCGGCCTCCCAGCAGCTGGTTTTCGACAGCCCCAACCTCTACGACCGAATCGAACTGCTCAACCGTCAGCGGGTGATCAACGTGCGCCTGACCCGCGCCTTGCATAGGCTGCGCAGCGACGGCAACCGTGGGGCCCATCCCGAGAAATATCACCTCACCGCCGAGGCGCTCGAGCAGCTGGCCGAGAAGGCGATCGAACGTCTGGTCAAGCTGGTGGAAGATCTCTATCCGCTGCTCTGCAATGGGCCAGCCCCCGAGTATCGCTTCGAGCCTTTCGATGCCTTCGCCGGGCGGGATCTCTGCTACCGGGCCGTGATGGAAAACGATCCTCAGGCGCAGTATCTGGTGGGCATGTCGCTCAAGACCCGCGCCCTGATGCAGAAGGAGCAAGAGCAAGCTCTGCATGACGAGGCGGAGCTCGAGCTTGATCTTCAGAGTGAGGCCAACTTTAAGCAGGCGGCCCACTGGTTTGCCCTAGCCGCGCCCCATCTACCCGAGGCGAAATATGAACACGGCGTGAGCCTGCTGCACGGCTATGCTGGCAAGGCGGACGTGGCGGCGGGCGAGAGCGCCATCATAGCCGCGGCCAAGGCCGGGGTGGTGAATGCCATGGCCCTGCTGGGCTATTTCTATCTGGTTGGCAGCGAGCAGATCAGCATAGATACTCAGCTAGCCTATCGATACCTGCAGGCGGCGGCGGATCGCGAGCAGTCGGAAGCCATGGCGAACCTAGGTGTACTTTACTACCAGCAGGCCAACTATGCCCAGGCGTTTCACTATATCTCCGGCGCCGCCCAAGCCGGATACCCCCATGCCCAGTATCACCTGGCGCTCATGTTGGCGCGGGGCGAGGGCTGTGAGGCCGATCCCTTGGCCAGCGAGCAGTGGATGGCCGAGGCCGCCGAGCAGGGGCAACTCGATGCCATGCTGCACTGTGCCCAGCAGATGCTTAACAACGAGAATGCCTTGGGCAATGACTTCTCTCTGGCCGAGCGCTACCTGAGGGAGGCAGTGAAATATGGCCACAGCGTGCCGGCCATGATAGAGCTGAGCATCGCCCTGGCCGACGGCATATTGGGACGCATCGACGTGGTGGGCTCGGCGGCGCTGCTGAAGATGGCGCGCCAGCGTGGCAATGAACGCGAACGTGAGGTGATAGCCCCACTGTGGGAGTCGCTGGCCCTGCAGATCGATAAGGTCCTGAGCGTCACCCAAGATGCCGAGGAGCTGAGAGCCCTGCAGCGCGCACGGGAACTGCTGAGCGACCCCGCCTAATAGCTAACAATTAACAATTAACAATTATTGCATACAATATCCATTTATGGCTAAATGTGCGCCTCTGTTCTCAGCCGGTGTGGAGTCGCCTTGTCACAAATTCAACCTATTCGCTGCCAACTCTGCCAGCAGACGCCTTGTTTGACGCGGTGCGCCGAGCACAACGACACTCTCAACCAACACGCCGCAGAATACGTTAAGCTGGTGTTGGCCATAGGCCATCATGAGCCCCTCTATGTGGATGCCTATTACGGTCCCGCCAAGTGGCAGGCCGAAGCCTCAATGCTGTCCCTGCCAGAGCAGGCTTCGCGCTGCGCCTCACTTATGGCAGGGCTCGCTAATGCCGGTCAGGACCAGCCCTGTCAGCTCCTTAGGGAGCGTCATGGCTTCCTGAGCAAGCAGCTCGGCTCGGTGGCGACTTACCTTAAACGCCTGATGGGTCAGGAGTTTAGTTTCGATGCCGAGTCGCAGCTACTCTACGATACCCAGGCGCCCAAACTGAATCTGAGTGACTTCAGTGAGGTGCTGGCAAGAATCGATAGCCTGCTGCCCGGAGAGGGGAGTCTGACTAAGCGGTTTGACGCCTATCGAAGCCAGTTTATCGTGCCGGCCGACAGAGTGCCTCAGGTGTTCACCGCCGCGGTGGAGCAGGCGAGGCTGCTGACAAAGCGCCATCTGCCCCTGCCGGAAGGGGAGCAGTTCAGAGTCGAGTTCGTCAAAGATCAGATCTGGACCGCCTACAACTGGTATCAGGGGAATTACGCCAGCCTGATCCAGCTCAATCAAGACCATCCCCTGCACCTTGATCGCGCCCTGGAGCTGGCCAGTCACGAGGGCTATCCAGGCCATCACGTGTTTAACCTGCTGCAGGAGCGTGAACTGGTGAAGGGGCTTGGCTGGTGGGAATATGCCATCTATCCCCTCTATAGTCCCATCTCGTTTCTCTCCGAGGGTAGTGCCAACTATGGCCTATCGCTGCTGATGACCAAGGAGGAGAGAATCGACTTCGAGCAGCGGGTGTTGATGCCCATGGCGGGGATAGAGGGGGATCTGCAGCATTATCATGAGGTGATGGAAGCCTATAAAGCCTTGGCTAATCTGGATACGCTGGTGTGCAGGCAATTGATCGACGGCGAAATAACTCGCGAGGAGGCGGCGCGGTTACTGGTGGAATTTGCCCTCTACACCCCAGAAAAGGCAGCCCAGCGGGTGCGTTTCTATCAGGCTAATCGTAGCTATGTACTCAACTATCACCATGGTGAGGCGAGCATCGGGGAGTATGTTACGAATCAGGCCCGTGATAACGCACAGGCCTGGGAAGTGTTTGCCGCTCTACTGGCAAGGCCAAGGGCGGCGAGCGGGATTATTCGTTAGGGTCGTGCTCGAAGGTGCGACCCTGACGTGGGGCTTGGGTCTTGCCAAAGGGCGAAGCGGTCTCAAACGACTGCGACGAAAACCCCTTGTGGTCAAAACCTTGCGTCTGTCCGCCGAAGGCGGCATTCCCCTGCTGGCGGAACTTGGCCAGCTGGCGCTTAAGAAAGACCCGGCCAAACAGGCTCAGGATGATGAAGCTTAAGGCGCCGACAAGAATGACAAAGGGAAGCGCTAGCAAGACCAATGTCATCACAACTAAACCGATAGCGAAGGCCATCCAGCCTTTAGTGCCTGAGAACCTATGCTGGAAAGGCGTCTGTTGAAATTGATGATAAATCATAGTTTCTCCTTCATGGCGATGGCTCGATTGTGCCCATATTCGCCCCACGAGATCACGTTAAATTCGTTTAATCTTCTTCGTAAACTGTTACTAAATGTCTCGGTGGCGGCAGAAACTTATCTTAACTGCCATAAGGTTAACCTAAGCTGAACCGGATGCCGATAACGCATCTTCGGGCTGGTTGACCGCCTGGGCGACGCGCTTGCAGATGGTCTCGCGGATCCACTTGTGCCCGGGTTCGTCATCGTTGCGCTCGTGCCATAGCAGTACATAGGCCAGGGAGTGGAAGTCGAACGGCAGCGGCAGCTCCTCCAGCGCGTAGAGCTTGCGGGCGTGGGCGGCGAAGCTCGAGGGAACTGTAAAGATAAGATCGCTATGGGCGCAGACGCTGGCGGCGCCATAGAAGTCGGGCACTGTGGTGCTCAGGTGACGTCGCTGCCCAGATTTCGCCAGAAAATAGTCCAGCGCCCACCACTCGTTGCCCTCGCAGCGCACCTGCACATGGGACATTTCCAGATAGATGTCGAGATCCCACTGATGATTACGGATGGCCGGCAGCATGGGGTGGCCTTGGCGCACCAGGCAGACCTGATGATCGGTAAACAGCGTCTGGTGAGCGATCCCTTCCGGCAGCCTGTCGATGATGAGATCCGACTGTGGGTTGATGTCTCTGCCCGTGATGCCGAAATCTATCTGGCCCTTCTGCAGGGAGGAGAGAGACTTCTCCGTCCACAGGTAGGAGTCTAGCCTGAGATTGGGGGCGTTGTTGAGCAAAGGGCCGATGAAGTAGGGGATCAGCGTCTCATAGGCACTCTCCACCATGGCGAAGGAGAACTGGCGTCTGCTGCTGGCGGGATTGAAGCTAGGCGGTTGAGTCAGCAGGTAGAGTCCCTGCAACATGTCAGGCAGCTGCTGGCCAAGCAGGGCGGCGTGGGCCGTGGGCTTGAGGCCGTGGGCGGTGCGGATAAACAGGGGATCTCCCAGGGTATCGCGCAGCCGGTTGAGGCTCTTGCTCAGGGCAGATTGACTCAGATGCAGACGGCTGGCGGCGCGGGTTACGCTGCGCTCCTCCAGTAACACCTGCAACATCACCAGTAGATTGAGGTCGATACGCGCCAAGTTGTCGAGATTCATAGATATTCCTTACAGGAAATTAGCTTTTGAAATTATACCATTTCTGTTCATAACTTGGCTGGTCTAAAATAAGCATCATTACCTTTACCCCTACATAAAATTAGAGAAATATGCGTCGGAACCTGTTACCCATACTCATGTTGATGGTGGTCTTGAGCCCATTAGCCATCGACATCTATCTGCCCTCTATGCCCGTGATGGCGGCCGAATTTGCTGTGTCGGCCAGTCAGGTGCAGTCGACGCTGGTGCTGTTTCTGTTTGCCATGGGTGTCGGTCAGGTGCTGATCGGCCCGCTGGCGGATCGTTACGGTCGTCGTCCTATCGCGCTGGGTGGTCTGCTGCTCTATATCGCCAGCAGCCTGTTGGCTGCGGTGGCGATGGAGTTTCAATGGCTGCAACTGGCGCGAGTGCTGCAGGGGCTGGCAGCATGCTCAACCTCTATCGTGGTATTTAGTGCCGTCAGAGACTGTTTCACTCCTAAAGAGGGCGCCCGCTACTACAGCTATCTTAACGGTGTGATCTGCGTGATCCCTGCTCTGGCGCCGACTCTGGGCGGCCTGCTGGCGCTGCAATTTGGCTGGCGATCCACCTTCGTGTTTATGACACTGTACGCCATCATCATAATGATCATCGTCGGCTATCGTCTGCCAGAGACGCGTCCGGCCAACACGGTTACCGAAGGGCCGCTCTATCGCTGGTCGCGTTATAAGCCTGTGTTGATGGACCCGCACTTTATGTTTTATGCCTTCGCCTGTATGGCGGGCATGGCGGCGATTCTTGCTTATGTCTCTTACTCGCCCGTGTGGCTTATCGAGACCATAGGCGTGTCCGAGCTGACCTTTAGCGGCCTGTTCGGTCTCAATGCCCTGGTGAATATCGGTGCCTGTTTCGCTGCGCCTGTGGTGATTCAGAAGCTGGGGAACCGCCCGACCGTTATCGTCGCCCTGAGCGCCATGTTGGTTTCGGCACTGCTACAGTTTGCGGTGCAGTGGGCAGGGCCACAGACCGGACTCGCGGCTGCTTTCGGCTTCATGCTGCCTATGATGCTCTTGTGTATCGGTTTCGCCCTGCTGCTTGGTCCGGCGACCAGCATGGCCCTGGCGGGCTTTGGCGAGCGTGCCGGTACGGCGACCGCCATGCTTGGCTTCATTCAGATGAGCGGCGCCTCGATTCTGGCGGGTCTGGTGCAGCAGACCTCGCTGACCGCACCCTACGCCGTAGTTGTCGTCATGGGCGGCCTGGCGAGCCTTCTGCTGGTTGCCATGAACATGAGTCGACTAGACACCTGGCACCAGGAGCGTCACGCCCATTGATAGGCGCAACCTAATCCATTAGCAACACCCTTTTAGCCTGCATTAGTGACCTCAATGCAGGCTTTTTTTGGGCTGACGTTAGAAGCGGGCGTTTACCCCAATACCGATAAGGAACTCATCTGCTAAATCTTCATCGGAAAATCGCTTAACCCCGGCGAAGTTAGCGGCGAAGTTGTTGGATATTTGCCACCAATATTTCGTCGACAGGCTAAACAGGTTGATGCTGTCATCATAGCTGTATGTGTAAACGGTATTATCCTGGGTGGGCAACTGGGCTTTTGCATCGCTATTGAACCAGCTATAACCGGCGCCAACTGACCAAGCCGGGGTGATATACCAGTCGGCGCTCAGGCTCACGTGAGTCGTGTCGTTTTCATAGCGGCTCTCTATCGGTCGGGAAGCGATGACACTGCTGCTT
The DNA here is from genome assembly GCF_019457535.1 of Shewanella halotolerans. Lineage (NCBI taxonomy): Bacteria > Pseudomonadati > Pseudomonadota > Gammaproteobacteria > Alteromonadales > Shewanellaceae > Shewanella > Shewanella halotolerans. The sequence goes on along the minus strand of NZ_CP080417.1, from coordinate 4,362,534 downwards.
TCTAGTTTGCCATATTCGATCTGGGCCTTTAGATCTAAGCCTGTGGTCGATTGCAGCGGGAAGTATGTGCGGATATGAGCGCCATAGAGACTATTGTCTAGATCGTAATTAACGACTTCCTCTGTGCTCATGCTCCAAGAATCTGAGTTACCTTGATACTGGTAATAGATGGCGACTTCGGAGCTGTCGTTAAAATAGTAGCCGAAGTTGATGCCATAACCGGTTTGATCTTCATCTATCACAGATGCAATCAAATCGTCTTGAGCCACATCGAGATAGAGATAATTGGCGCCGATAAACCATTTGGAGTCCATCACATATCGGCCATCTACTGTGTAGCGAACCGTATCGTCATAGGCGTTTTCCTGAGCATACATACCGCCTAAATAGGAGGTTTGCGCAAGGAATCCCGCCAGTGCATGGGGGGCATTGTTATTCTCCACAGGTTTAAAATAGAAGCGGTAGTCAAGGTTCCAGACACCGTCTTCGAAGTGATCTGTGTCGGTGCCGAAGCTCACATTGGCTTCGTGTTGAAAGGTATTAACGGCTTCACCGGCAAACGCCTGTGTCGTTAACCCTAGGAGGAGAGGGAGTGTGAGTAGCTGTTTTTTCATGTTCTTCTTCCTTGTTGATTTATTGGCAGCGTCCATGCTGTGATAACACTCAGCTGCCCGTTATAATCTTGCTTTAAGACGAGCCATTGCCCAGCGCTGGATTATATTTGTTAATCGATTGTTGTGTAAAGGTTTGATTTTTATGCGTGAGTTTTAAGTGGCCGAGTCGCGCAGTGTGTCAGCTCGGTTAGATATAGCACTCAGCCATCGCTATCGAGGATCTTGTGAGCCGTCCCGTTTGCCCCCAATGCCAATACCCGGTTAATGCCTGTCTGTGCGACAGCATTCGTCCGTTATCTACCCGCGTCGAGGTGATCGTGTTGCAGCACCCCAGCGAGGTGTCTCATGCCAAGAACAGCGTCAAGCTGATGCAGGCTGTGATGGGGGAGCAGTTGCGGCTGGTGGTGGGGGAGACGCCGGAAGATTTTGCCGACCTGAGGGGCTATCTCGCGGCGCAAAGCGGGCCTGTGTGTCTGCTCTACCCCAGCGAAACCAGCCAGCCACTGGCGGCGTCGGTGCAGCACCAAGATGCGATCTTGTTGCTGCTCGACGGTACCTGGCGCAAGGCCTACAAGTTGTTGCAGCTAAACCCTTGGCTGCTTGAGTTTACCGGGGTACACCTGAATCTCGACGCCCCCTCCAAGTACACCATACGTAAGGCCAAACGGGATGATAGCCTGTCGACCCTGGAGGCGGCGGCGCTGGCCATAGAGACGCTAGAACCTGGCTGCGATGTGTCGCCACTTCATGACGCCTTGGCGGCCCTGGTGGAGAAACGTCTGGCGGCCATGCCCCCGGCGGTGAGGCACAGATACGAGCCCAAATAACTTGGTGATAAAACTGTGAACCAACTATAGGTTGCGGAAAAAGCCTATGGGGTAGATCACGATAATCTGAAACGAATTAAGGTCTAATAGCCTGAGTCACTCAAGATAGAGTGGTCAGATAGCTGTGTCAGTTTACTGTCCATGCAGGGAGGCAGTATTGCCCTCGAGGCGCTGACACAGTTATCGGTTTAATGCAGGATGAAGTTTGCCTTGGTGAACTGCTCCGCCGCCGTCGGATAACCATAAAAATACCCCTGGGCGAACCCTTGGCCCATCCCCGCCAGTATCTGTTTCTGCTTCAGCGTCTCGACCCCTTCTACCACAAATTGGATCTTAAGCGCCTGGGCCAGCTGTATCATGGCCTGGCAGAGCTCGCGACCCTGGGGATCGTTGAGTCGTTCGGCGAAGCCCGCATCTATCTTGAGCGTGTCTATGGGTAGGCTGCCCAACTTGCTGAGGGAAGAGAGCCCGGCGCCGAAGTCGTCGATAGCGATACGCACCCCTAGTGCCTTGAGATGGTTGAGGGTAGCTTTCACCCGCTTGGGCTGGCGCAGCAGGGCCGATTCGGTGATCTCCAGTACCAGGCCGTTGGCGGGCAGGCCGCTGGATTCGAGCGCATGGGTTACCTGCTTAACAAAATCCGGATGTTCCAGTTGGGTTGCCGACACATTCACGCAGGCCTGAAGTGGTTTATCTATCTCGCTGCGCCACTTGGCGACCTGCTCACAGGCGGTGGTGAGCACCCACTGACCTATGTTGATCAACAGGCCGGTTTCTTCCAGCAGGGGGACGAAGTCGCTGGCTTCGATTATCTCTGTATCACTCTTGTGCCAGCGCAGCAGCGCCTCGACTCCCAATACCTGGCTGCCATCGAGGTTGACGATCACTTGATAGGCCAGCTGGAACTGGTTCAGACTAAAGGCGTGGCGCAGATCGTTGATCGTCTTCAGCTTGTATTGGGCATCTCTGTGCATCTGGCTGTCGTAGAAGAGCACATGGTTAGGGCTCTTCTTGGCGCAATACATGGCGGTGTCGGCAAAGCTGAGCAGTTGCGCGGCCTGGTCACTATGTTCCGGGAAGCAGGCTATGCCTATGCTGGTACCCAGGAAGAACTTCTGACCGTTGATCTCGAAGGGCGCGTCGAATATCGCCAGCAGCTGCTGCGAGATGGCCTCAATCTCCTCGCTATCCTGGCAATCGTTTAACACTAAGGTAAATTCGTCGCCGCCGAGACGGGCGATATGGGCATTGTCGATGCAGCTGGCCTCGAGGCGTGCGGCCACCAGTTGCAGTACCTTGTCGCCTGTGGCGTGGCCGAAGCAATCGTTCACATTCTTGAAGCCGTTAAGGTCCAAAAACATCACGGCGCCCGGCTTACCGCCTACCTCCATGGCATCGGCCAGTACCTGATCCAGATGCAGCTTGAGCTGGTGGCGGTTTGGCAGTCCGGTCAGGGTGTCGACCATGGCCTGTTCGGTCAGGCGCGACTCCAGCCGCTTCTTGGCGCTGATGTCGCTAAATAGGGTGACATAGAAGATCTCGCCGTCTATCTGTAGCTTGCGGCAGCTCTTCCAGGCGGGAAACTGGCTGCCATCGGAGCGGGTCTTCATTGTCTCGCCCTGCCAGCTGCCGCGTTCTTCCAGGCTCTGTAGGAAATCGGTTTGTCTTTGGCTGGCCTCGCAAAATCCCTGTAGTTCCAGCGGACTCTTATTCAGCAGTTGGTCGGCACTATAGCCGCAGATGCGGCACATCGCCTTGTTGACCGCGATTATCTCATGCTGGTGGTTACTGATGTAGACGGCTTCGGCGCTGTCTTCCAATATGCTGGAGACCAACTGCGCCGGTAGGCGATCGAATCCGTTGGATACCGTCTCGCGCCGTTTGGCCCTGCGATCGGCGGGATCGAAGCGCGCCAGGATCACTTGGCTTCCCTCATGATCTGCCGGCAGCATGGTGACCTTGGTGGGGAGCTCACGCCCCAGCTGGCTCATGTGCAGCCAGTTGATGCTGACCACCTCGCCCTGATGGACGCGTTCGATCAGTTGCTGCGCCACCTCTATGCTGTTGATGCCGCTGGCCTGGATCCGTGGGGAGAAGTCGTAGGGGGTGGCCGTGATGAAGCTATCGCGCTGGGTGTCGAAATAATCCAGCGTGCCCTGACTGGCCCCTATGAAGGCGTGTCCCTTGAGAACGGCTAGGTAAGCGCACTCATCCTGGCGCCAACTGTCGAGTTGCCGCTGAATCTCAGGCTGTGCGCTGCTAAGCTGCGCCAATAAGGTAAACCAAGGGCCCATAGGGTGCTCCAAGAGATGGCTCGCAAATGGGGCATAGAGCAGCATATCTTGCCTGCGCTGGTCTTCTCTGTGCCAATTGGGTTAAAAATACCGCGAATTGACAAGAGACTCAAACCTAAGGATAAGTTTTTGCATGGTTTTTCAGTCATTTTTATGACATTTGTTAACAAATCCCTTAAGGGAGCCGGGCCTCAGGTTTTTCAGCTTTGCGCTCGTGATAGTGCTAGAATCACCACAGACCCTCATCTGGTTAAGGATAACTGTCATGTTGACCCGCTCAATTTCTTGTATCGTCTTGGTGTTGTTCGCTAGCCTGAGCTGGGATCTGGCGGCGAAGGAGCATAAGCGCATGAGCCCTAAGGCCGAGGAGGCCAGTAAGATTGCCCGCCAGACGGAGGCGGAGCAGCTAGAGAAGGCCAGAAAGGCAGCCAACGCCACTCAGGCGAGAGAGCAGGCCGTGCTCGAACGTCAGCAATCGGGCGAGTGGCAGGAAGACCAGCGCGAGAAGGCGCAGCGTCAGTTTAACGAGCGCGAGAGTCGAGAGTCTAAGTACTTAAAAGAGGCGCGCGAAGCCGCGGCCCAAGAAAGAAAAATCCCCAAACCCAAAAGCTAATTGGAAGCCCTGTGAGTCTTTGTCCCCTTTGTCATAGTGATAACCTGGCGTGCTTTCATCGCGATAAGCACAGAGCATATGAAATCTGTAACCAGTGTCATCTGGTGAGCGTCCCCGACCAGTACCTCCTAAGCGCCGAAGCCGAGAAGGCGTTTTACGACCATCACCAAAACGACAGTAATGATCAGGGCTATCGGCGCTTCTTGGGGCGCACCTGGTTACCCCTGAGTGAACGATTGACTAGCGAGCATAGAGGGCTGGATTTTGGCTGTGGCCCGGGGCCGACCATCAGCGTGATGGCGGGCGAGGCGGGGATTGCCATGGACAACTATGATCTCTACTACTTTCCCGACGAGCAGCTGCTAAAGCAGCAATATGACTTTATTACCATGACAGAGGTGATAGAGCATGTGGCCGATGCCTCGGCCCTGCTGCAGAGGTTGGATGCCATGATGAAGCCGGGCAGCTGTCTGGCTGTCATGACCAAGCGGGTGCTGGATGAGGCCGCCTTTGCCAACTGGCATTATAAGCAGGATCAGACCCATATCCGCTTCTACAGCACCGCCACCTTCGAGTGGATCGCTAAAGCGTTTAACTGGCGGCTCGAGGTGATAGACAAGGATGTGGTCTTCTTTACTAAATGCTAAGCCTCAGATTAATCCTCAGATTCAGTCTCAGGCCGTTGCCTTAAAGACTCATTTTTAGGGCTATGCCTTAGGCTGCTGCATCAGGTGATTGATGATCACCTTCTGGGCAAAGTCGCCCAACGTCTCCTCATCCTGACCCTCATCTAAGATGAAGCCGTATTGATACTGGCTGCGCCCCACGCCTGGCGGCTGGATGTTCTTGAGCAGGATAGGCACGCTGAGGGCCTCCAGCGACTGCCCAAATTTGACCTGTAAACGATAGCCCTGATTCAGGGCGCCTCCCTCAATCTCATCACCTATGTAGGCGCCGCCCTTGACCGAGATATCCTGCAGAAAGCCGCTGGAACAGACATGGGTGGAGTGGCTCTCTGCCGTGCGCTCATGTATCGAGGCGGCCAGATTGACCGGAATGCGGCAGTGTTGCCTCAGGGCTACGCTCTGCAGCGCCTTGGGGTATTTCACCACTAACCAGCGCCCGGCGTTGTTGAGCAGGGTCTTGATCTGACTGCGAAAGGCGAGGATGTTGGCCTCGGGATCGTCGCTGTTGATCAGGCGCACCACCACACCTTGTCCCTGGGTAATATAGTCCTGGGCGGCCTGCCAGTATTTGTCCTGGCCAAGGGCGAGAATGATGGCGTTGTCCGGGTCTATGCCGATCAGCCGGGTCTTGAGCCTGATGGGCCTGAGCGGCGTGAGAATTTGCAGCTGCGCCTCTGTGTTGCAGTTGATGCGGTTTAGGTAGGCTAAATCGATCTCTGTGGCTTGTGGCAAGGCGTACTCTCCCTCGGGTTAGGTGCCGTCAAACTTGTGTCTTAGCATGGCACAAAAGCAATAAGTTACAATTCTCTCTCGCGATAGTCGCTACAACAGACTTGATCTTATTTATAATTTCGCCTCTTATAGTTGTCGATGATTGGGGGCTCACAAACGATGCCACCAGATACCGAGAAAAATTCTATCTGCTCACGAATGAGGGAACGACAGATGATGCGAAAGATTATCGCGCTGTGCCTCTCCATTGGGGGAATCCTCTCCTCCATGGGGGCGCAGGCAACTCAAGCCGAAGACATAAAAAGCTTCACGTTAGATAATGGCATGAAAATCATGGTGCTAGAAGACGCCTCGATCCCAAATGCCAACATGTATCTATTTTGGAAGGTGGGATCCCGCAACGAGGTGCCGGGCATCACGGGGATCTCTCACTTCTTCGAACACATGATGTTCAACGGCTCGAAGAAATTTGGTCCTAAGATGTTTGACCGCACCATGGAAGCGGCGGGCGGTGCCAACAACGCCTACACCACAGAAAACCTGACCGTCTACACCGACTGGTTCCCGGCCAATGCCCTGGAGACCATCTTCGATCTCGAGGCCGACCGTATCGCCCATCTGGATATCAATCCTGAGATGGTCGAGAGTGAGCGTGGCGTGGTCGCCTCCGAGCGCACCACAGGCCTGGAAAACTCTAACTGGCGTACCCTGCAGGAAGAGATCAAGGGCGCCGCATTTCGCGCACACCCCTATAGCTGGTCTGTCATAGGTCACGAGTCGGATATCGCCGCCTGGACCCAGGAAGATCTGGTGCAATACCATAAGACCTACTATGCGCCCAACAACGCCGTAGTGGTGATCGCCGGTGATGTGAAGCTTAACGAAGTCAAGGCCTTGGCCAACAAGTACTTTGCGCCGATCCCCGCCCAGACTCCGCCACGCGAGGTGAAGACGGTCGAGCCTTTGCAGAAGGGTGAGCGCCGCGTCTTCGTACAGAAGGCCTCGGTCAGCACGCCGAACGTGATGCTGGCCTACCATGTGCCGGCGACCTCGAATCAGGACTACTACGCCCTGGATCTGCTCTCTTCTATCCTGACTACGGGCAACAGCTCGCGCCTGTATCAAGGCTTGGTGGAGAAGCAGGTGGCCATCGAGGTGGAAACCTATATGCCGATGAGCTTCGACCCTAACCTCTTCTATGTGATGGGCGTTGCCAACCCCGGCATCACAGCCCAGGAGCTGGAGAGCGGCATGATCGGTGAGATCAACCGTATCGCCCGCGAAGGCGTGACCCAGGATGAGCTTGAGAAGGTGAAGAATATCAAGCTAATGAACTTCTACCGCGCCATGGAAACCATTAACGGCAAGGCCAACACCTTAGGAACCTACGAGCTCTATTTCGGCAGCTTCGACAAGCTGTTCAATGCGCCTGAGGCTTATAACAAGGTGACCCCAGAAGATATTCAGCGTGTTGCGCAAACCTATCTACGCCGCGCCAACCGCACAGTTGCCGTTCTGGCGGCCACAGAGGAGAGTGACCAATGAAGACCCTATTGACTCAAATTCCCCAAGGCTTTGCCAAGCTGGGCACGGCGGCCATGGTGGCCGGCGCCCTGGCACTCTCGGGTTGCGCCGCGACGACAACGAGCCAGACGGTCGACACCGGCAGCTTCAGCATGCCCGCCTATGAGCAGTATCAATTGGCCAACGGCATGACTGTCTATCTGATGCCACAGACAGAGGTGCCGCTGATCACCGTCAGCGCCGTGGTGCGCGCCGGTGCGGTCAAGGACACCACCTCAGGGGTGGCCAACATGACCGCCAAGTCCCTGTTGCTGGGCGCTAACGGTAAGAGCAAGTCAGATATCGAGCAGATGGTCGACTTCTTAGGCGCTTCAATTGCCGCCGATGCGGGTAAGGAAGGCAGCTTTATCGATGCCGACTTCATGGCGAAAGACACAGACAAGATGCTGCCTCTGGTGCGGGATCTGCTGCGCGCTCCCGACTTCGATGGCGGCGAGTTCGACAAACTGCGTCAACGTGAGATGGCGGGCCTGGCCCAGGAGAAGGAGAGCCCACGTGTGGTGATCCATCGCTACTTCGACAAGCTGGTATTTGGCGATCACCCCTACGGTAATCCGGCATCGGGTACCCGTGACTCGCTGGCCGAGTTGACGGTTAACCAACTGCGCGCCTTCCACAAGAGCTATTATCAGCCACAGAACATCGCCATCTCGGTCGTCGGCGATTTTAAGCCAGGCGAGATGAAGGCAAGACTCGACAAGCTGTTTGGCGATTGGCACAACGGCGAGGCGATCGCCAAGCAAGACCTGGCCGAGGGTCAGCCGTCGCTGGATGCCAGCAAGGTGCTATTGGTCAACAAGGGCGATGCCATCGAGACCACCTTCCTTATCGGTGGTAAGGGCATTAGTCGCAACAATCCAGATTACGTGGGGCTGCAGGTGGTCAACACTATCCTGGGTGGCCGTTTCACCTCATGGCTCAACGACGAGCTCAGGGTGAATGCCGGCCTGACCTATGGTGCCCGCTCGGCCTTTACCCCTTATTCACAAGGGGGCGTATTCAGGATCAGTACCTTCACCAAGAGCGATACTACCAAGGAGGCGATCGATCTGGCGCTGAAGACCTATTCACGTTTGTGGCAGACTGGGATAGATCAGCCGACCCTGGACTCGGCCAAGGCCTATGTGAAGGGGCAGTTCCCGCCTAAGTTCGAGACCAGCGAACAACTGGCCGGCCTGCTGTCGAGCATGTACCTCTACGGCTTCGACGACAGCTTTATCAACGACTTCCAGAAGAATGTTGATGGCCTGACCCTGGCGGAGACCCAGCGCCTGGTGAACAGCTACTTCCCACAGGACAAGCTGCAATACGTGCTGATTGGCAATGCCAGCAAGATCGCCGATATCGCCGCCCAGTATGGTGAGGTGAAGCAGGTGGAGATCAATGCGGTCGGCTTCTCGCAATAAGCCTTCTCAATAAAAGATAGCTAGTTAGGCTAAATCATAAAGGCTCGTCGGCTAACGCTGGCGGGCCTTTTTTTATCGGCTATTGGCGCTAGCATATGCTGGTGAGCGGTTCGCATTTCGATGGGCTTTCATCTAGGGTTAACTAACACCTTAACTAACACCTTAACCAAGTCTTAGCCCAGCCCTATCAGGAGATGCCCATGACCCAGGTTATACCGCCTCGCTGCGACACATGCGCCTGTGATGACGCCGACTGGTGTCACCTGCAGGAGACCACTAAGCTGCTACTATTGGCGACGGCGCAGATAGAGTTATCGCTCACCGATGGCGACCATAATGTCACCGGCCTCGGACAGCTGTTTACCCAGATGGCCGGGCATCTTACCGAGGTCAATCGTCACCTCCATGGCACGGCCGATACGCCTGCGGCGATTCTGGCCCACAGCGATAGCCTGATGCAAGCCATCGACAGCGGGGTGATGGCGTTTCAGTTCTACGATCGCATCTCCCAGCGGCTGAATCATGTGATCACCGCGCTGAGTCTGATGGAGGCCATGTTGGGGGATGAGCAGCGGCGCCACTCCCAGGCGGCCTGGGCAAACTTGCAAGGGGAGATACAGGCGCATTATTCTCTCGATTGCGAACGGCAGATGTTTGCGGCCCTGCTTGAGGGTGTGCCGATACACGAGGTGCTAAAAGCCTATCGAGAAACTCATTTACACCAAACAAAACAAGATGTTGAACTATTTTAAATCGCTCATTTTATTCTCGGCCATTCTGTTTTCATCGATGGCATCGGCGGAGAAGATAGCCCTGCCCGACTTCTGTCAGGCCCTGGCGGGGCGCTGGCAGGGGGAAGCCTCGAGGCCCAAGGGACAGGTGAAAGCGGTACAGGTGCAGGGGCTCTGTAGCGGCGATCGGCGTCAGTTGACACTCTCAGTGAGCGAACACGCCAGCCACCCGCTGAGCGAGACCTGGTGGTTTCGCGAGGGAGATGGTGAGATAAAGCTTACCTATTTCAACGGCGTCGACCCGGATAAGACCCTCTTCTTTACACTGTACCGGGAGGAGAGCGGCTTCTCTCTGCTGGGCAAGGGCCTAGTGCAGCAGCGCCCGGCGATGATCCACCTCAGCTTCGTACCGCAGGGAGATGGCTGGTTATGGCTACAGAAGGTGCAATATCTGGATCAGGACGATGACGACTATCAAGTCTATCGTGGCATCGCCCTTAATCCCGTCTGATAATTTTCACTGAAAGGGTTTAGCAGGCGCCCTCGTAGCCCAGCTGACGCCAAGCCTCATAACTGATGATGGCGACCGAGTTGGACAGGTTGAGGCTGCGGCTGCTGGCGGCCATTGGGATGCGCAGGCGCTGGCTGGTGGGAATGGATTCTATGATTTCCATCGGCAGGCCGCGGGTCTCGGGGCCAAATAGCAATACATCGTCCTTCTCGAAGGCGATTTCGCTATGGGGGCGACTGCCCTTGGTGGTGCAGGCCATGATGCGCTTGCCGGCCATGGCAACTAGAAAGCTCTCGAAGTCCTTGTGGCGGGTGACCCGGGTCAGATCGCTATAGTCCAGCCCGGCGCGGCGCAGCTTCTTCTCTTCAAGATCGAAACCCAATGGCTCGATAAGGTGCAGCTGGCAGCCGTTGTTGGCGCACAGGCGGATGATATTGCCGGTATTGGGGGCAATCTCTGGCTCATAGAGGGCGATATGGAACATCTTGGCTTACCTTTGAACGGATGAGCGGCGATTATAAGGGAAATGACTATGGGGGGAAACCTCACGGTTTTAGTGAGATTTTTGCCTGGTATCCATGTCCGCAGATGCATCTGTACCAGCTTATTCTATCTCTTCGATTTAGCGACATCTGCTGCTGGCAGGTTTTTCCAGTTGGTTTGTTTTAGTGAATGCTGATAAGTTCTATGAATTACAGAGAGTTAAGGCTTGGCGTTTTTCTCGGCTCGCAGAGAAAGGTACATGGGCACTATATAAGGTTAGGTGTACTAGATATGAGCATCAATTTCCGGCCGTTTAATAAGAGTGACGGTAATTACTCGAAAGTGATCGATCTTTATAAAGAGGCATTTCCCGGTGCGCAGCGCATACCGACATTTCTGCTTCGTTTTAAACTGAGAAAGGGTAAGAAGGGCTTTAGCGTACTTTATGATGGAGAAGAGTGGATTGGTCTTATCTATCTCACTCAATACAGGGATATTGTATTTGTACAATTCTTGGCAGTAACGGCATCAATCCGTTCTAAGGGCTATGGAAGTAAGGTCATGGATGCCTTAGGTGATCTGTACCCAGAAAAAAGGATGGTATTGAACATTGAAGAAGTTAATGAGCAGGCAAGAAATTATCAGCAACGAATAGAGCGCAAAGCCTTCTATGAAAAAAATGGTTTTATTTCTACCGGTTATCTCGTTAAAGAGCCAGACCAAATGCAAGAGATGCTCATACGTGGGGGAATCATAAGTAAGGAAGAAATAGAGCTAATGTACAAGGAGTTGCTTGGTAATATTATTGGTTCTCTCATTCGCCCGAGAGTAATCAAGGCCTGATCAATATTCTTGCCTATGGCGAGACTTCAACAATCGGCATGGCAGGCATTTTAGGGCGATACATGGAAGAGCCCAATCTCGTGATCAAAGGGTCTTGACCTTCCCGACATCAAGCGGACTTTTTCCATATCCCAATGGGTTAGATGTGAAGTAACGACGCATCTGTATGCACTTTTTTGGCACGCCACAAGCACACCCATGTGGGCTCCGCGAAAGCTTCCTTGATTTCGAGGACCAAAAGTGTGCTTGCTCTGAGTTGTTCCCCTCCATTGATTTGGCGGCGTTTGGTGTCACGCACTTACTCACTCCCTGTTACTCTTCCATAGGTTGGCTTTTATCTGCTATCGACCTATTGCCTATTTATTGCCTAAGGCGGATCGCCTAGCCTTGATTGATGACATTTAGGACAGAGAGAGCGTGATGGAAAACATTGGCAGATTACGGGATTTTGTTCAGTCTTTTACCCGGCTGGTCGAGCAGGTCGGCTGCGATGAGGCGCGTATATTTACCGAGGGTAAGGCGCTGCTGTCGGAGCTTATTGCTCATGATGACTGGCTACCTAATGCCTTTGCTCAGCCGAGTATTGAGAGCTATCGGCAGTATCTGCTCTACTGCGATCCAATGGAGCGTTTCTCTGTGGTGAGTTTCGTCTGGGCGCCGGGGCAGACCACGCCTGTTCATGACCATACCGTATGGGGCATGGTGGGCGTGCTGCGCGGCGCCGAGTGCTGTGAGGAATATGAGCTGGATGAGGCTGCCAGCTGTCTGCGGGCCAGCGGCAGTCATGAGTTGCCCGTCGGCGGTGTCGATCTGGTCTCGCCCGATATCGGCGATATCCATAGGGTATCGAACGCCCTCGCGGAGGGGGTATCTATCAGCATTCATGTCTATGGTGGCAACATAGGTGCGGTGCAGCGGCATGTCTATGACCCCGATACCGGGGGTAAGAAGCCATTTATATCTGGGTATTCGAATAGTGTGATGCCGAATATATGGGGGTGATCGGGCCGATGCTTCCAGCTGCATTTGTATTTGAAGGGATTTTGAAGGTCGAACCTTCACCTTCATCAATTGCCTGCGGCAGGCTTATGTGCAAGCACTCTTTTGGCACGCTGTGAATATGTCCTTATACGCTTCACGGCGGCGTCCATGCCGCCGAGAGCCAAAAGCGTGCTTACACTTGGTATCAAACGTCTCTTCGATTTGGCCGCGTTGGGGAGAGAACGGAGTAAAACGCTAACTTATTTATGCCCAAAATTGAGTTAGCACGTTGTCGGTGGTTCAGTACCGAACTGATTTTCTGACCTAAAGATATTCATCGTTACCCCCCTGTGATGTAATTCACTACTCCCCATCAAAAACTGGATAAGGATACAGTCATATTAAAATCATAAGGATTTTGAACGATTTTCATCCTGTATTCGTGCGCGTTTTCTCATTTCGCATTAAATAAACACATTTAAAATTAATTACTTATGCCATTCGTTAAGTAGATAATAGGTTTGGAAAACGCGCATGCGCGTTTTTCCAGATGGTGTATTTTAAGCAAAGGTGATAACTTCTTTTTAATACAATCAGTTAACAATGCGCGTTTTCACTGGTCCAACGAGGTAGACGCGCATGCGCACTAATAAAATGTTATGTTTTCTCAGAGAGAAGTTATGAAATTTGAGTTTCTCACAATTATTCTACTTATGTTGGCTTCAAGTTCGTCTCTAGCTTGTGAGCTAACGGAAGAGTACAAGAAAACTAGAACTGAATACGTTAGAGAAGCGCGTTCTGGATATGTTCGGTGCATCAGTGCAACGTCCGAATCAAATTATTGGTATAAACATGTCCAGTGTTTAGAAGCTGGTGATGGAGATAGGCATGTTGGAGGTTGTGGGCATATGGCAACAATTCCAAATGATAAATATCAATCGTTAGAAATTGATTCTTCCTTTTGTAAAAAGCTTAAGCCTTCTAAAGATGAAATGCGGGCAGGTTTTGAAGAGTACATCAAAAAAACGGGCATTGAAGAATGCAAAAAAACATAACAAGTGGCAGCAACCGACCGTCAAAAGTGTCACTTGTTTTGCCAAAAAACCGGCAAAACAACCGCCAATTTTGCCGGCGGCTGTGCCAGGCGTTAGGCATTCATGAGCATCAAAGACGAAGTTATAAAATATCTAATTGGTTTCTTTTACGTCATTGGTGGAATGGCACTACTATTTGGTGCGCTCATTGGTGCATTCATTTATTTTAGCGGTCCATGCCTTGAAGATGAGGCGTTAACGAAGGCTCGATCGATCACGCGAGCAGAATGGGAAGAAATCTACTTAGAGGCGGTAAAGCTACATTCGGACAAATCTAGGCGCCATTACAATCTGGAAACATTGCCGGAGTCTATAGCGAGATTAGAACCTATAAGTGTTACGTCACATGCTACTTCGCTCTGGATTTATCTTGCAACATGCAGCATCGATAGCAAGGTTATAGTTTTCGTTGAAACGTCTGAGGAGCGAACACCAAAAATTTATATTGGGTGGGGAGATCCACCGCAGTCACAAGAACTGTGGGTTATGCCTAACAAGTCGGGGTTGTCGCCGGTGGCTGGGACTGCCATTCCGCTCGCGCTCCATGTCAGCCCCAACCCGAAGCGTTAGCTGCAATTATGGATAAGCAAACTAGACATCAGAAAATTCTCGAGAAACAGCTCGAGCAAAAAGGATATGTAGCCCACCTCATTAACCGAGGTGAACAGGTCAAGTACTATGACGGCACTGAATACGTTGAAGGTGAGGTCACTTGGAGTTGGGAAGGCTCAAAGATGGTCGCACCGCTTCACATCCATACCAATACGTTACATGTAGCAAATCCGCCAGAGCTTAGGCGCGAGTTGCAAAAAAGCGAGCAGCTTATGATTGCACAACGAATTCAAAGTTTGTTTATCGAGCAAGGTACAGATGCAGTTATCGAGTAGCATCACAGCTAACAAGCAGCTGCAGCGGATCAATTTACGCTGCGCTCCAATTGCCCACGGAGCTGGGCGTTAGAGTTTTATGCAAATATTCGATACCCGCAATCCATATTCAATCTTCTTTGTATTAGGAACGATAATAGTCCTAATATTTAGTTTTTGGGGAATTGGGCATCAATCGGTAAACTCTCAAACACACGAAAAAATAGCGAGTCAATTGGAGATTTGGCTACAAAATGAACCTGAAAGGTACAGCTATGTCGCCCAAGAAGGTTGTATGTATGTAGCTGGCTCAAAAGTTTTAGTCGTAAATGGTGTAGCACTTTTTGAGAAACTTGGTGAACACGAGCATAAATTGGTTATTGACGATCTTTTTAAAGCTTCAAATAAAGGGTTATTTGAAGCTGCAAGTATGGAAATTAAATACCACCCGAAATTTGGATTTCCAGAAGTAATCAAAGTTGATTGGAGTAAAGACACAATAGATGATGAATGCTTTTATGAAATTAGTAAATTCAAAGTCCTCGAGTAGAAAACTCTAACAAGTTACTCAAAGGGACGAAAAATGCTTGGCATGTGCTCTTTCGTTGAAAATTTTAGAAAAGTATTTTGGGGTCTCTTATGCGAGCGCTAACTGGATGGAAATAGTTTGAGCACATATTTTGAAGTTACGACAAACACAAGAATCGACTTATTGATAACACCAATTTTTATTTTTTTACTAATCACGATTGTTCTCAAGTATCCAGTGTTCTCGGAGGTCGCATCTAAAGTAACCAAAATAAAAAGAGTTACTTTGGTTCGTGCATTCACAGGTTTAATGGCTTTTTGGGTAATAGCCTTTGTTTTTAGTTATATGAGGCAAGTAGAGTTGCAAAATATAGTCGAAAATAAAACGTACTCAAATGTCAAAGGTTGCCTAACAAATTACAAGGTGAAAAAGCCAAAGCAAGGTACCATTGTCGAGTCTTTTAATGTGGGGAATGTTGATTTCGAGTTTTCAAACTATGATGACCCATTATATTTTCATAGCAAAGATCACTTGGATAATTTTCTAAAAGATGGGCAATGTGTATCCATCGATTATGTGAAAAAAGGTAGAAGTAACAAAATTATAAAGATATCCAGTTCAAGCTAGCCTTCCAAATCTAAAATCAGTTTGATGCTAGCTTACTAAGCTAGCGGTATCTTTATGAAAAGATAGAGCCTGCCGGGATTGTGTCCCGGCAGGCTCTATGCTTTTAACGGAGAGTGAGGTTAGAAGAAACCCAGCGGGTTGACGTCGTAGCTGACGAGCAAGTTTTTGGTGTTCTGGTAATGGCTGAGCATCATCTTGTGGGTCTCGCGACCTATGCCTGACTTCTTGTAGCCACCGAAGGCGGCGTGGGCAGGGTAGGCGTGGTAGCAGTTGATCCACACGCGTCCGGCCTGAATGCCGCGGCCCATGCGCTGGGCGCGGTTCATGTCGCGGGTCCAGACGCCGGCACCCAGGCCATATTCGGTGTCGTTGGCGATGGCCAGCGCCTCGGCCTCATCCTTGAAGGTGGTGACTGAAATAACCGGGCCGAAGATCTCCTCCTGGAAGACGCGCATCTTGTTGTGGCCCTTGAGTATGGTGGGTTCGATATAGAAGCCGCTGCTCTGATCGCCAGACAGCTGGCAGCTGGTGCCACCAATTAGCACCTCGGCGCCCTCGTTACGACCGATCTCCAGGTAACTTAGGATCTTATCGAACTGCTCCTGGGAGGCCTGGGCACCTACCTGGGTGTCGGTATCCAGCGGGTTGCCCTGCTTGATCGTCTTGGCGCGGGCGATCACCTTGTCGATGAACTTGTCGTAGATGGACTCGGCGATCAGCACCCGTGACGGGCAGGTACAGACCTCTCCCTGGTTGAAGAAGGCCAGCAGCATGCCTTCAACCGCCTTATCCAGATACTCGTCTTCCTGTTCCATCACGTCGGCAAAGTAGATGTTGGGCGACTTGCCGCCCAGTTCGACGGTGGAGGGGATCAGCGACTCGGCGGCGCACTTGAGGATATGGTGGCCAATCTGAGTCGAGCCGGTGAAGGCCAGCTTGGCGATGCGCTTGCTGACCGCCAGTGCCTGACCCGCCTCGGTGCCGAAACCGTTGACGATATTGAGCACGCCGGCTGGCAGCAGATCCTGAATGAGTTCGACCATCACCAGGATGGAGACGGGTGTCTGCTCGGCGGGCTTGAGCACTATGCAGTTACCGGCGGCCAGCGCCGGGGCGATCTTCCAGGCGGCCATCAGCAGCGGGAAGTTCCAGGGGATGATCTGGCCGACGACGCCCAGCGGCTCGGGGAAGTGGTAGCTGACGGTGTTGTTGTCGATATCGGCGGCGCTGCCTTCCTGGGCGCGGATACAACCGGCGAAGTAGCGGAAATGATCCACAAACAGCGGCAGATCCGCATTCAGGGTTTCGCGTACTGCTTTACCGTTCTCCCAGGTTTCGGCCACCGCGAGGAACTCCAGATTATGCTCGACGCGATCGGCGATCTTCAGCAGTAAGTTAGCGCGTTCGGTCACCGAGGTCTTGCCCCAGGCATCCTTGGCGGCGTGGGCGGCGTCCAGTGCCAGCTCGATATCGCGCTCGTCCGAGCGGGCCACCTGACAAAACACCTGGCCGTCGACGGGTGAGCGGTTATCGAAATATTCCCCGCCCACAGGCGCGACCCACTGTCCCCCAATGAAGTTGTCGTAACGGCTGTTGAAGTTAACTATGGCATCTGTCGTGCCTGGCTTGCTGTAGATCATCTTGAGCTTCCTTGTATGGTTTTGTCTTGTCGAAAGACGCCTCTGCCGGGCGCCCTATTTTTATGTTTAAAAAACAACAGGTTTAAATTTTTTATCTGTGCCCCATTTGAGTGTCACGCTTGTGTTCATTAGGGCGCAGACTCAGGTTAGCTAACGCAAAGCCTAGGCCAAACTGGCAGGAGTTGTGATGTGGATGGAGTAACAGTATGATGAAAAACTAATTTTTGATGTCCGAATGTGCGTGGTCCAGGATGGTGTAGCACTGGCAGTTGGCATGCACTGTGACATAAGTGCGCACCTCGGGTGTGCCAAAATGGAACACTGTTATGACGATAGCTCCACAGACACAGGCTTGGTTGTCTGACTCATGGTCTCGTAGTCAGGGCGCTGGGTTAAGCGAAGCCAAGTTACCGCAAGAATTACGACTCAACGCCGACGCGCTCGCCGAGCGGCATCACGCCAACAAGCAACTCATCAATCTCACCAAACAGCATGCATTGCCCCTGTTTAATCAGATGATGGCCCACAGCCAGAGCCGACTGATCCTCTCAGATCGCGACGGCTATGTGCTCTGCCATTGGGGCGTCAGCCGCTACTCGGATAAGCTGGCCAACGTCGCCCTGGATGTGGGGGTCAATTGGCGTGAGGAGCACAAGGGCACCAACGCCATAGGCACGGCCCTGACCGCAAGGCAGACGGTGGCGGTGATCGGCGAGCAGCACTTCATCCGTCACCACAGATTTATGAGCTGCACCGCCAGCCCCATCTTCTCCCCCGAAGGCGAGCTACTCGGCGCCATCGACATCACCAGCGAGCAGCAGCGTCATACCCAGCAGACCCTGGTGCTCATCGCCAGCCTGGTGCAACAGATAGAGACGGCGCTGCTGTGTCATCTGCCCGGCAGTCACTACCGCATCGATCTCGCCGAGCAGCCGTCGCTGATCACCTCAGGCTGGCAGGGGATAGTGGTGGCCAATGTCGACGGCAAGATCTTAGGCTGCAACGCCATGGCCAAGCGTCTGCTACACAGGCCGCGCATCGGCGACGATATCGACCGTCACCTGGGTGCGAGCTGGAACAGCGGTGAGCAGGTGTGTCAGGACCAACGCCTGCACCTCAAGACCCAGCAGCTGGTCGAAACCCGGCCAAGCCAGCTGGTGAGCCAGCAGATAGGCGTGCGTTTTCGCGACCCTAAGCTAGAGCGCGCCTGGCAGCAGGCCAATAAAGTGGTGGGACGCAACATTCCGCTGCTCATCTGCGGCGAGACAGGGGTGGGCAAGGAGCAGTTTGTGAAGAAGCTCCATGGACAGAGTGCCCGCGCCCAGGCGGCCCTGGTGGCGGTTAACTGCGCCGCACTACCCGCAGATTTGGTGGAGTCAGAACTCTTCGGCTATCAGGCCGGGGCCTTCACCGGCGCCTCTCGTCAGGGGTTCGAGGGCAAGATACGTCAGGCCGATGGCGGCTTTCTGTTTCTCGACGAGATAGGCGAGATGCCGCTGGCGACCCAGAGCCGCTTGCTTCGGGTGCTTCAGGAGCGCGAGGTGGTGCCAGTGGGCGGCAATCGCAGCTACAAGGTGGATATTCAGGTGGTGGCCGCGACCCACGCGGATCTGCGCCAGCTGGTGAATGAGGGAGCATTTAGGGAGGATCTCTACTATCGCCTCAACGGCCTGCAGGTGTCGCTGCCGCCCCTGCGTCAGCGCGCCGATATAGAACGCATCATTCACAAGCTGCATAGGCGCTATCGCCAGGCGCCGCAGCAGCTCTGCCCTCAGCTACTGAGGCGACTGTTGGCCCACGACTGGCCGGGCAACCTGAGGGAGCTGGATAACCTGATGCAGGTGGCCTGTCTGATGGCCGATGGCGATCCCGAACTCAATTGGCAGCATCTGCCCGACACCCTGCAGGCCCAGCTGCAGCTGCCTGAGCAGGCGGGCGAGCAGATGGCGGCCTGCGAGAGTGAGCTTAGTCTCATGGTCAACGCCAATATCGTCTCAAGCTTCCACAGGTTTGAGGGCAATGTCAGCCGCTGTGCCAAACACTTGGGGATCAGCCGCAATACCTTGTATCGAAAACTCAAGGCATTGGGGCTCAAACCCTGATCTAGCTATGCGCAAGCTGCATGCAGTTCATGCAAAATGTGCAGTGTATTCATGATGGCAGATGCACTAATCTGTCAGTCCATTTTGTTGTTAAGGAGGCCCCATGTTCAAGGCACTCGTATTGACCCAGCTAGATAAACAGACCCAAGCCGATGTGAAACTGCTGCCTGAGAGCGATCTGCCCGAGGGTGAGGTGCTGGTGGACGTGAGTTACTCATCGCTCAACTATAAGGATGGCCTGGCGATCACCGGCCTTGGTAAGATCATTCGCGAGTTCCCCATGGTGCCGGGCATAGACTTCGCCGGTGTGGTGAGCGAGTCGGCCGACTCTCGTTTTCAGCCCGGTGATGAGGTGATCCTGACCGGCTGGGGCGTGGGTGAGAACCATTGGGGCGGCATGGCCGAGAAGGCGCGGGTGAAGGCCGACTGGCTGGTGCCCATGCCTAAGGGCTGTGACGGCGCCAAGGCGATGATGATAGGCACGGCCGGCCTGACCGCCATGCTATGTGTGCAGGCGCTGCAGCAGGCGGGTGTCAGCCCAGAGCAGGGTGACGTCTTAGTGACAGGTGCCAGTGGCGGCGTAGGCTCGGTGGCGGTGACCTTGCTGGCTCAGCTTGGCTATCGCGTGGTGGCCAGCTCGGGCCGGGTCGAGGTTAACGGCGACTGGTTAAAAGCATTGGGCGCCAGCGAGGTGATCGATCGCAGTGAGCTCGAACAAGACAGCCGTCCGCTGGAGAAACAGCGCTGGGCGGGTGTGGTCGATACCGTAGGCAACAAGGTGCTGGCCACGGCACTGGCGCAGATGCAATATGGCGGTAGCGCCGCCATCTGTGGTCTGGCGGGCGGTTTTGCCCTGCCAACGACTGTGATGCCTTTCATTTTGCGTGGGGTTAATCTGTTGGGTATCGACTCTGTGGCCTGCCCCATCGATAAGCGCATCAAGGCCTGGCAGCAGGTGCTTGAACTCCTACCCGAAAGCTATTATCAGCAGGCCTGCCAGACCATCAGCCTGGAGCAGCTGGGCGAGTACGCCAACAAGATAGTCAAAGGTAAGGTCACCGGACGGGTATTGGTTAAGGTGTAGCCTTTACTCTCAGATAACAAAGTGGCCACTTGGCCACTTTTTTTTGCCTGCTCATCGGCTAATGGTATCTCTAACGCTAACGCTAAGGCGTGGCTCGCCGCGCCTAGGGCTTCCCTTGCTGGCCAAGTAGCGGCCGAATGAGTTCGGTGATCTTGCCCCGCAACCAAGCCTGGGCCTTATCCAGCTCGCAGCGCGAATGCCAAAACAGACTGTAGTTGAGCGCGGCGATCTCAAAGGGCAGGGGCTTGACCCTGAGTCGGTGGCGGGCGGCGGCCATCTCGGCCAGTCCCTCGGGCAGGGTGATAATGAGGGGATGAATCGACAGTAGGGCCAGGGCGCTGTCTAGATGCGCGGTACGTAAGCACTCGTGCCGGGGTGGATGCTGAGCGATGGCTGCATCGACTATCGCCTTCACGCCGTCGCTGATGGCGATGGTGGCGTGGGGATAGTGCAGGTAATCCGTGAGCGTTAATGGGCGATCCGCCACAGGGTGATAGCTGGAGACCAGGCAGCTAACACCAACACGACCTAGTGGCGTGCTGGCAAGTGGCGACACCTGACCCAAGGCGCGGCAGATTGCCATATCGACCCCTTGCAGGCTGAGCTGCGAGGCGAGCGTCTGGTGCTGTACCGGTAGGATATTCAGCCTGATGTTTGGCGCCTGTTGATAGATCTCCGGCAGGATGAAGGGCAAGAGCCCCTGAATGGCAAAGTCGGTGGCCGCCAGGGTAAAAGTTTGCCGGCATTGGCTGGGCACGAAAGCATTGGGCGTCAAGAGTGTGAGCAGTTCGCTGGTCGGCCCCTGAAGCTGCCGGTAGCAGTCAAGGGCGTACTGAGTGGGGACCAGTTGCTGACCCACCCGAGAAAACAGCGGGTCATCCAGCATTTGCCTTAGCCGTGCCAAGATGCGGCTGGTGGCTGATTGGCTCAGGTGTAACCGTTTAGCGGCGCGGGTGACGCTGCACTCCTCGACCAAGACTTGCAGGGCGATTAATAGGCTTAAGTCCTGTCGATAGATATCTTCGAGTTCCATAGGTCGGCTGAGGTAGGTCTACATAGGGCCTAACTTACCAGTGCGGGCCAGCGCTTGCCTGACTTTTTATCTTGCCGTTGAGCCATATCTCACTCCTCTCAGGCGTTATGGGCTATGGCGTCATGTTTTGGAATGGTTTCCAAAATACTCACAAGGTAGTGTTTCTGGGTGATTTTTGAGCTGGCTACAAATTTAGTTATGTTAGCAAGTTGTTTTAAAAACAAGTGTTGATTCACTCCCGTTTTGGAACCCATTCCAGCCCTAAGATGGCGCTGTCGAATAAAACCAAAAGGGTGATAACAGATGAGCAATGTAGATCTGCTAGGACGCCGTAATTTCATCAAGGGTATGGGAGCCGCTGCGGGTGTCGCAATGGCCGCGCCTGCGATGGCAGTTTCCGAGAAAGCTGACGGTGTGAAATGGGACAAAGAAGTTGAAGTATTGATTATCGGCTCAGGTTTCGCCGGCTTGGCGGCCGCGATTGAAGCCACGCGCAAGGGTGCGAAAGATGTCCATATCTTCGAGAAAATGGCCTACTTCGGTGGTAACTCTGCCATTAATGGTGGCCTGTTTGCGGCGCCGGGTACGCCGATGCAGAAGAAGGAGGGGGTAGAAGACTCGGTCGATCGTATGGTGGCGGACCAACTCAAGTCCGGCCGCGGCATCGCCGATGAAGCCCTGCTGCGCCATGTAGCTTCGCACGCCGTCGAGGCATTGCAGATGACGATAGATGCGGGCGCCGAGTTCCATCCTTACCTGCAACAGCTTGGTGGTCACTCTGTGGCTCGTACTTACCAGACGACCGTTAGCTGTGGCGCCGGTATTACTCAGCCCCTCTATAAAGAGTGTAAGAAGCTGGGGGTTCACACCCATAACCGTTCTAAGTTTGAAGGTTTCCTGGTGGGCGACAAGGGCGAAGTGCTCGGCGTGAAAATGCGTGAGAACTACCACTTCGGCGAAGACCAGCCAGGCAAAGTGCTGAAGATCCGTGCCAAGCGTGGGGTGATCATGGCAACCGGCGGATTCGCGCAAAACGTGGATCTGCGTATGGCGCAGGACCCGACACTGACCTCTGAGGTGGGCTGTACCAATGCCCCAGGCGCAACCGGTGAAGGCATGTATGAGATGTTCCGCCTGGGCGCGATTCCAGTGCATCTGGCACACATTCAGTCTGGACCTTGGGCATCGCCTGATGAGGGGGGCTTTGGCTATGTGTCTAACTACTCTATCTACAACTTCCCACACTCTATGGCGATCAACCGCCTGACGGGTAAGCGTTTCATGAATGAGATTGCCGACCGCAAGACCCGCGCCGATGCCGAGTTGGCTTGCCGTGACGAGCAGGGCAATCCGCTGCCGCCAATCTTGATCACCAGCTACAAGGATTCTAAGAAGCATCCGAACACCAAGAAGGTGATCAAATACAACGTGGGTTGGAAGTTCGACACCATCGAAGAACTGGCGAAACACTTCGAGGTACCTCTCAAGCCGCTGAAAGCGCAGATTGAAGAGTACAACGGCTATGTGAAGAGCGGTGAAGATAAGCAGTTCGGCAAGAACATGACCAAGGCGAAAGATAAGTATATCGAGGCGCCATTTACCGTGGTTCGCCTATGGCCAAAAGTGCACTACTGCCAGGGTGGCGTTCAGGTGAATACCAAGGCCGAGGTGAAAGACAGCTTTACAGGTCAGCCAATTAAAGGCCTGTATGCGGCCGGTGAAGTCTGTGGTGGTATCCACGGCGTCAGCCGCCTGGGTAGCTGCTCAATTCCTGAGTGTATGGTGATGGGCATGACGGCTGCGCGCAGCGTCATGAAAGCTTAACGACCGGTTATTAAGAGGAATCAATAATGAAAAAGGTAAATATTGTACTCGCGCTGGTCTTAGCTGGCTTAGTGAGTCTGTCGGCCCAGGCGGTAGAGCAACGTGCCTGGCACAAAGAGGTGATCGGCAAAGACTGTAAGGTGTGCCATGACAATGGCATCAAGCAGTTCCCATCGGATCAGGCTTGTCTGCAGTGCCATGATGTCGATGACCTGGCCGCACAGACGGCCCGTAGCGAAGAGGATAAGTGGCAGAACCCACACAACAATCTTCACTATGGTAAAGACCTGCCTTGTCAGGAATGTCATGGCGAACATAAGTCGAAGAAACCTTTATGCAGTAACTGTCATACCTTCAAGTTTGACAAGCATAAAGAGTAACTTCCTCTAAGAGAGGCCCATGAGCTTCATGGGCTTCTCTTATCTTGCATCTCCCCCGCTATAAAGCGGGCGACACAAGCCCTGACAGCTTCCCCTCAGGCTTGTGCAACATCTTCGAGCGACAAAGACAGTTAATTATCCCTGCAAAGACAATTTACCGTTAGCCGTTTCGCTTTATATGCCCCTTTGTTAGACATGGCTTAGGGGCTTTTTTTATGCATCGGCAATCAAATAATTTCTTTATAAACATCAAGTTATTAAATATGTGAACTGGGTTGTTATTTCCCCGTTCAGATTGTTGCAAATAGGTGCTGATTACATTTTTGGAACGGATTCCAAGCATATTATGCCGCTCAGTAAGTGGTGAAAAAATAATATGTGAATAAGGATGAGATGAATGAAAAAGACCATTATTGCTTTGTCTTTGTTATCGGCCAATGGTGCGATGGCGGCTAGCCTCCCGGACTTTGTTGATCAGCGCGATATCGACAATGCCGAGTTCAAATGTCTGGGAGCGCCAGTCGAGTACAGCGCGGCGGATCAGAAGTATGTCGACATGCTGTGGGACGAGACCCTGACTTACCTCAAGGCCTATGCCGTGGCTTTAACCAATGGTGAGAACAGTCACTGTCTTAACTCAGATGAAGCCCTGTTCGATACGACTCAAGGTGGCCAAAAGATCTGCATCATGGATCGTCGTGATATGAAGCTGATGGTGAAGAACATCTATCAGGTGATCAATAACCCAGACAAGGCCAAACAGTGTTTCGGTGCCCGTGAAGAGGTCAACTGGATCTACAATCCGGGTGGCGAGCTCACCAAGCATTCTCCCGTGGCGCAACATTTTAAGCGCACCACCTTCGATGAGTTTTTCAAGACCAAGGTGACCAACAAGGAGGTGCAGAAACTGGGGAAAACCTTTACTAAAAACTTCGCCAAGATGGTTACCGGTGATGAAGTGAAGATGCCGTCGGCCTTCCCCTATGACATCAGCGCCAATGCCCTGCCAAACCTGTGGGCGGCGGCGGGCTGGTTCCCTATGTATGCCGAAGAGAGCAAGCGTAACGATAAGAACTTTAACAACATTCGCGGCGGTTACGCCTACGCCGAGATCTTCGGTCATTGGGGATTGCTACGCATCGATGAGATCAATGGTGAGAAGGTGGGCGCCGAGGTGGGGATGACGGTGCAGTCGGTCGATACCCTCTACCCTTACCATAACCATGCCATCTCTGAGATCTACTACAACATGCGCGTGCCCGCGTGTGCCAATCAGTTTAAGAGCTTTGCCGTACGTGCAGACTCGCCTCTGCTTACCACGGTCAAAGAAGATGACAAGATGCGCAGGGTGCAATTCGATGCCGCCCAGCACAACGGCCATACCCAGTGGCTTGCAGGCAGCTCCCAGCAAGATTCACTGCTCTACTTCCACCAAAACACCATACACGCCTTCGATGTGGACGGCAGCTGCGAGGCCAAGCCTGAGGAGCGGGCCATAGTCTCTGTCTGGGCCAGAAGTAATGCCAACGACAAGCGTAACGATTACGGCACCACGCTCCTGTGCGAATCGGCTAAGCATCCCGGCACACCGGCCAATAAGGATGAGGTTATTCAGTGCGACCTGACTCATCTGAAGTGGTAACGGCACAAACAATAAGGCCAAGCATATGGCCAATTTAAGGTTCGCCGTGCGCCTTTGTTGCACGGCAATTAACAATAAAGGGTGAAATGATGAAGAAGTTTAATGTGTCTTTCGTTGTGGCGCTGTTGCCCCTGGCTTTGGCGGGAGTGGCCCAGGCGCAAGAACAAGAAGATGGCATTGATGTGACGGGCACCGTTAGGGTGAACTACGCCTACAAGGATTACAGCGAGAGCTCAAAAGACAAAGGCGGTGACCTAGCCTTCGATATGGCGGCGGTCAAATTTAACGGCAAACTCGGCGACTGGGGGCTGGCGAGTGAGTATCGCTTCTATGATGGTTGGCAGGCGCTGCGTTATGGCTATGGATTTTACGACCTCAATCCCGAGTGGCAGCTGCAGTTCGGGGTGAATCAGGTGCCTTTCGGTAATCCAGGCTTTATCTCTAACAGCTTCTGGTTTGGCGTGCCTTACTACCTGGGCTTCGAAGATGACTATGACCTGGGTATCAAAGGGGTATATACCAGTGGTGCTTGGGGCACGGAAATGGCCTTCTACAAGAATGCCGAATATGGTGCCAGCCGCGCCGACCGTTACTCGACAGATCTCTATAGCGGTGTCGTCAATGGCACCGAATATCACAACGAGGAGACCAACCAGTTAAACCTTCGTCAAACCTATGAGATGAGCTATGAAGGCGGCAAGACATTGTTTGGTGCCTCGGTCGAATATGGGCAGATCTACAACAATAAGACGGGCAACAATGGCGACCGTTATGCCGTTGCACTGCACATGGATAGCAGCTATAAAGGCTGGAACCTACAATTGCAGGCGATGCAGTATGAATATGACGCGGCAGACGCGCTAGATAGCAATAAGATCGCCGTAGCGGCTTACAACTGGCAGTACGAGATCGCCGCTAAGGCCCAGGCCTATAGCGTTAACCTTGCCAAGACGTTAGCCACCGACTGGGGCAGCCTGAAGTTCTATAATGACTTTGGCATGGTCACCCCGGATGTGGCCGATGACAGCTACGATACCAGCTATCAAAACGTCACCGGTTGCGCCATCGCGGCAGGTGCCACCTATACCATGGTCGACTTCATCGTAGGCAAGAATATGTACGCTTCTACCCGGGACAATGGCCATGTGGGCCTGCCCGAAATTGGTGACAGCTGGGATAAGCGGATTAACATCAACTTCGGCTACTACTTCTAGCCAGCAGCGAGTTGAAGCTGATTGAATAAAGCCAACCTTAGGGTTGGCTTTCTCTTGTCAATTTATGATGGCGTTAGTCTTCAGCAACTTCAGCCAGATTGTGCACATTCGCCTTGATCAGGGTGATCAGCTGCAGTGTCGCATCTGTCTGGGTATCTGGGTTGAGGTAGAGGGACTCGTTAAACACAGGCAGTACAGGTAGCTGGTGCTCCAGAGGATCCAGGATCTGCATCTTGTCATTGACCCTGAACTCGGCGATAGGAGCTATGGTGAGATCGTTCTCGACCGCCATACACAGCGCCTGTGGCGAGGGGGTCGACAATAGCACGTTGATCGGCCTCATCGTCAGCTGGTGGTTGGCAAATACCTGGGCCCGTATCGGGCAGTTTTCCGGATAGAGAGCCATGGGAATGGTTTCACGCTTGTGGGCGTTACCGCCCTTGGCCGCAACCCAGTGGAACTTACGCTCGAATAGGAGCTCGCCATTGACAGGCGGCTGCCAGTGGGTGGCGACGATAAGGTCGAACTCTCCCTGTTGCAAACGCTTGTAGAGGTTGCCGCTGACATCTGTGTCGATCACCAGCTCGATACAGGTAAATTCGCGAATGAACTCCAGCAGACAGCTGCCGAGGTAGCGCTTGATATAGTCGGTCGGCACGCCCAGGCGGATGATCTCGCGGTTCTGACACTCCTTGAGGTCATCCAACGCCTGGGAGTTGAGCTGCATCATCTTATAGGCGTAGTTCAGCAGTGTCTCACCGGACTCGGTGAGGCTGACCCCCTTGTTATCTCTCAATAGCAGAGGCTGACCGACACTCTCTTCGAGCTTCTTGATTTGCAGGCTGAGGGTCGATTGCGTGCGACAGATCTTATCGGCGGCTCTCGACAGGTTGCCCGCCTCGGCTACCGCTATAAAACTCTCGAGTAATTCGATTTTTAACATGTGCTATTGAGATTGTTCATAGTGGTATCAGTATTACTCAATATCCGCTGGCGCAGAACACTGTTATCGTTTGATTGTGAAGTTGCAACTAAGATGTTTCGGAAAGTGTGATGGGGTCGATATGAGTAGCTGGGAGCAAAGAGAAGTCTATCTGATTGAGGTGGCGCAGCGCTGTCTGAGAGGGCATCAGAGTTTTGAACTGTGCCGCTCTCATCTTGTTGCGGCCAGCCAGATCTCCAAGGGTACCATCTACAATCATTTCACCACAGAGGCCGATTTGGTGGTGGCCGTAGCCTGTGCGCAATACCAAGGTTGGCTAAGGGCTGCCGAGAGTGAACAGCAGCGCTATACAGACCCCTTTGAATGTTATCTGTTTCATCACTGTCTGCGCCTCTATGATGTCTTAGCGCAAAAGCGCTTTGTGATAGAGCGTCTCATGCCCAATCAAGAGTTGTTGCAGCAAGCCTCTGAAGAGTATCGCGATAGATTTAATGGGTTACTTGCACAATATTGTAAGTGGAATCAAAACATCATCTCAGCTGTGGGCGAGCGTCCTGGGTTTGATCGCTACGAACTCCTTAAGAATTATATTCGCGGTACTATGATCAACAGCGATGATGGTCTTAAGCGGTGTGATGACGTGCAAACCTATTATCAATTTAGTTATGCGATGGCCCAGTTAATGGGCCATTCAGATAGACGTATTCCCAGTAAGCAAACTTTCTCACTCTGGCTGCAGCAAATAGAACAGCAGCACACTAACGCGGCAGCCTGATGGTGATCTCCAGCCCGTGGGGCTTGGCGTTGCTGGCGACTATCTGGCCCTGATGGGCCTGAATCGCTGCCTTGGCGATGGCCAGCCCCAGGCCCCAGCCGCCGGATTCGCGCTCTCGCGCCGATTGTGGGCGATAGAAGGGCTCGAAGATCGCCTGCAGATCCGCCTCATCCTCTATGCCCGGGCCGTCATCCTTGATGGTGAGGATCACCTGATTCGGCTCGGCAGTGGCGCTGATGCTGATCTCTTGCTCGGCGTAGCGGATGGCGTTACGCAGTAGATTCTCAATCGCCCTTGCCAGGGGGCGCGGGTTGAGCATCAGCATCAGGCTATCGTCTATGTCGATCACCAGGGACTTCTGTTGCTGCTCCGCCTCGAACTCGGCATCGTCCAGTACCTGGCCCAGGGTCTCGGACAGCGACAGCCGATGTTTGTTTTCATGGATATCCAGCTTCACCCGCGACAGCTCCAACAGTTCGGCGATCATCGCCTCCAGCTGCTCCGCCTCATAGCCGATGCGGTCTATCTCGGTCGAGGCCTGCCCCTTCTTGCGGGTGAGGGCGAGGGCCAGCTGCAGCCGGGTCAATGGCGTCCTGAGTTCGTGGGAGATATCGCTGATCAGTCGCTGCTGGCTGTTGACCATGGACTCGATGGCATCGGCCATGGCGTTAAAGGATTGCGCCAGCTGGCCTATCTCGTCCTTGCGCGCCGTGGTACTGGCATCGGCCCTGTGGCCGAGATCGCCGCTGGCCACCGCCTCGGCACTCTGTTTAAGCGCGCGCAGCGGCTTACCCAAGTGCCAGGCCAGCAGGCCACACAAGAGGCCCGAGAGCAAGATCGCCAGAGTTAGCGTGAGGGCGATATTCTCGGCGAAGAAGAAGAACCAGGGCCTGGGGTGCATCTCGGCGAGGCGGCCATAGAGGGTGTAGCGTTTGCCCTCTATCTCGAAGGGCATGGGGCCAAACAGCAGCTCGCTCTTAAATTGGTGGCTGATGGGATGGCCCGCCTCGTCGGCCATCAGCATGAAGCGCCGGATGCCGCGGGAGACACGTTGATTGTTGATCAGCTGGCCCTGCTCGTCGGCCACATAGAAGCGTACCGGCTTGTTACCCATCTCCTTGAGTCTGTGCCAGTGTTTGTCACGCTTCATGGTCAGCAGCTCGGGACTTTCCTGAATGCGCTCGACCACGCGTTCTAGCAGTCCCTGCAGATGGGGCGGAATAGGGGCCTGATCGTGATTCTGTTGCAGCAGCGGCAACAAGCCGACGATGGCGATGATCAGGCTGCTACAGAGCCAGAAGCTCAGCAGCAGCTTGATGAAGATGCGGTTGGGAAGACTACTAATTTTCATCAGGTTAGCCAGATGTAGCCCTTGCCTCTGAGGGTCTTGACCCTGGGGCGGCCGTCGGCGCGTTCGGGCAGTTTCTTACGCAGATTAGACAGGTGCATATCCAGGCTGCGATCGAAGGGCATCAGCTTCTTGCCCAGGACATTCTCGCTGAGGTTGTCCTTGCTCAGCACCTCGCCGCTGTGCTGTATCATATGATACAGCAGGCTAAATTCGGTGCCGGTGAGGATCAGCAGCTGGTCCTGGCAGACTACCTCTTGGCGGCTGGGGTCGAGCTTGATGTCGGCAAACTCCAGTATGCTGGGCTGCTGCTCGTCCATCTGATGGCTGGTGCGGCGGATGATCGCCTTGATGCGCGCCACTAGCTCGCGATCGTTGAAGGGCTTGGGCAGGTAGTCGTCGGCGCCAATCTCCAGGCCAACGACCCTGTCTATCTCGTCGCCGCGGGCGGTGAGCATGAGTACCGGGGTCTGTTTCTTGGCCCGCAATGCCTTGAGCACCTCGAAGCCGTTGAGCTTGGGCAGCATGACATCGAGCAGGATGAGATCGAACTGCTGTTCCAGTGCCAGGGCAAGTCCTGCCTCGCCATCGTGGGCGAGCGTGAGGTTAAACCCTTCAAGTTCAAGCAGTTGTGCTAGCAGTTCCGCTAGCCCTAGATCGTCATCGATTAACAGAATTTGGCTCATGGTACGTCTCTCTACACCTATAACAGCTTGAGTATACCCTTTTAGATGTCAATTGCAGTCTAAGAATGTAAGTCTAGGTAAAGGCGTGACGGGCAGCAGATTGTCACTTTTTGCGCAAACTTTACAGAGGTTTACCTAAGGAAAACCCTGCATTACATAGGGGGGCGTAAACTGTTAGTGTCGAAGCTCTTCCCAGAGCGAACTAACTATCCGCGATAAGCGTAAGAGGCAGATTATGAATAAGATGACCCTAAAATCAGGATTATTTGCGTTAATGACCAGCGCCGCCCTGTTGGCACCCGCTGTGTATGCGGCTGGCCCGGATGACGGCGGTTGTCGCCATGAGATGCGTGGTGATCACAGAGGCTACCACGGCGAGATGCACAAGATGTTTCGCGGCCTGGATCTCACTGACGCCCAGCGTACTCAGATGAGGGAACTGATGCAGTCGCACCGTGAGGCGATGCAGGCCAAGCGTCCATCGGACGAGGTGCGTGCGGCCCACAAACAGCAGATGCTGGATATGATCACCTCAGACAGCTTTAACGAGGCCGATCTTAAGGCGATGACGGCCCAGCGCAGCGAGCTCAGAGCGCAGGCCGCGGTGGAGCGCATGAAGATGCAACGCGAAATCTATCAAATGCTTACCCCTGAGCAGCAGGCTAAATTTAAAGAGAATTTTGCCAAGCGTGGCGGACGTAAAGGAGATCGCCCATAGGGGATAACTGAGTTACAATTGGGTCATATTCTTCCCCTGCTAATTGTTAGCTGTAATATGACCCTATGACCGACACTTCCCAATACGATTTTTGGGTGAAACTGGCTAGCCGCGCCGCCGTGGCGACCGCGCTCACCCTGATAGTCATCAAGCTGGCGGCCTGGCTCTATTCAGGTTCCGCCAGCATGCTGGCTTCGCTTACCGACTCGTTCGCCGATGCCCTGGCTTCCATAGTCAACTTCATTGCCATTCGCTATGCCATAGTGCCCGCAGACCAAGACCACAGGTATGGTCACGGTAAGGCCGAGCCCCTGGCGGCCCTGGCCCAGTCGGCCTTCATCCTGGGCTCGGCGCTGCTGCTCTTGCTACATGGCAGCGACAGGCTGATCAATCCAACACCTATCAGCCATGCCATGGTGGGGGTGGTGGTGTCGATGATCGCCATAGTGCTGACCCTGGCCCTGGTGCTGCTGCAACGCCGCGCCCTGGCCAAGACCTCCAGCACCATAGTGGAGGCCGATGCCCTTCACTATAAGTCGGACCTGTTTCTCAACAGCGCCGTGCTACTGGCCCTGGTTTTGTCGCAGTTTGGCTGGTGGTGGGCCGATGGCCTGTTCGCCATACTGATCGCCCTGTTTATCGGTCAGCAGGCGGTGGATCTGGGTTACCGCTCGGCGCAGTCGCTGCTGGACCGGGAGCTGGATGCCGATACCAAGCTCAAGATAGTCCAGGCGATAGAGAAAGATCCGCGCATCAACGGCTTCCATGATCTGCGTACCCGCACCTCGGGCAAGACCACCTTCGTGCAGTGCCACCTGGAGCTCGACGGCAGACTGCCGCTGGTGGAGGCCCACGCCATCGCCGATGCCGCCGAGGCAAGGGTGAGAAGCCTGTTCGAGCACGTGGAAGTGCTGATCCACCAAGACCCCATCTAAGCTGCCCCAGGCGGCGAGGCCGAGCCAGGTTTCGTCGCCGAAAATTCTACACAACCCCGATTTTAGGGGAATTATTTCCCTGCCAATTCAAATCCAGTTCTTCTAGTATTAATTCCTCTACTGAGGAATTTTTATGGCAGAAGCTAAAAGTCGTGTCGGCCGTCCCAGCGGCGACACCCAAAATCGCGATAAGCTGATCCTGGCGGCGAGAAATCTGTTTATCGAACGTCCCTATGCTCAGGTGTCGATCCGCGAGATCGCCAGCCAGGCGGGCACAGACCCCGGCCTGATCCGTTACTACTTCGGCTCCAAGGAGAAGTTGTTCTCGACCATGATCCATGAGACGGCGATGCCCGTGCTGGCCCAGCTGCATAAGGCGAAAAGAGAGACGCGCCAGGAGAGCCCGGCGGCCTTGCTACAGACCTACTACAGCGTCATGAGCAAGCATCCGCACTTTCCCAGACTCATGCTGCGCATCGCCGGACTGGATCAGAGCCTGCCGGAAAACGCCGAGGTGACCAAGGCCTTCTATGAGGTGGTTAACTTCGAGAATATCGCCATATTTCAACGGTTAAAGGATAAGAATCTGCTGAAGGATGATGTGGACGCCCACTGCGCTCAGCTGAGCTTCTTCGCCATGATGGTGTTTCCCTTTATCGTGCCGGAAAACTTACTCGAAAAGGTCGGCATAGAGATCACGCCGAGCTTTCTACAACTACTTGCCGAGCAAAATACCCGTCTACTGCAGCGTGGGCTGATGGATGTGAAGGATGAGAGAGATGAATAACAAGAAACGCTATCTATTAGTCGGTGTGGGCGTCGGCGTACTGGCCATCTTGCTGGCGGCGCTGCTTAAACCTTCGCCCTCACTGGTGGCCGGATACGATAAGGCCAGGGCGGTCGAGGTGGTGCCGCTAGCTCAGCAGCCCATCGCCCCCAGAGTCATCGGCTTCGGCCGGGTCGAGCCCAAGCATGTGTGGCAGGCGGTGGCCGAGGTAGGCGGCAAGGTGTTGTATCGCCATCCCCAGCTGGAAACCGGCCGCATGCTGCCAAAGGGCACACTGGTGCTCGAGATAGATCCGCTGGAATACCAGCTCAAGGTCGCCCAGGCACAGGCCAGTATGCATGCCACCCAGGCACAGCTGACCCGTCTGGATCAACAGGAGAAAAACCTCAATACCAGCCTGAAGATCGAGGAGCAGAAGCTGGTGCTGGCCGAACAGGAGTATCAACGCAAGCTGACCCTGAAGAAGCGCAACCTGGTATCGAGTTCGGAATTGGAGAATCAGAAGCAGTCGCTGCTGGCACAGACCAAGATGGTGGAAGATCTACAGAGTTCCCTCAAGCTGCTCCCCGACGATCGCAAGGTGAGCGAGGCGCAGCTGAGCGTCGACAAGGCCTCCTTGCAGGACGCCGAACGCCGCCTTAACCAGACCAAGGTGGTGCTGCCCTTCGATGCGCGGGTGTCGGACATCAATATCGAGCAAGATCAGGTGGTGGCTGCCGGCGCCGTGATGCTGGTGGCCCACAGGCTAGGCACAGCCGAGATCAAGGCGGAGTTATCCTTGCAGGATATGCGCGCCCTGGTCAGCAGCCTAGTGCAGGCATCACAGCCCAGAAGCATGCCCTCTATCGACGAGTTTGAGTTGCAGGCGGAGGTAAGTTTTCAGGCGGGCAATCATAGCTTTAGCTGGCCGGCGCGGGTAACCCGGGTCGCCGAGACGGTCAATCCCAACCAGGCCACCATAGGCGTCTATCTGGAGGTGGAGCAGGACTTCAGCCAGATGGATCTGCTGCTGCGTCCGCCGCTGACCAAGGGGATGTTTGTCAGCGCGGTGATCAGCGGCAAGCCGAGGGAACATTTCGTTATTCCCGAGCGGGCGCTGCGGGGCGATCAGATCTATCTGATGGATGCCCAGCAGAAGCTGGTGATCAAGCCGGTCGAGGTGCTGTTCCGCCACGAGCAGCAGGTGGCCGTCGAGGGTGAGCTGAAGGCGGGTGACGCCCTGGTGCTCAATGACCTGATCCCGGCCATCCCCGGTATGTCGCTCAAGCCCGTCACCAATGAGGGAGGGGCGCCGCTGTGATCGCCTACATCACAAGACATCCCACCCTGGCAAACCTCTTGATGTTGGCCTTCCTGCTGCTGGGTCTGCTCAACATGAGCAGTATCAAGCGCGAGACCTTTCCCGAGTTTGCCCCGCCCTATGTGATGGCGACCGTGGTCTACCCGGGCGCCTCGCCGGTCGAGGTGGAGGAGAGCATCTGCCTGCGGATGGAGGATGCGGTCGACGGCCTGGCCAACATCGAAGAGGTTAAGTGTGACGCCCAGGAGGGGATAGCCTCGATGCGCCTCAAGCTGGAGCCTAAGGCCGATCTGGGTCGCATGCTGGTGGATGTGCAGACTCAGATCAACGCGATTCAGAACTTCCCGGCGCAGATCGAACCGCCCATCGTCAAGGAGCTGGATTGGGCGGAGCCCGTGGTGGATATCGCCATCGTCGCCGACACCAGTTGGCCACATCTGAAGAGCTATGCCGAGGATGTGAAGCGTCGTCTCAAGATAGATGCCGGGGTGAGCCTGGTCTCCATCGCGGGCTTCTCGGACCATCAGCTGCGCATCGAGCTCAATCAGGCGGATATGCGCAGGCTGGGGCTGACCGCCGCCGAGATCGCCGACAAGGTCGGCCGCCAGAACGTGAAGATGCCTGCGGGGAATATCGAACTCAAGGATAAGAATATCCTGCTGAGGTTCGATGAGCGTAAGGTCACCCCTGCCTCGCTGGCCAAGATCATCGTCGCCTCCAACCCCGACGGCAGCGTGGTGCGCCTTGGCAATATCGCCACTATCAGCGACAGATTCGAGCTGGATGAGGAGCATATTCAGTTTAATGGCAGCAACGCGGCGCTGATCAAGGTGCAGAAGAACAAGGCCGACGACGCGCTGCGGATCAAGGCCAAGGTGAGCGAGTTTATCGAGCTGGAGCAGGCCCGCGCGCCTGACGGGGTGCGCCTGACCATGACCAACGATCTCTCCTCCGTGTTGCAAGACAGGCTGAAGATGATGATCACCAACGGCTGGCAGGGGATCATCCTGGTCTTCCTCAGCATGTGGCTGTTTTTCTCCCTGCGCTACTCCTTCTGGGTGTCGGCCGGCCTGCCGGTCGCCTTCCTCGGCGGACTCTACTTGATGAGCCTGTTCGGCGTGTCTATCAACCTCATGAGCCTGGTGGGGCTTTTGATGGCGATCGGTATCATGATGGATGACGCCATAGTGATCGCCGAGTCGATCGCCTCCCACATAGACAGAGGCATGGCGCCCCATGAGGCCGTGGTGAAGGGAGTGCAGAAGGTCGCCCCGGGTGTGGTCTCCTCCTTCCTGACCACTGTGCTGATCTTCAGCGCGCTGCTGGGGCTGGATGGTCAGATGGGGGCGGTACTGTCGGCCATTCCAACCGTGCTGATCATGGTGCTGACCATCAGTCTGTTTGAGGCCTTCCTGATCTTGCCCAATCATTTGAATCACTCCTTGTCACACGCCAAGGCAGAGATTAAGCCCAATCGTATCGGCGAGCTCAAGGCTAAGTTTCTGACCCGTTTCGAGGCGTTTCGTAATACTAGATTGGTGACTCTGGTGAGCTTCATGGTGCGCTGGCGCTATGTCAGCGTCGGCGCCACCATAGGCCTGCTGCTGATCTCTGTCTCTTTGGTGGTGGGCGGCGCGCTCAAGTTTGTGCCTTTCCCCGATCTGGATGGCGATATCGCCGAGGCCCGCATAATACTGCCGCCGGGCAGCTCCCTGAGTCAGACTCAGAAGGTGGTCGAGACGCTGATCGCCAGTGCCAAGCGTGTGGGCGCTAGATACACCCATGAGGTGGAGGATGAGCATGAGCTGATCCGCGACATCACGGCACAATATAACTTTAACGCCGACGCCGGCGAGAGCGGCCCCCATGTGGCGACCGTCAGGCTGGATCTCTTGTCGGCAGAGACCCGCAATACCCTGATCGAGGCGTTTATCCGCGATTGGCGTATCGAGACCGGGGAGCTGGCGATGCCGCTATCCTTGGTGTTCAAGCAGCCGACCATGGGCCCGGCGGGGCGGGATATAGAGATCCGCCTGCAAGGCGACGATCTGGACATGCTGAAACAGGCGTCTGTGTCGCTGCAGAGCTATTTGGGGCAGTTTGATGGCATCAGCGGCATACTCGACGACATGCGTCCGGGCAAGGAGGAGATCAAGGTGAGCCTGCGCCCCGGTGCCGAGAGCTTCGGCATCGACGGCCAACTGGTGGCGGCCCAGCTGCGCAGCGCCTACTTCGGTCAGCTGGCCGACGAGGTGCAGGTAGGGCCGGAAAATATCGAGATCGAGGTGCGGCTCAACAAGTTGCAGGCAGGGGATCTACAGACCCTGGCCAACTTCCCCATCATGCTCAGTGATGGCAGCCAGCTGCCGCTCTCCTCCATCGCCCTGCTGCAGGATCAGCGCTCCTATGTGCGTATCCAGCGCATCAATGGCCTGCGCAGCGTCACCGTGATGGCCG
This sequence comes from Shewanella halotolerans, assembly GCF_019457535.1. NCBI lineage: Bacteria > Pseudomonadati > Pseudomonadota > Gammaproteobacteria > Alteromonadales > Shewanellaceae > Shewanella > Shewanella halotolerans. The sequence goes on along the minus strand of NZ_CP080417.1, from coordinate 4,326,245 downwards.
ATGTGGACAATCAGCGCGCCAATGCCAACGAGACCATAGCCGCGATAAAGCGCGAGTGGCTGGCTCAGGTGCAGCAGAGCTATCCTCAGCTGAGGGTGGACTTCGAGGGTTCTGCCAAGGAGACGGCCAAGACCGGCAGCTCCATGGGAAAAGGCTTCCTCATCGGCCTGTTTGGCCTGTTTGCCATCCTGAGTTTTCAGTTCAGGAGCTATCTGGAACCCGCCGTGGTGATGCTGGCGATCCCGCTGGCGCTGATCGGCGTGCTCTGGGGCCATCTGCTGCTGGGCTATAACCTCTCCATGCCCTCTATCATGGGCTTCATCTCGCTGGCGGGGATCGTAGTGAACGACTCCATCCTGCTGGTGCAGTACATACGCCACCATGTGGATGAGGGAGACAGTGTGCATCAGGCGGTGGTGAGCGCCAGTCGCGAGCGTTTCAGGGCGGTGTTTCTCACCTCGCTGACCACGGCGGCGGGTCTCTTGCCCCTGCTGTTGGAAACCAGCCTGCAGGCCCAGGTGGTGCAGCCCCTGGTGGTGTCGATCGTCTTCGGTATCTTCGCCTCCACCCTGCTGGTGCTGTTTATCATCCCCTGTGCCTACGCCATCCTGGCTGACTTTGACAAGGTGAAGCCCCATACCGAGCTGTAAGGCGTTAAATAGAAAATAAAAAAGCGCCCGCCATGTGACCATAGCGGGCGCTTTGGCTTTTAGTATATAGCTAGAGTGAGGCGGCCTCGCCCAGGTAACTCAGACGCGCCATCTGACTCTGATCTTTTAGCTCCAGCGCCTTGATGGCGTAGGGAGCGCCCAGACCCGAGGCCTTGAGCTGCTCGGCGTCGAAGCTCAGGCTCACCTGGCCATCGGCGTCCAGCCACTGAGCCGTCTCGGCGCGCAGGATATTGGCCTGCTTACCCTGAGCATCAGTGCCCACTAACACGGCTGACACTTGATAGCGTCCAGGGCTGGCCACCTGCAGCTCGAACACCGCCTGGGTCGGCTTGGCGTTCTGCCAATGTATACTGGCCTGATCCGCCAGCTTGGCCGCCGGCACATATTGTTTGAAGGCGGTCTTGACGGTGCGAATAAGCGGCAGGCCGTTGACCCGGGTCTCGACGTCGACCTGGATCTCGCTCAGGCCCAGGTTGCTGCTGGGCATCGCCAGCTCATCCGGTAGCTGAGCCTGCCAGTTATCGCCCTGCTTAACCACGGCCAGCCTGTGGTAGCGACCATCGCTCTGCTTGAGCGTCGCGGTTGGACTAAGAGCGATATCGCTGTTGCTCAGCTTAAGCTCGAACGCCAGCTTAGGTGCCTGACTGTTCAAACGGTTAGGCGCCGATAGGGCCAGCTGATAGGGGCTGCCCTTCTCCTTGACGTTAACCAGATAGCTGTCGTTGGCCCCAAGGGGCTGGACCACCTGCAGCTGATACACGCCGGGCGTCGCCTGCTTGGAGAGCCTCAGGGCGCTGGAGTCATCGACTATGCCGGCCGTCGCCATGGCCTGTGGGTCGCTCATGGATTGGATCATAGAGGCCGACTTATCCACGCTCTGTTTGTCGACCTTGTAGAGGCGCAGCTGATCCGGCGAGATAGCCGGGCTGTGTTGCAGGGTCCCCGAACTGGCATCGCCGCGCGGCGCCACACGGATCACGCTATCGCTCTGGCTGACCGCAAGCATGATCCCCTTATTCAGCTCGGCGCCCGAGACGGTACGCCAATACTGATCGCTGCAGCTCTGATCAAGCTGGTTTGGGGCCTGGATCTGAGCCGCGGCGCCCATGGGCGCGCTAAAACTCACGCCACCACGATTACCATTGACAGCTGGCAGCTCTGTGGTGGCCAGGGTGTCTATGGTGAGATCCCCTGAGGTGGGCGCTAGCAGGGTCACCTGGGTGACTGTCACTGCGCTGGCCTGTGGGGTATTTTCTGTCTGAGAATCGTCGTTTTGACAGGCGCTCAACAGGGCGGACAGAGCGAACACACTCGCCATTTTAATTGATGGTTTCATCTTATGGCTCCTAAATATGGTCGCGGATCAGAATATCGAGATTGAAGCAGGCGCGGCGGCTCTGCTGATGGCTCAGCGGCTCCTTTCCGGCGGTGCGCTGAATGTCTTTGAACCAGACTGTGCCCGCAGCCGATTGCGACTGACACTCCAGGAAGCCGTCCGAGCAGTCGTCGAGCCAGTTTTGTGTGGTCTCGAGTGCCACCTGATACTGATAGCCGGCGCAGTAGCTGTCGCCGTCCCAGAAGGCGGAGTCGACATCTGAGCCCACTACGACCTCGAAGGGCGAGGGCAGCGCCGGGCGACCCGAGGTGCCATAGAGCCAGCTGTTGTTATAGCTGCTCATCCAGCTGACCTGCTGCTGTTTCACCGCATCGCTACCATAGCCCAGCAGCCAACCCAGGGAGGTCTCGAACACATTGCCCTGGGTGACGGCATCGGCCAGCGGTGTGCCGCCGCTGGATGGTGCCAGGGCGATCACCTTGGAGGTGGCGTTGATGATCTTGGGATAGCGACTGTCCCAGGTGGGATTGGAGAGGATCCAGCGCACCACGTTGCCGCCGTTGGAGTGGGTCAGCAGGGTAAGATCATTAATGTTTTTACTCTCGATAAACTGGGTGAGTTGCCCGGCCAGGCAGCCTGCGGCGGCGTCATCCCACATGTATTGGTCGAAATCGCAGTTGATCACCAGGTAGTTATCGGGCGAGGCAGCCCCCTGGCGGACGGAGTCGACAAACTCCCGTGTCCAATAGTCCGACAGCGCATCTGTCTGATGCCCGGTACCATGGATAAACACGAGTCCGGAGGCGGCATAAGTCAATGGGCTGACAGCAAACAGACCCAGCATCATGAGCTTTTTATAGATCTTCATTGGCTTATTTCTCTTATTTGATGTTGTTTTAGGTTTTGTTACCTGGTTTCAATCACCAGTTTCAGCAACTAGGTGTTAGCTACTCAGGTGTTAGTTACCCAGGTTTCAGTTACTCAGGTTTTAGTAACTAGAACCTAGTTACTCAGGCTTTAGCTACTCAGGGTTTTAAATATTTAGATACAGAGGTCAGACGTCGGACGTCAGACCTCTTAAGGGAAACTAACGGCAGGAAAGTGAGGCGGCAAGGCTTTTTAACGGTACTTTAGTACCAGTTAAACTAAGCTTAGGTGGTTGATTGTTTTAAACAAAAAGGCGCGCACCTAACTATGGTGCGTCAGCGGCCATGGCCCGCGTTTGAATAACGAGCGAAAAAATTTGCACCTTTGTTGTGCAAGCGGGCGCCGTCTGACTCATCACCAGTGATTTTATCTGTCGGCGACCCGCTTCTCAGTTTTAGATAGTCATTTACTCAGCTTTGCTGGCTGAAAATCCGGTAGATTTTAACCCTTATCACGGGTGCAGATGGGCCTGCTCGCTGAGATCCAAAAGCGCCTGGGCCGCCGGTGTCAGGGGCAGGTCTTTGCGCCAGATCAGCGCCAGATCCCAGGTGAGATTGGGGCGAATAGGCTTGAACACCAGCGAGCTGCCCTGCAACTTGTGGCAGATAGGCTCGGGCAGGATGGCGACCCCCATCTGGGCCTCTACCATGGTTGCCAGAAAGTCCCACTGGCCGCTGCGAAAGGCGATGTTGAGCTGCACGCCGGCCTTGTGGCTCAGGCGGGTAATCAGCTTGGCCAGGGAGAAGTCCTCGTTGTAGAGGATGAAGGGGTAGGCCTCGAAGTCCTGCCAGGTCACCGCTTCCTGCTGGGCGAGGGCATGGTCCTTGGGCAGGCAGGCCAGCAGCGGATAGCGGGTGAGGGCGCGGTTGGCCAGCTCGATATCATGGGTAGTGGGCAGTGCGGTGAAGGCGATATCCAGGCTGTTGTTGAGCAGCGCCTGCTCGCAGCCGAAGCCGCCATACTCATACATCTGTAGCTCTATGCCCGGATATTGCTGGCGAAAGGCGGTGAGCAGGTCGATGATCAGGCTGCTCATCATGGGGCAGACCCCAAGGCGCAGGTGTCCAGACTTGAGGCCGCTCAGATTGGTAAGGTCCTCCTGCAGCCTGTGCCATTGGCCCAAGATCTCCCGGGCGCTGTTCTCCAGCAGTATGCCTGCCTGGGTTAGCTCTATCTTCTGATTATTCCTGTGCAGCAGCTGCTGGCCGAGATTTTCCTCTAGTCGCTGGATGATCTTGCTCAGGGTTGGTTGGGTGATAAAAGACTTTTCCGCCGCCCGGGTAAAATTTCCCGTTTCAACCAGGGTGAGAAAATAATGTAAGGTTTTGATTGGTATGTTCATTCTAATTTGGCATTCACGGGATACTATTTATTCATTTTACTAATAGTCGCCTTAAGATTACTTTGATCCAGTTGGCAAAATGAGGGCAAGGTTAATGAAAGCGAATCAAAGTTTATGGGTAGGGGCTTTATGGCAGGCGGCTATGCCACGTGAAGTCATCGAATCCGAGTGTCAGTCTGAGAGTGTTGTTGTTAGCGCAAACAATGCGCCTGCGGAAGAGGCGCCAAAGCACCCAGCCTAGGCTGGGTGCTTTCACTCAATCCATCTCGAGTTCTTTCAGCTTACGCGTCAGGGTATTACGACCCCAGCCCAGGCGCTTAGCTGCTTCCTGTTTGTGTCCCTTGGTGTGTTTCAGCGCCGTCTCTAGCAATATCTTTTCAAACGCAGGCTGTATCTGTGTCAGCAGATCGCTCTCGCCTTCGCTCAGGCGTTGATCTATCCACTGGGTCAGGGCCTCCTGCCAGCCACCGCTGCCCGCCTGGGGTGAATTGTCGTGGCTGTTGCTGGGTGTCAGCAGCTCGGGCGGCAGATCCTGAGGCAAGATCTCCTGGCCCGAGGCCATCACCATGAGCCAGCGACAGGTGTTTTCCAGCTGACGCACGTTACCGGGCCAGGGCAGGCTGGCCAGGGTGTCGGCGGTCGCCTTGGTGAGTATCTTAGGTTCGACGCTGATCTCCTTGGCGGCGGTGGCCAGGAAGTGGCGTGCCAGCTGAGGAATATCCTCCCGGCGCTGTGATAGCGGCGGCAGATGCACCCGGATCACGTTGAGGCGGTGGAAGAGATCCTCACGAAAATCCCCCTTGGCTACCAGAGACTCCAGGTTCTGGTGAGTCGCGGCTATGATGCGCACATCCACCTGCACCGGCGAGTGACCACCGATACGATAGAACTGACCGTCTGCCAATACCCGCAGCAAACGGGTCTGCACATCCAGCGGCATGTCGCCGATCTCGTCGAGAAACAGTGTGCCGCCATCGGCCTGCTCGAAGCGGCCCTGACGCACGTTGGCGGCGCCGGTGAAGGCGCCCTTTTCGTGGCCGAACAGCTCAGATTCAATCAGCTCCTTGGGGATCGCCGCCATGTTGAGGGCGATGAAGGGCTTGTCCTTGCGCGGACTGTGTTTATGTAGGGCGCCGGCGACCAGCTCCTTACCCGTGCCCGACTGACCGTTGATCAACACGCTGATGGAGGAGCGTGACAGGCGGCCGATGGCGCGAAACACCTCCTGCATGGCCGGTGCCTCGCCGATAATCTCCGGCGCCTTGACCTCGGGCTGACTAATGACCTTGGGTGACTGCTCCTTGGCATGGCTCAGGGCGCGCTCCACCAGGCCGATCGCCTCGTCGATATCGAACGGCTTGGGCAGATACTCGAAGGCTCCCGCCTGATAGGCGCTGACGGCGCTGTCGAGGTCGGAATGGGCCGTCATGATGATCACGGGAATGTGGGGATAGTGCAGCTGCAGGCGATCCAGCAGGGTCAGGCCATCGGTGCCCGGCATGCGGATATCCGAGATGATCACCTGGGGTTGGGTTTGTTCCAATGCCTGCCACAGGGATTCGGCGGCGGCGAAGCTGGCGCAGCTTATCTTGGCGCCTTTGAGCGCCCGTTCGACCACCCAACGTATCGAACTATCATCATCGAGAACCCAAACTTTTTCTGTCATACACCTACTCTCTTAAGTTGAATGCTCTAAGGTCACCTGTGCTAGCTCTTGAGCGGCAGCAGTATGGTAAATTCTGTCTTGCCCGGCACAGAGGCGCAGTCGATGCGTCCGCCGTGGAGCCTGGCAAAGTTATGGGCGATGGAGAGCCCAAGTCCGGAGCCCTGTTCTCTGCCCGTGACCATGGGGTAGAAGAGGGTATCCATCAGCTCGGGTGGGATCCCCGGGCCATCGTCTATGATGGAGAGCGCCAGCACCAGCTTGTGGCGTGTGGTGCCTATGGTGACCTGATGCTGGGTGCGGGTCTTGATGCGGATCTCGCCGCCGTCTTCCACCGTCTCCAGCGCCTGGATGGCGTTTTGCACTATATTGAGTACCGCTTGCTGCAGCTGCTCCTGATCCATCTCGATATCCGGGATCGAGGGGTCATAGTCCTGGATCAGGTGGATATTGCCCGGCAGGGTGACGCTCACCAGCTTGAGCACCTTCTGGATCACCGCATGGATGTTGTGCAGGCTGTGCTCCGTGGGTTTCTGCGGGCCAAGCAGTCGGTCGACCAGGTTACGCAGCCGATCGGCCTGCTCTATGATGAGGTCGGTAAACTCGCGCTGGTCGGCGTCTTCCAGCTCGCGGGACAGCAACTGGGCCGCGCCTCTGAGGCCGCCTAGGGGGTTCTTGATCTCATGGGCCAGGTTACGTACCAGATACTGGGCCGCCTGCTGCTGGGCATCCAGGGTCAGCTGCTGATGTATCCGTCTTTGCTGGTCCACTTGGCGCAGCTCCAGCACCCCTTGCTCGGGCTGATCCGGCTGGACTTCCAGCGGGGTGAGTGTCATGTCGACCGTATGACCCTGACCATCCAGGGTCACCAGGTTGGCGGTGTTGACCGTCAGGCCTTGGTGTTCGCGAATGGCAGTGCGCAGCAGCTGATGATCTATGCTCAGCAGCTGGCAGCAGTCTAACAGGCTGTGTTCCGTGAGGCGGTGACTGCCTAACCCAAGCAGTTGCTCGGCCGCGCTATTGGCATAGCACAGCTTGAGATCATCTGAGATGACGAGCACGGCCGTCACCAGATGATTGAGCAGAGGGTCTGTGTTCATTTACGACTCCCGGGAAGTAGGTTGCACCATAATGGTGCACCAATTTGGTGCACGCTGCAAGCTATCTTCACCGGGACTGTTTTGGGATGTGATTTTCTAAGTTATTAAAAATTAAGATATAAATTTTTAACCGCCCCCGAGAGGGGTCGCCCTAGGAATCGCATTTATGGTCGCCCGGTGAAGAAATACGGTTCTAGGGGGGGTCGATGCAAGTTGTTTGCCGTTTTGTGCCAAGGCCTTGATTTCAAACTTGTGCTCGCCGCGATCCACATTTTCCAGCGTAAATACCGGGCTTGCCTGAGGCGTGCTGACCACCTTGCCATCCATTAGGAGCACCAGCACATGACCGGCGGCGAGATCTGGGGTGATGGAGCCGATCACTGTGATATTGCCGTTATTGTCCCTTAGGGTCTCCTCTTCGCTGGGGCTGGAGATGGTCAGCTTGTAGAGCTCCTTGGGCTCCTCCTTGGCGGGGGTTAGCGGCTCGCGTACCACAGGGGGCGGCAGCTTGATCTGGTTTTCGGTATTTTCCTTAAACTCGACCTGGGTGGAGTTTTCTACCGGGGTATCCGAGTAGTGAACCTTGCCATCCTTGTCGACCCATTTATAGATGGCTGCCTGAGCCCCAAGGGTCATTAACAGCAGGGTAAACAGCAATATCGGGCGCATAAGCATTCCTTTTATACCTTGTCTTTGCTACAGATTAGTCGCTTTCGCGGTAAAAAGCATCAGGGCTAGGGCCTGTTGACCTTTCCTGTTTGTTTTTGCTGCCGTTTGTAGGTGATTGATACAAGGCAGAGCCTGTGCCGTGTAGTTACGCTACACAAGCTGGCGATAACGCAGTAGAAATTGCCTACAAGCGCAGCCCAAGGGGTTCATCTCAACGCGTCTATCTCATTGTGAAAGGCTTCCTGCCTTTCACCACAAGCTGTTAGAAATCGTTCCAAGCGATTTCTTGGTTATTTGCCATTCCCATAGTGCAACTATGCCTCATGGCTCAGGCCTTGAGCACAACGCGTTGAGATTGAACAAAAATTAAACCTGAAAGATAAACAGGCCCTATGTGATTGGCAGTTGATGGCGGGAGAAGGTCTGTTTCAGCACCACGGTCGACTCTATGCTGGCGATACACTTGAGGCCGCCCAGTGAGTGTTTGACGAAGCCTTCATATTCCAGCAGATCGTGGGCGACTATCTTGAGTAGGTAGTCGTGAGCACCGGTGATCACTGAGCATTCCTGCACCTGAGGCAGACGGCTCATCTCCTGCTCGAACTGTTCACCATAGGCGGCAGAGTTCTCGGTGAGGCGCACGAAGGCGTAGACAATCACATTGAGTGCCAGCGACTTAGGGTCGAGCCTGGCGCTGTAGCCCTGAATAAAGCCCGCCTGCTCCAGCTTCTTGATGCGCCGCAGGCAGGGGGTGTCGGAGAGGTTGAGCCGGTTGGCCAACTCGGCCACGGGCAGGCGTCCCTCCTCCTGCAGTATGCTTAAGATCTGCTTGTCTTTGCTGTCCAGTTTCATCGCATAGGTCTCTTGTCCCTCGATTGGGCTCTAGGGCTGATTTGTTGGATAAGATTATTAAAGTGGTTATTTTTATCGGAATCCACTAAAAAATCTCTGTTTACCGGATTGATATTGCAGGTTTGCGCTAATGGCTTAGTGGTAGCTTATTGAGTCATTATTAAAATAACCAAGAGATACCTACCCTATGAGTCAAGATGTCGCGGCCTTCGATCACTGGATCAGGCAGGAGTTTGTCGAGATTAACTCGGCGCTGGAGCGCCTCTACATGCAGCAAAGCGACCCCGCTAACGTGGTGGGCATAGGCGACGAGCTTAAGGCCCGGCTGGAGGCCGAAGGCCGGACGCTCATCAAGGCGCTGCTGGATGAGGGCAATACCGACGAGGGTTTCGATGCCGCCTTCGATCTGCTGGGTAACGTGGGCCTCTACATGGCGGCCTGTCGTCGCCACGAGATCACAGAGCCGAGCCGCGAAACCAGCTCGCCATTGTTGGAGGCCTCGGCGCTTGCCATGCATATAGGCGCCTCCATCGGGGTGACGCCACGCTTTGCCACCGCCCATCTGACTACTCACAATCGCGCCGTTAACGGCCTCTATAAGCGCTTTACCGATCTCGACGACGAGAAGCTGTTCGTCGACTACAACACCAAGGGGATCCTCGCCTACAAGCGGGCGGCCGATGCACTACTGAAGATCCAGCCTCTGGGGATCTCCCACCCCATGACCGCCGAGTTGTTACAGGTCGCCCTGGTGGCGCTTCAGCAGGTGATCGCCTCCAATCAGACGCTATTCGATCGCCTCGATACCCAGGCGTTTTTCAACAGCGTGCGTCCCTATTACAAGCCCTATCGCGTCGGCCAGCAGGTGTATCGCGGCGCCAATGCTGGTGACTTTGCCGGCATCAATGTGATCGACCTGCAGCTGGGGCTCTGCTTCGCCAACGAGTCGGCCTACTCTCAACTGCTGGTGGATAAGTTCCTCTACATGATGCCGGAAGATCAGCGCATCTTGCGTGACTGCATGCGCCGCACCAGCCTGATGGACGATTTCCTCGCCGCCATGGATATGCGTGACCATCCCTGGTACCAGGAGAATCTAGCGCAGTTCCTGCGGGTGTGTGAGGCCCATGGCCAGGGGGCGATACAACACCATGATCAGCTGGTGGAGAAGTATATCGCTCAGCCTGCCAAGCAGATGGAGAGCCAGCATATCGACAAGGTTACCGCCAGTGGCCCGCCGTTGCCTGTGCTGCTGGGGGCGCTGGAGAAACTCAGAGACAGACGCGCCGCCGCCAAGCGCGATGACATACGCACCCGTTTCGACGACATCGCCAGGCTGCGCGCCAGCCTAGAGGGGTAAGCCATGTACCAGAATGATTTTGTGATGCCAAAGTCAGTCTACCTGCTCAACCACTCGGTGGGCAGGCCGCTGCAGAGTCTGCGCCAGGCGTTCGACGAGCGTTTCTTCCTGCCCTGGCAGGGTTCGGGGCGAGAGCCCTGGGGTGACTGGCTCTCTGTGGTGGAGGATTTTCGCGTTCAGCTCGCTAGGCTGTTCAACAGCGAGACTCGGCTGTTTTGCCCTCAGGTTAACCTTTCCAGCGGTCTCACCAAATTGGTGCAGTCCCATTCAAGGCTGCGCCGCCCCGGCGCCGTGACCCTGATGAGCGAGAACGATTTTCCCAGCATGGGCTTTGCCTTACGTCAGGCGCTGCCTGAGGCTGAGTTACGTTTCATCCCGGCTAACCTGGATGTGAGTCTGGCCGAGGTGTGGCAGGCACATCTGACCGATGATATCGATCTGGTGTTTATCAGCCACGCCTATTCCAACACGGGTCAGCAGGCGCCGTTGGATTATCTAGTACCTAAGGTGCGCGAGCTGGGGGCGCTCTCGCTGGTGGATGTGGCGCAGGCCGCCGGGGTATTGCCCCTGGATCTTAATGCCCTCAAGCCAGATTTCATGTTGGGCTCCAGCGTCAAGTGGCTCTGCGGCGGGCCGGGGGCGGCCTACCTCTGGGTGAGCGCCGATCAGCTGGTGCATTGCTCACCCCAGGATGTGGGTTGGTTCAGCCATGAGAACCCCTTCGAGTTCGATATTCACGATTTTCGCTATCACGACTCGGCGCTCAAGTTCTGGGGCGGCACGCCGTCTGTGGCACCTTTCGCCCTCGCGGCCCACAGCATTGGCTATTTTGCCGAGCTGGGTAGCGACAAGGTTCGCCAGCACAACCTGATGCAGCTGGAGCGCATCTGGCGTCAGGTGGGTGATGCCCTGGTCTCACCCTCGGATCCGGCTCGTTGTAGCGGTACGGCCATCTTAGACTTCGGTGAAGCCCAGCAAACGGCGGTCGAGGCACTGACCCAGGCGGATATTAGCCTGGATGTGCGCAAGCAGGGGATGCGGATCTCGCCCCATATCTACAACGGCGAGCAGGATATGCAGCGACTGCTGGATGCCCTGGCGCCTTTCTGTCGCTAGCCTAATTGCCGTTACTCCCGCAGTAGTGAGTGAATGACCGTAAAACAGATAGCAAAAAGCCAGGCCGAGTGCCTGGCTTTCTATTGGAGCAAGCGTTTCACTAATGTTTTAGCGCTTCGTTCATTCCTTTAACGCTTTGCTTATGCCCTTATCGCTTCGCTCATTCTTTTAACGCTTTGCTAGGGTCAGCTCGACGAAACGTTTGATGATGGCGGCGTTAGCCAGGATGCGTTGATCGAAGCTTTGCTGGCCCGGAGTCTCGCTACAGACGCCGACGCTGGCGCCCAGTCGCACCAGAAAGGCCTCGAAGGAGAGGTCGAAATGGTTGAAGATGATGCCATCATTCACTGGGCAGTCGTCGATCAGTCCGTCCTGGGCGATGGGGAAATAGTGCCCCAGGGCGTCGCGCAGCTCGCGACTGAATTGGCCTGGGTGCTGGTTGGCCTCGAAGGAGTAGATGTAGGTGTCTGTAAGCAATACATCTTCATGGCAGGTGAGGATGCCATCTTTACTGGCGGCGGCCAGCAGCTGAGAGTGAGCCAGCAGGATCTCACCCTCGCTCGAGGTGTCCTGATTGCTGCGGCCACGGCCGTTCTCTAACACGAAGCCACGATTCGGGTTTTGTCCCAACTTGTTGAATCTATGGCCACGCTTGAAACCTGTGGGGTTCACCAGCGGCAGCAGGCTAAGGTTGAGCTGGCCGAAGAGATCGGGTTCCAGTTCGTTGAGGAAGTAGAGCAGCCCCCAGGGGCCGGCGGCCTCTTCGCCATGAAAGCCGGCGCTGATCAATATCGAGGGCTGATCCGCCTTCTGCGCCGGCGACTGATAGAGTTCCAGCGGATGCGGACCGGCATCACCCAGCTTGCGCGCCTGTAGCCCGAGGCGACTTGCCTGCTTTTCTAAGCGGGCATAGAAGCTGCTGATATCATTGCTCTGACAGCTAAAAATATCGCTGTGCCAGGTGAAAGACTGGAAGGGATCGCGGCTAGACATAATGGGATTCTAAAGTAAGTGATTCGGCGTGATCATGATAGCAGTTTGGCCATAAAGTTAAATCAATTTTATGCCCGACGTCAGGCGCTTAAGCCAAGTTTATCTGGTGGTAAAAAGGCATAAAAAAGCCGCCTTAAGTGGCGGCCTTTTCGAGCGCTAATCTTAGCTTAGCGGCAAGGATTATAGGCTTACAGGTTTTAGCACAGTTCGAACTCGGCTGGGTGGTGCGAGCCAGACTCGAAGCTTCTGTTGTCTTCAGCGCGATGCACGTTTCGCATCGGTGGAGTCTTTACTGGGAGTTGAAAAGAGAGTCCCGGCATCGAATAAAAGCCATAAAAAAAGCCGCCTCATGGGGCGGCCTTTTCGAGCACTAATCCTAGCTTAGAGGCGAGGATTATAGGCTGTAGTACAGTTCGAACTCGGCTGGGTGAGTGGTGCGAGCCACTTTCTCAGCTTCTGCTGTCTTCAGCGCGATGTAAGAATCGATGAAGTCATCAGAGAATACGCCGCCTTTGGTAAGGAACTCACGGTCTGCATCCAGGTTCTCAAGTGCGTTCTCAAGAGAGGTTGCAACCTGTGGGATCTCAGCCGCTTCTTCCGCTGGCAGATCGTATAGATCTTTGTCCATGGCTTCGCCTGGGTGGATCTTGTTCTGGATACCGTCAAGACCAGCCATCAGCAGTGCAGCGAACGCCAGGTATGGGTTAGCCGTTGGATCTGGGAAGCGAGTCTCGATACGACGTGCCTTAGGGCTTGGCACTACTGGGATACGGATAGACGCAGAGCGGTTACGTGCCGAGTAGGCCAGCATGACTGGTGCTTCGAAGTGAGGCACAAGACGCTTGTACGAGTTGGTGCTTGGGTTAGTGAAGGCGTTCAGCGCGCGAGCGTGCTTGATGATACCGCCGATGTAGTACAGAGCAGTCTCACTCAGACCCGCATACTTGTCACCAGAGAAGAGGTTTACACCGTCTTTAGCCAGTGATTGGTGAACGTGCATGCCGCTACCGTTGTCGCCAACGATTGGCTTAGGCATGAAGGTCGCCGTCTTGCCGTAAGCGTGGGCCATGTTGTGAACCACGTACTTAAGGATCTGGATTTCGTCAGCCTTTTCAGTCAGCTTGTTGAAGCGAGTCGCGATCTCGTTCTGACCGGCAGTCGCCACTTCGTGGTGGTGAGCTTCAACTACTTGACCCATCTCTTCCAGAACAAGACACATGGCGCTACGAAGATCTTGAGAAGAGTCAACCGGTGCTACTGGGAAGTAACCGCCTTTCACGAATGGACGGTGACCTGTGTTGCCGTCTTCGTAATGAGTGCCTGAGTTCCAAGCCGCTTCTTTAGCGTCTAGCTTAACGAAACAGCCTGACATGTCGGTGCCGAACTTAACGTCGTCAAATAGGAAGAACTCTGGCTCAGGACCAATGAGTACGGTATCGGCAATGCCGGTAGAAACCATGTACTCTTCGGCTTTCTTAGCGATAGAGCGTGGGTCGCGGTCGTAACCAGTCATAGTGCCTGGCTCGAGAATGTCACAGCGGATCAGGGCAGTGGTTTCTTCGGTGAACGGGTCAAGAACGAAGGTCGTTGGGTCTGGCATCAGTACCATGTCTGACTCGTTAATGCCTTTCCAACCAGCAATAGATGAACCGTCGAACATTTTACCGTCTTCAAAGAAATCGGCATCAACCTGGTGAGCAGGAATAGATACGTGCTGCTCTTTACCTTTAGTATCGGTAAAACGCAAATCAACAAACTTAACTTCAAGTTCTTCTAGTTGTTGTAAAACTGATTCAACTGACATTCTAAAGTCTCCGAGTAGAGTAGAGGGGATGCCCTTCTTATATCATTCAGCGTTGCGACCAACGCGGTTCTGGCATGAGTAAAGCTAGACTCGTGCCAAAAGTTTAACGTATTGATTTTTATGGGAACAATAAAGAAGGTAGGTGGCGGGAATCTCGTTATTGCACCATAAAGGTGCAGCTGATGCCTCTTGATGGTGCATTCACCAATATGGTGCGCACCAATATAAACATGACTATTCATAGCTGACTAAAAAATAATCCTGTGCGAGAGCCCCTCGCTAGAGTAGAATGGCACGTTTTTTATTGCAACAGCTATTATTAGGGCTGTTATCAATACCCTATTTTTTCGATGGTAAGAGGTTTATCCGTGTTAGAGAATTTACGTAACATCGCCATTATTGCACACGTTGACCATGGTAAAACGACCCTGGTTGATAAGTTGCTGGCACAGTCTGGAACCCTTGAGACTCGAGGAGAGGCCGCTGAGCGGGTGATGGATTCCAACGATCTTGAAAAGGAACGTGGAATCACGATTCTGGCGAAGAATACTGCCATCAAGTGGAACGATTACCGTATCAACATCGTTGATACCCCTGGCCACGCCGACTTCGGTGGCGAGGTTGAACGTGTACTTTCTATGGTTGACTGTGTGCTACTGCTAGTTGATGCGGTCGATGGTCCAATGCCACAGACACGTTTCGTGACTAAGAAAGCCTTCGCTCAAGGTCTTAAGCCTATCGTAGTGATCAACAAGATCGACCGTCCGGGTGCGCGCCCTGATTGGGTTATCGATCAAGTATTCGATCTGTTCGACAACCTGGGTGCTACCGACGAGCAACTAGACTTCCCAATCGTTTATGCCTCTGCACTGAACGGTTTCGCGACTCTGGATCCTGAAGAGACTGGTACTGACATGACGCCACTGTTCGAGACCATCGTCGAGAAAGTGTCTTCACCTGACGCCGATGCCGAAGGTGCCTTCCAGATGCAGATCTCTCAGCTGGACTACAACTCATACGTGGGCGTTATCGGCGTTGGCCGTATCAAGCGCGGTAGCGTTAAGGTGAACCAGCAGGTTACCGTAGTGGGCGCCGATGGCACCACGCGTAACGGTAAGATCGGCCAGGTACTTGGCTACATGGGTCTGGACCGTCATGAAGTGACTGAAGCTAATGCCGGCGACATCGTAGCGATCACAGGTCTTGGCGAGCTGAAGATCTCTGACACTGTATGTGCAGTGGGCAGCGCCGAAGCCTTGCCTCCTCTGTCTGTTGACGAGCCAACACTGACCATGACCTTCCAGGTAAACACCTCGCCATTCGCTGGTAAAGAAGGTAAGTACGTGACTTCACGTAACATCCTTGAGCGTCTGCAACAGGAACTGGTACACAACGTGGCACTGCGCGTCGAAGAGACAGAGAGCCCAGACCGTTTCCGCGTATCGGGCCGTGGTGAGCTTCACCTGTCTATCCTTATCGAAAACATGCGTCGTGAAGGCTACGAGCTGGCCGTATCACGTCCAGAAGTTATCGTTAAAGAGATCGACGGCGAGAAGTGCGAGCCATACGAGACCCTAACCGTTGACGTTGAAGAAGAGCACCAAGGGGCGGTGATCGAGAAGCTAGGTACCCGTAAGGCCGACATGCGCGACATGCAGCCAGACGGTAAAGGCCGTGTGCGTATCGACTTCATCATTCCTAGCCGTGGCCTGATTGGTTTCCAAACCGAGTTTATGACAGCCACTTCTGGTACAGGTCTTATCTACCACTCATTCGACCATTATGGTCCAGTGAAGGGTGGCGATATCGGCCAACGTCAGAACGGTGTGTTGATCTCTAACGCTACCGGTAAAGCACTGACCTTCGCCCTGTTCGGTCTGCAAGATCGTGGTCGTCTGATGATCGGTCACGCGGCAGAAGTTTACGAAGGCCAGGTAGTGGGTATCCACTCTCGCGCTAACGACCTGACAGTTAACTGTCTGAAAGGTAAGCAGCTGACCAACATGCGTGCCTCTGGTACCGACGAAGCTCAGGTACTGACACCGCACATCCAGATGACCCTAGAGCAGGCGCTCGAGTTCATTGATGACGACGAATTGGTAGAAGTGACTCCGCTAAGCATCCGCGTGCGTAAGCGTCACCTGACCGAAAACGATCGTAAGCGTGCTAGCCGCGCCTCGAAAGACGCTTAATTTGACCCGCACCTTTTAGGTGCAGTCGATTAGCCCAAAACCCCGACCATGCAGATGGCCGGGGTTTTTTGTATCTGGCGTTAGCTGGCCAGATGTTCAGCCGTGGCGCCAAGTTGGATTCCTTAGAGCCTTAGATGATATGGGTGTTTAGCTGAGTTATTTGACACCATGGCCGCATGGTTAACCTATCGCCTGCCCGGCGAGGGATGTGCAAGCACTCTTTTGGCACGGTGAGTGAAGCGCAGCTTCTGGCTCACGAACGAGAGGCATGGATGCCGAACTGGCTGTTAAACAGGGATGTTTTTTGAGCACATCCATGTGGGCTTCACGGCGGTACTGACCTACATGGATGTAGGGAATGCCAATAAATGTAGGGAACATATTTGGCCATGCCGCCGAGAGCCAAAAGCGTGCTTACACCCTCATCTAAACGTCTCTTCGACTAAGCATTATTTGTTGTCATTCGAGGTGATGAATTTAAGCAATTAAGCTTCTGGCTCATACGGTTGTTTAGCTGAGTTATTTGACACCATGGCTTGGTGGTTAATCTATTACCTGCGGCAGGTGCAGCCGGGAACCATAGGCGTTTCGATTCTTAGCGTCGACCTGAACTGGTGTTTAGTGGGGTTGTTTACTTCCATGGCCGCTTGGTTAGCCTAGCGCCTGTGCGGCGGGGGAATGTACATGGAAGTACCAATGTCGTGATCACATGGTCGGTGATGTCCCCGATATCACGTCGGTATTTCCCAAATCCTATGGGTGAGATGTGGAGGTTAGACTTCAAGCGCGGCTTATAAACTCGATTAAAAGCCAACAGCCAACAGCCAAAAGCCAAAAGCCAAAAGCCAAGCCTTTTCCTCAATATTATTTCCCCTGAAACAGCTAGAGCCAGGCGGCAAAGATTCCGCCTCGCTTCGCCTCCCATCTCGCTTTGTAGGGCGAAGTCCTTCAAATGCGATTAATAGCTTCCCCATTTACTGATTAAACTATGACCAATCGACAATGCCCTTGTCTGCAAAAGCATTGCGATGGGGCAATCAACTTACCTGGCGAATAGGAACTGCCTGTTCGTCGTTACTGAATAAACCACATAGTGTGTGGAAAGGAGAGCGTCATGGGCCGTCTACCCATTACCGTATTTTTGGCGATATTTCTCGCGGCGTGCAGTTCGACGCATACGCTGGAAACCCGTGTTACCAAAGAAAACTACAGAGCAGTGACCCTGGCGGCTGACATTCAGCAGCAGACGGACGAACCTTTTAGAGTCTGGGCCGATGAGACCTCAGATTTTCTCTACGATGCTAAGGACGGTTCGACCCCACTTAAGGTCAAGGGCGACAGATTGAATATTCTGGCCCTGTCTGGTGGGGGTGCCAATGGGGCATTTGGCGCCGGCATTATTAACGGTCTGTACGACAGTCAGCAGCTGCAAGAGTACACCATCATTACGGGGATCAGCGCAGGGTCACTCATTGCGCCCTTCGTGTTTGTCGGTGGAGACGAGATCCCGCGTCTTAAAGAGGTCATGCTGGGGATCAACGACAAGATGATCTTAGGCAAACATAACTTGCTGAATACCCTCATCAAAGATGCCTTTACCAATGGTGAGCAGATGTTTGAGTTTATCGAACAGGTCTATACCCCGGAGATGATAGAGCAGATAGCCCTGCAACATAAGGCTGGTCGTCGCCTGTTTATCGGGACCACCCATTTCGACTCGGAAGAGCTGGTGGTTTGGAACCTTGGCCGTATTGCCGAGAGTCATCTACCGAACAAGGTGCATCTGATCCATCAGATCCTAGCGGCCAGTTCGTCAATTCCCGGGGTCTTTCCACCTCAGTTTATCGCTGTGGATCATGACAATCAGCGCCTCGAGGAGCTGCATGTCGACGGTGGCCTCACAGTGCAGATGTTTTTCGAGGTGGTCAATATTGACTATCACAAGGTAAATCAGGCGCTCGGTCTGTCTAGCGCACCTCAGGTGCATGTTATCCGCAATGGCATGCTGAAGGTGCCTTACTCGGCCACCGAAGATAAAGGCGTGCAATTGCTACGCAGAAGCATTGCCAGCATGACGATTCAGCAGGCTAAAGGCGATCTCTACCGCATGCTTTATTTCAGCGAGATGACCGGCTTAGACCTCCGCTTCGCCTATGTTGACGATGAGTTTGATGCCCCTAAAGCCACTAAAGATATGTTCGATTTAGAGTACATGAAGGCCTTGTACCAATATGGCTACGACAAGGTGAACAGCGACGAACTCTGGTCGACAGAAGTCCCCTAGACGAGATTTGATTAACTATGAAGAAGGTAAATATATGAAGAAAACACTCCTATCGCTGGCCTTGGTTGTTCTGAGTACAGGTGCATTGGCTCAGGATATAGATGGTCTCGAGAACGAACAGCTTGCCGAGGAGATGGCGCAGCTAGTGACACTCACGAAGGAGACCGAACTCTTTATTACTATCGACGAGGAGGCTAGCTTTGAATCGGTCGAATATCAGGGTTTCATCACA